>JAABVD010000064.1:0-9831 GCA_014529615.1 Opitutia bacterium
CCCAATGTGCCTGAACATTGAAAGGGAAGTTTCCAAGGAAATTTTCGGGGACGCGCCCCACCACACTCCAAGATTGGGTTGTTCCTGTTTCTTCATAAGTTGGAGAGGAAGATAGCTTGGTGAAAGCAGGATTGTACACCCTGTCCGGAAAGAACTGAGGCTCACTTGTCTCCGAGGCCACGTTTCTGCCAAAGTTTGAAGTGTCATCTTCCCGACGACCATAAAGGGCTACAATATGGTCATCCAAAAAGTAGCTTTGCCAAGTAAAGGCTTGGGCTTCGATGTTGGTTTGGCTAATGCCTCCAGCAGTCTGAACGCTTCTGACGAACACATTGTTGACGTGAACCGCGCGATCGCCGGCTACTCCATCGTTAAGACTCCCTGCAGGAGTGGTATCGACCCAGGAGAAAGTGAAACTATCGCCATGTTTTGGGCGAATGAAATCAAGGGGGTGGAGTCGCACGTCGTCCAGGGAGTTGACCCCTAGCAAGCTGTCACTCGTGTAAACGATCAGGTTAACTGCGCGACGGCCTACGCCTAATGTGTGCTGCTGAGCCGAATCTATGTTGAACTCGTCACTGTCGGTCATATCACTCGTGGTCACGTTGAACGTGTCCCTGGTGTAATCGTTGTACAATCCCGTTAAACGGTGCCGCCCAAGCCATCCCAGCAAGCCATCGTTTTCCGTAAAGTCGATTTCGTAGAAAGCGGTAGCCCGATAGGTCTCGCGTTCCGTGGTATCATCGCGCACCTTGGGTTGCCTTACCCAAGTCATGGCCCGACCCACGTTCGGATTTAGCGCGCCGCTACTGATATACTTGTTTAGATGGATGGAAACCTCGTAGGGACCCGCCAGGTTGGTGCCTTGCCCTCCGGAAAATGGAAAATCCTGGAATGTGTTGTAAGTCTGTGTGTCATAAGCAAATTCAAACCCCAGATCGCCATCGAAGAAGGTTTGCTCCAAGGCAATGTTAAAGGCGTTGAAGTCTCGTACAACGGTTTCATGCCCATTGCTGTACAAGTGGTTGTAAAAGTCGAACACGTTGCGGTTTTGCAAGGTATTCGCTGCGAAACCGATGCCAAAGCTCTCACCTGCCGGACTGGTTGATCTCAAATCGCGGTATTGGTTGATAGGGGTGTCGGGATCAATTCCTTCCGCCACGGCGGTGCCGACCAGTCCAGCGCTTCGATACGTGTCCCTACCCGCATTCCAAGGTATCAAACCATTGTAGGCTCCCAATCCGGTTCCTCCTCCAACACTCGGGCCCTGGCCTCTTTCAGAGAAAAACACCCCTACATGGCGAAAAGACAAAGCACGTGCATCGGTGTTTACATTGGCTCTATTTCCGGCCCTCTCGTGAAAACGAGTGTCCTCGATGTCCTGAAATTCCCATGTTCCACCCTCGCTCGGAGATACCACCCTGCCAGGGGCATTGACTCCGGTATACTGCGAATTGCTTGCCGGCCAAGGCTCGAACCAGTTGTCGTAGGCGACCGTAACCGGGATTACTTCTACCGGAGAACCATCCTGTGTTCCGTCCTCAAAATTTGCTCGCAAGGTGGTTCTACTGCTATTCCCTTCGAAAAGCACCGCATTGAGAGCCGCATAAAAACGTGATTGGTCCTGGAAAGCCGGCTGTTGCTTGTAGTTCGTACTTTCTTCCAGAATGGCCAATCTCAGGGAAAGGCGATCTTTAATAAGCGCTTTGTTATAATCGAACGTAGTACGCCAACTGCCATAGTTATCAAGGCGAACACCGAGTTCGCCGAAATTGGAATTGTGAACGGCTTGCTTGATTCCGTTGTTGATAACCCCTCCTGGACTCCCAATTCCAAAAAGGACCGAATTGGGTCCACGGCTTACGGTGACCCGTTCAGTATTATAGGTGTCAAAGGGGATGTCCGTTAGAAAATATCCACGGGTCAAGTCCGCTTGCAGCAATCCTCTGACTCTTTGATTATTCTGAGGATTGGTTCTCGCAGCGACTTGATGGTAGCGTCCGAATCCCACGTCCGTCGCCCCGGAGAAATTTCCCTGAATGCCACCCACTTCGACGTTGGAAACATAGGATAGCAAAGTTAGGGCATCCGTCGCGGCCACGTCCTCCATGAATTCTTGGGTTACCACGGAAATGGAGGTCCCCAGGTCTTTCAAATTGGTTTTAATCCGCGTGCCGGCCAGGGTATTGGTAGCCGCGTAACCGACCACATCGGATTCATCTACCGTAAACAGGCTGAGTTCATATATCTCATCATCTTCTGAACCGTCCTGAGCCTGCAAAACGGAGGCTGAGATCAAGGAGAAGATTGCGAGAACTGAGATTAGAGATGGGATGAATTTAGGGCGAATCTGGTTCATAATCGAGAGTGTATATTGTTTCCGTTTCAGTTGTGAAGCCCTCCATGTTTGGGGCTAATCTTGGACAAATCAAGTCTGTTCCTTCATTTTGCCTCACCCATAAATCGGTTTCTGCGACGCCAGTTGGGGTCATCCCAAGAAAGGCTGGAAGAATAACGGGGGGGTCATTCCTGTCCCCCATTACCCTATATGCCAGGCACGCAGACAGACACGGATGGCCCCGAAGGGTTTAATGTAGGAGCCGGCTTTACGCCGCGATTGCTCGAAATGAAGTTTCAATTCCCGGATTCTGGGATAGGCTCTCCCTAAGCGCCATTCAGGTTTGATCCCTTCTTCCGCCCATCCGTCCGAATCCGTGTAATCGGTGATTTCAAAAATAAGGTTGTATCTTTGCAGGTGTTTGACAAAAGTACATAGAAGTGCTTTTTGGTGATTAGGTGATACGCGGGGTTACATTTCTGAGTTTTTTCCTGATATTTTCCGTATCGGGATGGGGAGAGGAACGCTCCGAGGGTTTGCCTGATAGTATCAGTTATTACGAGCACGTTCGCCCGATTTTCCAGGCCAAATGCCACGGCTGCCATCAGCCGGCCAAATCCAAGGGCGACTACATACTGACCAACGTGGACAGGATGATTGCCGGCGGGGAAGGGGGGGAACCCGTGGTTGTCGCCCATAAGCCGGAGGATAGTTTCCTCATTGATCTGGTCACTTTGCAGGAAGGGGACGACCGTCCGGAAATGCCGGAAAAGGACGAACCCCTCACCCCCTACGAACTTGCCCTGGTCACCAAGTGGATTGAGCAGGGAGCCCGGGATGATACTCCGGAGAACGCGCGGCAACGGTTTGACGCGGACCATCCGCCCCAGTACGCGGTAGCCCCGGTATTGACCTCGCTGGACTACTCCCCCGACGGCGAGTTGATCGCGGTGGCTGGATTTCACGAAGTTCTTCTCCATAAAGCGGACGGCTCCGGATTGGTCGCGCGTTTGATCGGGCTTTCCGAGCGCATCGAAACGGCCCGTTTTTCCCCCGATGGCAAACTCTTGGCCGTTGCCGGGGGCCTGCCCGGGCGCATGGGGGAAATCCAGATCTGGGATGTGGAAAAGCGTTCCTTGACGCTCTCCAAACCGGTGGGGTACGACACGGCCTACGGCGCCAGTTGGTCCCCGGATGGGAAGTACGTGGCTTACGGTTTGCCGGATCAAACTTTGCGGGCCATCGAGGTTTCCAGCGGGGACGAAATATTCTTCATGGGCAGTCACACCGACTGGGTCCTCGACACGGCTTGGTCGGTCGAAGGGGATCATCTGGTATCGGTGGGTCGCGACATGTCGGCCAAGCTGACGGAGGTGGAGACGGAGCGCTTTATTGACAACATTACGTCCATTACTCCGGGAGCGCTCAAGGGTGGGATCAATGCGATCGACCGCCATCCCCATGAGGACCACGTGTTGATGGGGGGTTCCGACGGCGTGCCCCAGGTTTACCGCATGCACCGCGAGACGGAACGGAAGATCGGTGACAACGCCAATCTGATAAGGAAGTATCCCCCCATGAAAGGACGCATCTGGAGTGTGGCCTTTGCTCCGGATGGCAAAACCTTTGCCGCGGTATCCAGTCTGAATGGAAAGGGTCAGGTCAACCTCTATGCTTCGGATTACGATGCCACTATCACCCCCGAATTGAAGAAGCTTTTTGAAACGGCGCGGACGAATCCGGACGGCAGCAAGAACATCGAGCCCGAGATTGAGGCTTTCCATACCCGGGGAGCCAAATTGCTGCATTCAACGGATGTGGACTCCCCGGTCTTTTCCGTGGCCATTGCTCCGGATGGAAAATCCTACGTCGCCGGGACCTCGGATGGACGTATTTTGATTATCGATGCGGCCAGCGGAAAACTGCGCAAGACCTTTATCCCGGTGGAAGTGACCGATTCCGACTTGCTGGCCAAGGCCGAACCCAAGCGCCCCGAAAATCCGGTCAATATGAAGAAGGGCAAGGCGCAGGTTTTGGAGGAGCGACCGGAGGGGATCGAGCGGTTGGCCCGTCTCTCCATTTCACCTTCGACCATCTCCCTGAAGGGTCCCAATGCCTACAACCAGCTTCTAGTGACCGGGACACTGGAATCGGGTGAGGTGGTGGACCTTACCCGCTTGGTGCGATGGGAGGTCACCCGCCCCATAGCCGAAGTGGAGGAACGCGGCATTATTCGCCCTCTCTCCGCAGGGAGGACCGCCGTAACGGCTCATTTTCTAGGGATGCGGGACACCGCCAGTGTAGAGGTCAAGGATTTGAAAGATGGCTACGACCCGGACTTCGTGGTGGATGTGAATCCCATATTATCCCGGTTGGGCTGCAATGCGGGCACCTGCCATGGCTCCCAGGAAGGCAAAAATGGATTTAAACTCAGCCTGCGGGGGTATGACGCCTTCAACGACGTGCGCGCATTCAGTGACGACCATGCGGCTCGCCGGGTCAACTTCGCTTCTCCGGACGATTCGCTCATGCTCCTCAAAGCTACGGCGGCGGTTCCCCACGAGGGTGGAATGGTAACCGACATCGGGTCTGATTATTACGAGACCATTCGCCAGTGGATTGCCCATGGCGCCGCCATGAAGGAAGGTTCCGAAAAGGTGAGCCGCATCGAACTGGAGCCGCAAAACCCGATAATAGAGAACACCGGCGCCAACCAGCAGATGCGGGTCATTGCCCATTACCCGGATGGCGCTCAGCGCGACGTTTCCCGCGAGGCCATCATTGAAAGTGGCAATACGGAAGTGGCCATCAATGACGACTTTGGGCTCATCACTACCATTCGGCGGGGCGAGGCGCCCATTCTGGCCCGTTACGAAGGCGCCTACGCGGCAACCACTCTCACCGTGATGGGCGACCGCACCGGATTCACCTGGAAGGAACACGAAACCTGGAACCGTATTGACGAGTTGGTCGAGGCGAAGTGGAAGCGGATGAAAATTTTGCCCTCCGAACTCACCCGGGACGAAGAGTTCCTTCGCCGGATCCACTTGGACTTGACCGGTCTTCCACCGGAAGCGGAAACCCTGATCTCCTTCCTGAAGGATGATCGCCCGACCCGCCAGAAGCGGACCGACATGATCGACCGTCTCATCGGTTCCCCCGAATTTGTCGATCATTGGGCCAATAAATGGGCCGACATGTTACAGGTAAATTCGAAGTTCCTCGGCAAGGAGGGATCCGAATTGTTCCGGGATTGGATCCGCCGACAGGTCGAGGAAAATGTGCCCTACGACGATTTTGTCTACTCCATTCTCACTGCTGAGGGTTCGAACAAGAAGAACCCACCTGCTTCCTACTTCAAGATCCTGCGAACGCCGGAAGAACTGATGGAGAATACCACCCACCTTTTCCTGGCCACGCGTTTCAACTGCAATAAGTGCCACGACCACCCCTTCGAAAGGTGGAACGTGGATAACTACTACCAAATGGCGGCCTTTTTCTCCCAGGTCGATTTGAAGCGCGACAAGGACCATGCACCCAAGGCGACCATCGGCGGGACGGCGGTAGAGAATGCCAAGCCGCTCTACGAAATCGTTTGGGATACGAACGAGGGCGAGGTGACAAACATCCTGACGGGGGATGTGGCACGGCCCGCTTTTCCTTATCCGGCCACAACCAAGGGGTTCGCTTCCGGAGAGGTTGCGGCTAAAGCGCCCTCCGAGCCGACTCGCCGGGAAAAATTGGCTGCATGGATAACGGCGGAGGACAACCAGTACTTCGCCAAAAGCTATGCCAACCGCATTTGGGGTTACCTGACGGGCACCGGTATAATTGAGCCGATTGACGATATACGCGCCGGAAATCCGCCCACCAACCCCGAATTGCTCGATTACCTGACCGAATTCTTCATCGATTCGGGCTTCGATGTGCGGGGACTGATGCGCGAGATCTGCAATTCCCGCACTTACCAGTTGTCCATCCGCACTCATCCCTTCAACGAGGACGACGCCATCAATTACTCGCACGGCAAAGCTCGCCGTCTCCCGGCCGAGGTGTTGTTTGACTCCGTCTACGCCGTAACCGGCGCCAAGCCCCATTTTCCCGGAGCCAAGCCGGGTATGCGAGCGGCTCAACTGGCCGATGCCCAGGTGGATACCAAAGGTGGGTTCCTGGCCAACCTGGGACGTCCGCCCCGTGAATCGGCTTGTGAATGCGACCGGCAAAACGATGTGCAACTCGGCGCGGTCATGTCGTTATTGAGTGGAGCTTCCGTTGCCGATGCGGTGGGGGATCCGGACAACGGCATTGCCGAACTCGTTACGCGGGAATCCGACGATCGGTCCATGATCGAAAAACTGTACCTGCGGGTGCTCAATCGTTTTCCAACGCAGGAAGAGGTCGACATGGTCAGGGACAACTGGTCGCTCATCGAGCGGGATCACGAAAACCTGATTGCCCGGTTGGCAGAAATGGAGAGCGATTGGGTATGGCGAAAGGCTGAACTGGAGACGGAGCGTTTCAGGGCCATAAATCGGGCCAAAGCGGATATCAAGGCCTATACGCCCGCCTACAAGGCAAAAAAAGAGGCTGCTGAGAAGGAGCAAAAGGAACGCATTGCCGCTACAAAAAAAGCGTTGTGGGAATTTGAATGGGATGAATTGCCCGCCTTGCAGGAGGAGGGAATACAGGCCATAACCCTCGATCGCTTCTGGACCCTTTGGAGCCCCCAATACCCCGAAAAAGCCGAGGGGCAAGGCAACTTGAGCCTTACCGTCAATGATGACGCTTCTCTCCTGGCCGTGGGTGAGCCCGGAAACTCGGTAGTCTACACAATGACCTTTCCGGTGGAAGCGACGACTATCAGCGGATTCATGCTGGAAGTACTGACGGACGATTCGCTGCCCGGTTTCGGTCCGGGATTCCACGAAACGGGAAACTTTGTCGTGTCGGAGGTCGAGGTCAGTTATTCCACTTCCGCCGAGGCCGATCCGGAAGATTGGATCGAAGTCCCTTTGTCCGAGGCGGCGGCGGATTATACGGAAGACGGTTTCAGCGTCGAAAAGATCTTCAACGGCAACCCCAACCGCAACGACAAGGCGTGGGCCGTGGGCGGACAGGAGAGACGCCCCCACTGGGCGCGCGTCAAACTGAAAGAGCCCCTCGGTTTTGATGAAAAAGGCGGCAAGGTCCATATCTCGGTCATTTGCAGGTACTCCAACGGTGATTTCCCGTTGGGCAAGTTCCGCATCTATTTCACCGATGCGGAGGACCCGCTCAATCTCGGTTTGCCCGAATCCATCGCTGCCATTCTGAGTAAGGCGCCCTCATCGCGCGAGCCGGAGGAGAACGCCGCCCTTTACACCTGGTTCAAGCACCAACAGCCGGATTATCTTTCCAAGCGGTTCGATTGGGTCAAAGCGAAGCGGCCTCTTCCCAAGGACGAAAAAATGGATAAACTCAAATCGGCATTGGTCAAGGCGGAGCGTCCCGTCCCGGAAGATCCTGCCCTGGTTCAGTTGCGGAGCGATGTGCAATACTCCACCGAACAAGCTGCCAACCGCCGGCTCACCGCGGCGCAGGACCTCGCCTGGGCCTTGATCAACAACTCTGCATTTCTCTTTAATTATTAGCGAAAACCTGAAAGGACACACCCATGTTCAGATTACCAGGACCCAAAGGTAAAGACCTCTGCGATTCTCACCTCAACTGCAGCCGCCGCGATTTTCTCCGCGTGGGGGGCGCCGGTATGCTGGGAATGACCCTCAACTCGATTCTGCGAGCCCAGACGGCCTCCGCCAGCAGTGGATTTGCCGGCGGACCCGGTTGGGGCAAGGCGAAATCGGTTATCATGGTCTACCTGCAGGGTGGGCCCAGTCATTTGGACCTGTGGGATCCGAAGGAACCCAACTCCGTTCCGGACAACGTTCGCTCCTCCTTCAAGACCATTCCCACCAGAATTCCCGGCGCGCATTTCACCGATATCCTGCCCAACCTGGCCAAGGTGAACGACAAGTTCACCATGATCCGGTCCATGAGCTACACCCCCAATGGGCTCTTCAACCACACCGCCGCGATCTATCAGATCATGACCGGTTATACCACCGACAAGGTCAGTCCTTCCGGTCAGCTCGAACCCCCCAATTCCAAAGACTTTCCCAATTTCGGATCCAACATCGTCCGGTTCAAACCGACGGACGAGCCCATGCTGCCCTTCGTCATGCTCCCCCGGCCCCTCCAGGAATCGCAGGTCGTCAACAAGGGCGGGACGGCCGGTTTTCTGGGCAAGGGTTTCGATCCCTACTACCTGTTTCCCGAAGGGGACGACATGGACATGACGAAAATGGACAATATCAAGGTGGACGACCTTCAATTGCGCCCGGAAGTCTTTTCGGTCCGTCTGCGTCGCCGGGCCAGCTTGCGGGATGCCATAAACGCCCAGATGCCATTGATCGATAAAGCGGTGGAAGAATACAACATCGACGAATTTTATTCCCAGGCCTTGAACCTCCTGGTGAGTGGTCGGGCTCGCGAGGCTTTCAACATCGGGTCCGAAAGCGAAAAAGTGCGCGACCTCTACGGCCGCAACACCTTTGGTCAGAGCTGCCTGTTGGCCCGCCGTCTGGTCGAAGCCGGCACCCGTGTGGTCGAGGTAATCTGGCCCAAAGTGGCCAATTCGGATAACCACAGTTGGGATCACCACGTGGGTTTGAGCAAGCGCATGAAAGATCAATCGGGTCCCATGCTCGACCGGGGCCTGAGCGCGCTTTTCCAGGATCTCGATCAACGGGGCCTGCTCGATGAAACGTTGGTAGTCGCCATCGGCGAATTTGGCCGCAGTCCGGAAAAGGGTGTTTCCACCTCCGGAAATACGAACAGCGCCGACGGTCGCGATCACTGGCCCTATTGCTACACAAGTGTCATCGGTGGAGCGGGAATCAAGCGAGGCTACATCCATGGAAAATCGGACAAAACGGGATCGGCCCCGGTGGAGGATCCGGTGCACCCCACCGAGGTTTTGGCCACGGTTTACCATTCCATGGGAATCGATCCGACCACCCTGGTCTACAACCACCTCAACCAACCGCGCGAACTGGTCAAAGCGGAGCGAGTGGACCAGTTGTTTGCCTAGCCCGCAAAGAGGGATAAGAAAGGCTGGAAGAATTGAACCCTTTCCACCACGCCCCCCAAATGTCTTTCCATCACTCCCTCCCTTGAGGGGGAGTCGGCAAGACAAGGGCGCCAGCCCGCAGTCGCGCCGGTGGGGGGAAAGGCGCGCCCAAGGGCGCGAATTAGGAATTAGGAATGAGGAATTAGGGAGAGGGAGAGAGGCGCCGTTGGCGCCAATTAGGAATGAAGAATGGGGAGGGATTAACCACAAAAGGCTCAAAAGACTGGGAGAAAGGCACAGAGGCACAAAGGGGGAAGCGCCCAGGGGCGCGCCAATTAGGAATTAGGAATTGAGGAGAGATCGAGATTCAAGGGCAGAAGCCTAC
>JAABVD010000064.1:9922-10543 GCA_014529615.1 Opitutia bacterium
AAAGCAACGCAAAGTGAGGGAGAAATAGGGTCCACGATGGACACGAAGTGAGAATAACTGAGGGCGGACATTCCTGTCCGCCATTTTTCCTCTATCTTGGTCGACGAATCAGGAATTGGGAGGGATTAACCGCAAAATGCACAAAAAGCTCAAAAGGATAGAGGAGGGGGGCGCCCAAGGGCGCGAATTAGGAATGAAAAGGCAGGGAGAATAACCACAGATGGGCACGGATATAAAATATAGCCACAAAAAGCCCAAACGGCGCAAAGGTGGAGAAGAATTCGGGAAGGACTCTCACAAAGAGCGCGAAGCAACCCAAAGAAATGCATGCAGCCTCCAGCCGCAACATTCGCAGCCTTGGAGGAGGGCTTTCTCAAACTCTACTCCAGTTTGCGCCACAGGTGAACAAGTCCTTGCGGCTGCTACTGCGGGACAGGATAGAGTAAATCGCGCTCCGCGATTCTGAATGCGCGGTTTCCTGACCAAGGACACCATCCATGGAACCCTTGAAACTCAGTGGACTTGTTTCAATCCGCTCCCCTCACTACACTTTGATCGAATCGTGCAATCGCCACGGCATTGAACCTCAGGCCTACCTTACCGACATCCTCAAAAAGCTCC
>JAABVD010000065.1 GCA_014529615.1 Opitutia bacterium
CGCCGTTGGCGCCAATTAGGAATTAGGAATTAGGAATTGGGAGGGATAAAGGCACATCCTGCCGTAGCCCTTGGGCGGAGCGACACGGTGTGACTTTCGATCACGATCATTATGATTGACCTCCGCTTCTGGGCCCCATTGTGCCTTTGTGCCTTTGTGCCTTATTTAATCAATAAAACACATCCCGGTCGAGGCTGCGGTACTGGATGGCTTCGAGCAAATGCTGGGGTTGAATATTCTGCCGGTCGTCCAAATCGGCTATGGTCCGGGAAACCTTGAGGATGCGATGGTAGGCTCTCGCGCTCAATCTCAATTGTTCCATGGCCCGCTGAAGAAGGTCGCCCATTTCGGAGGAGATGCGGCAATACTTGCGAAGGTGTTGTTGTCTCATGCGGGCATTGCAGGGGATGGCCTCTTGGGCGAACCTTTGCGGTTGAATCTGCCGGGCCTCACTGATTCTGCCGCGAATAGAAGCGGAACTTTCTCCCGGTTTGCCTTTTCGCAAATCTTTGATGGATAGAGCGGGAGCTTCGACGTGCAGGTCGATCCGGTCCAGCAGGGGACCGCTTATTCTGGAACGATAACGCTGAATCTGGGCCGGGGTGTCGGTGCATTCCTCCCCGATGTAACCGCAAGGGGTGGGGTTCATGGCGGCAACCAGCATGAACCGGCATGGCAAGGTTACGATTCCGGCGCTTCGGGATATGGTGACGTCCCCGTCCTCGAGCGGTTGGCGGAGCACCTCGAGGGCGGAGCGCTTGAATTCCGGCAGTTCATCTAAAAACAGCACTCCATTGTGAGCCAGCGATACCTCCCCCGGACCCGGTATGGTCCCACCGCCGAGCAAGCCGACATCGCTGATGGTGTGGTGAGGAGATCGATAAGGTCTCTGAAAGCGGTGAACCGGTCCTTTCAGCGTGTTTCCGGCCACGGAGTGAACGCTGAGAATTTCCAGAAATTCTTCCAGGGTAGGTTTCGGCATGATGGTGGGAATTCGTTTTGCCATCATTGATTTGCCCGATCCGGGAGGACCGATGAGCAGGATATTGTGACCCCCGGCTACGGCCACCTCTATGGCGCGGCGAACCGAGTGCTGGCCTTTGACTTCGGAAAAGTCCCCTCTTCCGTTTTCCTGCTGTTCCAAGGTGTCGAGCACCTCGCTGGTTTGCTTGGGACTAATCTGAAGTTGGCCTTGAAGGAAACGGATGGATTCATCCAAGGACCCGACTTCGATGACATCGATCCCGCGGACCAGAGCGGCTTCCTGACTGGAGGGGTGGGGCAGAATAACTCCCTTTTTGCCTAGGGATTTTGCCAGCAAGGCCGTGGCGAGTCCCCCTTTGACCGGACGCAATGCGCCAGACAGGCTCAATTCCCCGGCCAGGAGGTAGTCCTGAACGGAAGGAGTTTGGATCTGGCGGGTAGCCAGCGCCAGACCCAGGGCGATGGGCAAATCGTAGATGGGCCCTTCCTTGCGCAGATCTCCGGGCGCCAGATTGATGGTGGTGCGGGTGCGGGACATTTTGAATCCCGAATTGGTAAGCGCTGAAAAAACCCGGTTCTGCGATTCCTTGACCGCGGCATCGGGCAGGCCGACCATGAACAGTTTTGGTTCTCCTTCTTCCTCTGTATTCACTTCCACCTGCACGTGCTTGGCTTCGATCCCTGCAATGGCGGAAGAACTGACGGTGGCTAGCATGGGCGGTAAGGGCGAATGGGGTTAACCGGATGGGTGAGGTCTTGCACTTTCTGAACAGTGAGAATGGAGCAAGCTCTTGATAGCAATCCAAAATATTCCACCTCATGCCTTTCGCAATCCGACTTTGGATTCCATTCCAATAATTTATCTTGCAATTCTCTGATCCTATCATAAAATAAAAATTGTAACTATAAATTTCTGGCTCACTGAATTCGGCAAGTACGGAAAGTACGGTATTTTCAGGGCTTTGGAACTAAAACTAGACTCAAATGAACATGAGCGACTACAAACTACTCACGGGAATCCTGTCCATAATCGCGGTATCCATCCTGGCCCTATCCGCCCAAGATGCCGAGGATGAGGACGAAATCTTCGAATTATCCCCCTTCACCATCGATGAGCAAGAAAACCAGGGATACCAGGCAGCCAGCACTTTGGCTGGTTCCCGTTTGCGAACCCCTTTGCGAGACGTCGGATCTGCAGTTCAGGTTTTAACCAAGGAGCTCTTTGATGATACCGGCGCGACCGATGCGAACACCGTCCTTTCCTACTCCCTGAATGTGGAAGTCGGTGGAACCCAGGGCAATTTCGCCAATCCCGGTGTTGACCAAAGCCGTGTGGATGAGAACGCCAACCGGATTAACCCGCAGGGGAATCAACGCATACGCGGCCTCGATAGCGCAACCCTCACCCGGAATTTCTTCCTCACGGAAATACCCTTGGACAGTTACAACAGTTCCCGGGTGACCATCAACCGCGGGCCCAATTCCATCCTGTTCGGGGTGGGCTCTCCCGGAGGAATCATCAATAACAACCTGAACAACCCTACTCTTGGCGCGAGTTTTGGAGAGGTTCTGGTTCGATTTGGCGGTAACAACTCTCACCGGGAATCCTTCGACTACAATTCCGTGCTGGTGGAAGATCGGGTTGCCATACGCGTGGCGGGGTTGAATGAATCCCAGAAATTCAAGCAGAAACCCGCCTTCGAAGATGATCGACGAATCTTTTTTGCCACCGAAATTGTTCTGTTGGAAAATGAGGACAGCGATTTTTTCGGGGAGATGATCCTCCGGGCGAATATTGAAAACGGAGAAATAAATAGCAATCCTCCCAAATCGACACCCCCCCTTAACGACTTCGCGTTCTGGTGGGACCCGCCGAGTATCAACTACCAGCAGTATTCGGGAGCATCTCCGGATCCGGAACACGTGCCTCCGGTCTACGAGTCTCAACATACCTACGACCCCCTTGCCGTGACCCCTTTAATCGATGCAAATACCGTGTCGCAATCTCTCTTTCATTTGAACGGGGTCATCGTTTATCCGGATGCCTCTGGGAACTCACCACCAAATGCAGAATCTTCCATGTTCCCGGGCGCACATGGGTTTCAGAGCAGGCTCCATTTTGCAAAGGGTGTAATCCTCTATGACACAAGGGGTACGCAACACGCTTCTCGTCGGCCGTATGCAGCGGGCTTTTCGGTTCCGTCCATTCAGGACCGAAAGATTTTTGATTACCACAACCTTTTGTTTTCCGGAAACAACTCGCGGGTCGAACAAGACTTCGACACCTTTAATGTCGCCCTGGAACAGACCTTTTTTGAAGACGACCGGGCCGGTATCGAGGTGGTGTTCGACAAACAGAATTATGAACGTTGGTCACGGCTTCAGTTCGCGGATGGAGGAAACGCTTTCAGCCCCTCATCTGTCAGCATTGACATCAGCGAAGTGCGCGGTACCGGGGAGCCGAATCCCAATGTGGGCCGCCCCATGGTGGCTCAAATTGGCTCGGGTTTCAGCATTCGTAACTCAGAGCGGGAAGCCGCCCGCGTCACCGCCTTCTACGACCTGGATTTCGAAGATATGTTTGAGGATGGCTGGGGCCGATGGTTGGGCCGGCATACCCTTACCGGTTTTGCCGCTTCCCAGGAATTCACCGAGACCAATCGAAGTTTTGCTAATTCCTGGTTCAGCGATGAAATCGATGTAGCCTCGGATGGCTTTGGCGGCCCTGTTGGCAGGTACGAACGAAACCCCATCCAGTATGTTTATGTTGGGCCGAGTCTGTTGAATGCCAGTGGTCCTGGCGATGTGAGGCTCGAGCAGATCAACATTCCCATACCTCAAGATGGAGATGTTTACAGGATCTGGTATAAGGGAAATCCCGATCTGCGCGACGATTTCGGGCCCTTGCGGGTCAACAATTTCAGAGTCGGAACCCACCTGAGTGGAGGGAACATCAACAAGCGGGAAATCGATTCCGAAGCCCTCGTAATCCAAAACCGTTTTCTCAATGGCCACGTGGTGGGGTTGTTTGGCTGGAGGACGGACGAATCTACCGATTTCGAGCAAATAACAGAAGATGAACTCGAAGCTTTGACCGGTGACGGAAGCCGCGTAACACCGGAAGGTTTTTACCGGGAGGACAATTTCATGCTCAGGGATACCCCCACCGCCAATGCGTCGGGTGACACCTTCTCCCAGAGCGTTGTCGTCCACGTTCCCGACAATTGGACATCGTTTCTGCCGGGCAATGTGCGTCTGAGCGGCCACTACGGCGAATCGGAGAATTTCTCGCCGTCCGGGGTTCGTCGCACGGTGTATGGAGGCGTATTGGGTCCGCCAAGCGGCGTAACTGAAGAGAGAGGATTCACCATCGAAGTAAACGACCGCTTTTTTGCCCGTTTTAACTGGTTTACAACCTCCTCCGAGAAAAAAGACACCACCCCCATCGGCTTATCTTCAGCTGACGTCAGGCAAACGATTGAAAGAATCCCCTTTTACATAAACAGGGCTGTTGTACTTCCTCAAAACAATGGATTTTCCTGGGAGGATACCAAGGCCTTCATGCTATTAGGAGAGGCTGGAAATCCGGATGCTCCCGCACCTGGTACGGATCCCATTCCCAATATCAATTCATTCGATGATATGTTTCAGGCGCTCCTCAATATTTTTCCACCGGAAGTCCAGGCTATCCATGACTTCCGGGTCGTCGAACGGGAAGGTGTGCTTGTAATCGATAGAAACTCCGTACCAGGAACCATTGCCACAAGCGATGTTCTTACAGAAGGTTTCGAGGTCGACCTGGTGGCCAACCCGACGGACAACTGGCGCATCATGCTCAACGTTGGCAATCAGGAGGCTGCTTCCTCCAATGGAGCACCCGAGCAGAAAAGACTGGTGGACTACATGAATGCGCAATGGGCACAATCGGGCTTGTTTGGTCTGCGTGATTCGGTTACCTTTGGAGCGCGAGCCGGCTTCCAGAGACGCTGGGCCAATCGGGTCATCGCCCCCCTGAACAGCTTTCTGGCAAAAGAAGGCACTTCTGTTCCGGAACTGAGGAAATGGAGGGCTAATCTGATCACCACATACGACTTCAGCGGCGATACCGCTCTCAAAGGATGGTCCGTGGGAGGGGCTGTAAGATGGCAAGACGAAATAACCATCGGATTTGGCCAGTTTGTCTCTCCGGAGGCGGGCATTCAACCCGATCTGGATAACCCCATCATTGCTCCCGATCAGCTCAACGGCGACATTTGGATTTCCCACGTTCGCAAACTGACCGAACGAATCGACTGGAAAATCCAGTTGAATATGAGAAACGCCTTTGGCGATAATGACGATATTCCGGTTAAGGCAGACCCGAACGGCGACATCGCCATCATTCGGATCCCGAATGAGCAACTCTGGTTTGTCACTAATACCTTTTCGTTTTAGATTTTTTACGGCCTTGGTCCGGCTGCCTCGGAACAGGGATGTTTGCCAGGAGTTAACCATCGAGGACACAGAGGAACACAGAGAGGAATAAAATAGGAATTTACGACGGTTCGCTTGATCCAGCTCCGCTGGAAAAGGATCGCTTCGGGAGCAGGAAAATGCCGCGAAAGAACGCAAGGAACACAAAGAAAAAGAGATGCTGAGGATAATCGTGATTTTGGTCGTGATCGAAAGAACAAAGGGGAAAAGTGAGTTGTAGGTCTTTTGGGCTTCTTCACTAAGGATTTGAAACATGGATGTACATGGATGAACAGGATGGACGCAGAAGAATTGGGAATTGGGTGTTTGCTGGCCTTCTGTGGCAATTTATCCTATCCGTTTCCTTCCGCTTCTCGCCGCTGCTAAGCTTTGCGACGCACGGTGAAATACGTGGCTTATCTTCCTTGGGGTGGGTTGCAGCCTTCGTTATTGCGCTGACCTCTCTGAGTGGTTCGGCTGCCAAACCGAATTTCATCATCATACTCACCGACGATCAGGGCTATCAGGATCTGGGCTGCTACGGATCTCCCGACATCGAGACGCCCCATATCGACCGTATGGCGGCGGAGGGTATCCGCTTTACCGACTTCTATGTAAGCGGGCCCAAGTGCGTGCCGTCACGGTTCTCCCTAATGACCGGATGTTATCCGCCCAAAGTCGATTCGCCACTGCCGCTTTATTACGGTTCGCCCTTTGGAATTAACGCGGATGAAATCCTCATCGGTGAACTCCTTCAGAATAATGGCTACGTCACCGCCCTGATCGGGAAATGGCATCTGGGATCACGACCGCCCTTTCATCCCAATCGGCATGGGTTTGACTACTACTTCGGCATCTTGTCCAGCAATGACCACCGAAATTCCAAACCGCTCCTGTTTCGTCAGGAGGAAGTGATCGAGGACCCGGCGAACCAGGCCAGGCTCACGCAGCGCTATACGGCTGAATCCATGGAATTTATGCAAAACCATAAGGACACATCCTTTTTCCTCTTCCTGTCCCATGCCATGCCGCACCAACCCTTGCATGTATCACAGTCCTTCAAAGGCAGATCGAAACGAGGCCTCTTTGGAGATGCCATCGAGGAAATCGACTGGAGCACGGGACAAATCCTGCAGACCCTGGAACAACTGGGCCTGGACGGGAACACGCTGGTGTTATTCTATTCGGACAATGGGCCTTGGTTGAGGCTTGGTGATCATGGCGGCTCAGCTCTACCTTTAAGGGCAGGAAAGCAATCCACCTATGAAGGAGGGGTACGGGTACCATTTATCGTCTGGGGGCCCGGATTGGTCGAGGGCGGTAAAACCTGTGATGAAATTGCCACATGTATGGATATTTACCCTACCTTCGCGGCTATGGCCGAAATACCGGTTCCTGAAAGGCAAAAAGTAGATGGCAAATCCCTGCTGGATTTGTTTGAGGATCCCGAAGAAGCGAAATCGCCTCACGCATTTATCCGCTACTACAAGGAGAAGCAATTGATCGCGGTTCGTAAGGGCAGGTGGAAGTACCATTGGCCCTCGTTGTTCACCCATGAGTTTCACACAGACGGCGAGTTATACGATTTGCAAACCGATATCGGGGAATCGAAGAACCTTATTCACTCCCATCCGGACCTGGCTGATGAATTGAGACTGTTGGGAGCAAGCGCGCATCAACAAATGAATCGTGATTACCGGCCCGGGGCTCGTAGCGATGTACCGCCCCATCGGTGGTAAGCCGTACCCAGAAGTGGCTGGACCTGGAATGATCTCTGCTCCAGGATTTCGCCATGGTTGTTGGATTGACCGGCAATTTTGGAAGCGGTAAATCGACCGTTTTGGAGTTTTTCAGGCAACTCGGGGCCAAAACGATCGATTCCGACCAATCGGTGGCAAAAATTTATGCCTCTGATGAGGAGTTCAAGGAGGCCTTGCGACTGAAATTCGGGTCGGAAGTCTTCGATCCGGATGGCGCTGTAATACGCAAAAAACTGGGTAAAATAGCTTTTGCCAGTTCCGATAATCTGGCTTGGCTGGAACGGGAACTCCATCCCAGGGTAAAAGAAATCCGTCAAAACCTCATAAAAAAAGCCCCTCAAGCCCTGTGGGTGGTGGAAATTCCTCTGCTTTTTGAAAAAAACCTTGAAAAAGAGGTGGAATATTCCATAACCGTTATTTCGAATTACTCGTTAAGGGTCGATCGGCTGAAAAATCGCGGATTTAGTCCGGAAGCCGTGGCAGCGCGAAATTCAAAGCAGCTTCCACAAGCACGCAAAGCATCCAGGGCAAATTTCGTAATTTTAAACGACGGTTCCCTCGAGTTTCTCAAAAAGCAGGTGATGCACCTCTACCGGCAACTCAAATCCGCCCAAGCCTGATTCCAGGCAAATACCTCAATACTGATTTTTGGATATCGGCCCTGAAAGCCGTCTCAACTTTTTCCAATTCTATCCTGCCCAAGGTTCAATTGACCCCATGTGGGTCACCCGTCATGTCCAGCAAAGATCCTTCCATTCAAGACACGCTTCCCCTTATGGAGGCGGGGACCGACCAGATTCCTTTCCCGCAGAGGTCTGCCCCGGAACGACCCGGTCCCCGGGCTGAATCCCCATCCGTGAAAACGGCTCGAAAGAAACCTGTGGAGAAAGAGAATGCGGCGGGGGGACATGGGCCCGGTGAAAAGGGCAGGGCGGTTCCGGGGGCCGATGGAAAACCTCGGCTCAAGCAGCCTGGAGGAATTTCACATAAACAGCCGCACCAGGGCCGGAGCGACGGACCGAGGGGATCCTATAAAAAGCGCCCTAAAAAGCCGCATCCCGGTCAGAAACCGCCCAGAAGAAAACTGCCGCCGCACCAGGCAAAAAAGAAGAGACCGCCCAAAAAGCGGAAGAAAGTGGTCAATTCCATCGTTCTGCCTTCGTTGGGGAGATTATTGGAAGATCCCGTCCTGAAGGACGTCGATCAATTAAAAGCCCGCGCCAGGGAATACGATGGCGGGGGGGAACCGATACGCCTCAATGGATATTACGGTATGCCGCTTCTCCAACTGGTGGAGGAGGTCGAAGCAATGGGGGTCAAATTTACTACGGCGCCCAATCGGCGCATCCTTCTTCAAAAACTCATCCAGGTTGCGGCAGAGCAAAAACGGCCTATTCTCGATCGCGGACTGCTTTGGGTTACCGAAGATGATGGGGCCTGGGTCGTGCACGAACACAACAACTATGTTCCTCGCGCGGAAGACTTTTACGTGCCCCACAGTTTGGTCGAAAAATACGGTCTTCAGTCCGGTCACATGGTGGATATCCAGGCGCTTCCCCAGACGGGAAAAGGTTGCGCCTATGTGGTGGATATGACCACTGCCTCCGGGTTGCCCTTGGAGGAAGTGAAAAACGTCACCCCCTTTGAGGATCTCATACCCTACTATCCGACGGAGCGGATCCTCCTGGAAACAACCGTGCTGGACTTCAAAAATCACGATGTCTCGATGCGCGTGATCGACGCGCTTACGCCGATTGGATTCGGCCAACGCGGGTTGATCGTGGCGCCGCCGCGAACGGGCAAGACGGTGCTGCTCCAAGGCATGGCCAATTCTCTGGAGAAAAACAGTCCGGAGGCGGATCTCATCGTTTTACTCATCGACGAACGGCCGGAAGAAGTGACGGATTTTCGTCGAATGGTGAAGGGCGAGGTCATTGCATCGACCTTTGATGAAGCGGCTGATAACCACGTTCACGTGGCCGAGATGGTAATCGAAAAGGCCAGGCGCATGGTGGAGGTGGGCAAGGACGTGATCATACTGCTCGATTCCATAACCCGTCTGGCCCGAGGTTACAACACCACCATGCCCAATACCGGCAAGATACTATCCGGCGGGGTAGAGGCGGGCGCCTTGCAAAAACCAAAACGATTTTTCGGTTCGGCCCGGAACATTGAAGGCGGGGGCAGCCTTACCATCATGGGAACGGCCCTCATCGAAACGGGAAGCAAAATGGACGAGGTGGTGTTTGAAGAATTCAAAGGCACTGGAAACATGGAATTGCACCTCGATCGCGCCCTTTCCGATAAGCGTATCTTCCCTTCCATCAATCTGGAAAGAAGTGGGACCCGGAAGGAGGAGTTGCTTTACCACCGGGATGAGATGCCCCGCATTTACGCATTGCGGAGGGCCATGAAGGGCGTGCCCGGGACGGAGGCCATGGAAATGTTGATTGCCCGCATGAAAAAGACCGCCTCCAATGCGGAGTTTCTCATGCAGGTCAACCGGTAGGGCAGGGGAGAGGAGAATTAGGAGAGATGGAGAGATGGAGTGATGGAGTGATGGAGTGATGGAGTGATGGAGTGATGGAGTGATGGAGTGA
>JAABVD010000066.1 GCA_014529615.1 Opitutia bacterium
TCGTCGCGAGCGACCGGAGATCGAGTGCTGGTGTGGGTTTCGCGCCGATGAGCGGGTGAAGCTGGGTCGACACCCTGCGAAGTCGCCTGCAACTGTGCGAAGCACGGGCAGGCGAATCCAACGAAGTCCGCACCAGTGCCGGGATTCCGGAGCGCAGTAGAAGATTTGTGAGATATGCGGGTTAGTGGCCCAGGCCGTAGAAAAGGCAGGCCATGAGCAGGGAGAGGATAATGCGGTAAACCCCAAAAATGGCCAGTCCATGTTTGCTCAGGTAGGCCACCATCCATTTTACCGCCACGGCGGCGGACAGGGCGCCGACCAGACAGGCCAAAAGTGGCATTTCCCAGCCGAAACCGTGCATGATGGCCGGCCCCAGCTTGTATCCCTTGTAGAGGGAGGCGGCGGACAAGGTGACGAGGCCGAGCAGAAAACTGAATTCCGCCGCCTTGGCGGGGGATAGGCGAACCAGATAACCGCCCAGGATGGTCATCAGGGAACGGCTGCTTCCGGGCCACAGCGCCACACATTGCAGCAACCCGATGAAGAGGCAGTTCCAGGGGGTCAGGTCGGGCAGATCCAGATCTTGGTCGTGGACTTGCTTGCGGTGCCAACGCTCGAACATCAGGATGAGAATGCCCCCGAAAAAAAGAGCCAGTATGACGGGACCGTTACCAAAAAGATGGCGGTCGATAGTCTCCTCCAGGGTCAGGCCGACCAGGGCTGCGGGGAAAAAAGCCAAGGCCAGATTGCGCAGCAATTTCAAGCCCTCGGCACTTTTCCCCAACATTCCCCAAAACATGGATATCAGGCGCTTCCAATAGAGCAGGATTACGGCGGCAATGGCGCCGATTTGAATTATTATGAGGAATCCGTCCATGGCCCGGTCATAGGTCAGCGGGTTTCCCTGAGGCGACGCCGGGGATGGCGGTTCCAGGTAGATTGGGTTTCCTTCCTGGTCGAGGAGCACCGTGTCGTGGTTCAGGTCCAACAGGTGTGCGGTCAGAATCAAGTGACCGGTGGAAGACACGGGCAGGTATTCGGTCAGACCCTCGACAAAGCCCAAGGTTGCTGCCTCGAATATACCGAATTCGGGCTGGGGATTATCCCCGTTTTCCTCCCGTTCGGCGGCCCGGCCCGGTTGAGGGGCCAAACAGAGCAGACAGCCTGCCGCGATGGCCAGTCCTGCTGCGATCGGGGTGTGGTTTTTCAAAGCTGGTCTTGAGTTCCGGAGTTCGGTTTGCCAGCTTGAAGCTCTCTAATTTAACCCTGCAAGGGAAAATTGAATTCTTTGTTAATTTGTTATGAGCTTTTTGGAAGAATACCTGCCCCTTTTGCGTTCGGGCTCCGACCTGGAACTTATTCAAGCGGAATCCGCCGCTGGCGATCTGGCCCGGGCCGATTTGTCGCCCGAGGTGAAGAAGGCATTCCTCACCGCCCTCAATGAGAAGGGAGAGACCCTGGAGGAGGTCGCCGGATTTGCCGCAGCATTTCGGCGTTTGGCGGTGCGCCCGCGGCTGGAGGATTATGCCGAACAGGCCATCGACGTATGCGGCACGGGAGGAGACAAATCCAACAGTTTCAATATATCGACCGCCGTTACGTTGGTTTTGGCCAGCGCCGGGGTCAAGGTCTTCAAGCACGGCAATCGGTCCATTACTTCTCAGTGCGGGTCGGCCGAATTGCTCCAAGCCCTGGGTGTGACCTTTCTAACTGAGCCCGGGCCGTTGCGGCGGGCATTGCAAGACCTCAATTTTGTTTTCTTCTTTGCCCCGGCCTTTCATCCCGCCTTCAAGGAGATCATGCCCATCAGGCACGCTTTGGCCGCCGAGGGAAAACGGACCATTTTCAATATTCTGGGTCCCATGATCAATCCCGGCGCTCCCGGTTGCCAACTGACCGGCGTCTTTTCCGGCGCCTGGACCGCGCCCATGGCCGGCGCCTTTCATGCCCTGGGGTTGAAAAACGGAATGGTCGTGCACACCGCCCTGGATGCGACCCGAGGCATGGACGAACTGGCCTGTTGCGGGACTCCCCAAGGGGTGGGGTTTGGCCAATTGTGGCAGGAGGAGACCAACCCATTCGACTTGAGGGAACTGGGACAGAAACCGTGTCAGGAGCGGGATCTGAAAGGGGGAAATATCGATGAGAATCTGCAAATTTTGAGGGATCTCCTGGCCGGAAAAGCGCCCCGAGGGCTGGAGGATACGGTGTGCCTGAACGCGGGGGCAGCTTTTTTCATCATGGGCAATGTCGATCGAATCTCCGATGGAATCGCCCTGGCCCGTAATCAGTTGCTCGGAGGCGCGGTGGAAGCCCATTTGAAAAAGATCAGGGATTTTTTTGTTCAATGAAGCGCCGTTACTTTGGTACGGACGGCATACGGGGAGAATACGGCGGGGCGGTTTTGACGGATGACTTTGCCGCGCGGTTGGGCCATGCCGTCGGTCTTTGGAAATCCCTGGGGCGATGCGGGGCCAAGGTAATCATGGGTCGGGATACACGGGATTCCGGCAGGCCGTTGACTCGATCCATGGCGGCGGGTTTGTCGCAAGCCGGCTGCCAGGTTGTCGATATAGGCGTTTTGCCGACACCGGCCGTGGCCGCCTATGTGTGCGGGGTGGGGGCCGATCTCGGGGTGGTCATCACCGCGTCCCATAACCCGGCCTGGTATAACGGGATAAAATTGTTCGATTCAATGGGCGCCAAATTGTCCGATGAGGAGGAGATTGAAATTGAAAATCTGCTCGATGGCATTGACGGGGTCGATACGAGTGGCGCCTTCGGAGGGGAGACCGCGGTTGACAGTGTGGCAGTTTATAGGGAGTTGCTTCAAACCGTGTTGCCGCCGGGCAGTCTGAAGGATAGGCGCATCGTGGTGGATACAGCCAATGGAGCCACTTTTCAGACCACCCCGAGGACCTTGCGGCGTTTTGGCGCGGAGTTGATTTGCATCGGGGATGGGCCAAATGGCCAAAACATCAACCGTGGCGTCGGCAGCGAATATCCCGGTGAGTTGTGTAAAAAAGTGGTGGAATGCGGGGCAGATTTGGGTATTGCCCACGATGGAGACGGGGACCGTCTGGTCTTGTGTGATGAGCACGGGAAATTGGTCGATGGGGATGTGTTGCTTTGCCTGCTCGCCTTGCAGGAGAAGAGGAACGGCCGTCTCTCCCGCAATACCCTGGTAGCCACCCATCAGAGCAATATGGGGCTGGACCGCGCCCTGAAAGGGGATGGTATCGCCGTGGCGCGGACCCCGGTGGGAGATCGGTACGTTTGGCAGCGAATGAGGAAAGGCGGTTTCAACCTGGGTGGGGAAAATTCCGGTCACATCATATTTTCGGATGCCAATCCGACGGGTGACGGTTTGCTGGCCGCCCTCAAAGTGTTGTCCGCCATGGTGGAGAGACAACTTCCCCTCTCCGCCCTGAGCCGGTGCATGAAATTGTATCCCCGGAAAGTGGGCGCCCTGTCCGTAAATGAGAAATTTCCTCTGGCGGAGGTCTCCTCCATCCAGGAAATTCTCGGCCAGTTGGAACTTGAGATGCGAGGCCGGGGGAGAGTTTTATTGCGCTATTCCGGGACCGAACCCATCATCCGGCTTTTGGTGGAGGGAAATGAAGAAAGCCTGGTGGGGCAATGGTATCGACGTCTCGAAGATCGAGTTAGGGCCGCGCTGGCTTGAGCTGTGAAGGAGGTTTTTCTACAGGATGTGGATGAGCGGCTACAGAGGCAATTTGCCCAGGCCGGCAATGCCCTGAAGCAAGGCGCGGCGGACTACGCTATCCAGGTTTGCGGTGAACTCTTGCGCAAACATCCGGGGGCGTTCGAGGCTCGCCGACTCCTTTGGGAATCCCTGGAAGCGAACCGGAATATGCGCCGTAAACCGTTGGGTTTATTAAAGGCCAAGGCGACCGGGATGCAATTTCGGTTAAAAGTGAATACCCTTTTCAGGAAAGATGTTTTGGAAGTGGTTTACCGTTGCGACGAAGCCCTCCTCAAAGGGGAAATTCACGGTGAGTTGTTTACATCTCTGGGCAGGGCGGCCAAGCGATTGGACTGGCCGGAAACCAGGGTGTTTGCCTGTTGGGCCAAGGTCGGCCTCGACCCGGAAAACCTCCCCTTCCGCTTGGCCTTGGCCAACGTCCTGCTGCAGGTTGGACGTCCCGAAGAAGCTATCGAACACTTGGAATGGATTTTATTGAAAAACCCTTCCCACGGAGAAGCCCAAACCCTCTTGAAAAATGCCTCCGTGGCCGAAACTCTGCAAAGGGGGAATTGGGAGGAAACCGATACCTCGTTCTTCAGGAAACTGAAGAATAACAGCTAATCCATTCGATCGATTTCATGGCCGAGACCATTGCCCCCATCCGCTACTATAATCGCCTGAGTGGGAATTATGAAAAGGAAGCCATTTACGGGGAAAGGTCCCTGCGATGGGCTTACTATAACCCCTTGGGAAAATTGGTTTTGAAACTGCTGGTGGGTCAGCCGTTCTTTTCCAGGTGGTACGGTTGGCTTATGGATCGGCCTTCCAGCCGAAAGAAAATTATCCCCTTCATCGATCGGTATGGGCTGGAAGTTGGGGAATTTCTCCATTCCCCCGAATCCTTTCCCCATTTCAACGCCTTCTTTTACCGTGAATTGAAACGTCGGGCCCGGCCGGTGGATGAGGACCCTCCATCCCTCGTGTTTCCCGCCGATGGAAGACACCGAGCCTATGAGGAGGTGCAAAAAGGGGATTTGGTTTATGCCAAGGGCCAGGGATTCGACCTTGCCGAATTGTTGGGGGATGCCGAACTGGCCGAGGAACTCGACGGCGGCGCCATCCTCATTTCGCGGCTTTGCCCGGTCGATTGTCATCGATTTCACTCTCCCGTGGCGTGTATTGTCGGTGAGCCCCGCCCCATTGAAGGTTCCCTGTTTTCGGTTAATCCTTTGGCCCTGGCTCAAAATTATCGTTACCTGACCCGGAATCGCCGCTGGGTCATTGAAATGAAATTGGATTCGGAGAGGCGTTGGGCGTTGGTGGTCATAGGCGCCACCTGCGTCGGCAGTGTCGAATTTACCTATCGGCCCGGAAGGTTGGAAAAGGGATCGGAACTGGGATATTTCAGGTTCGGCGGATCCTGCCTGATCACCTTGATGCCCAAAGGGATGGCGCTGTTCGACGAGGACCTGCTTCGGGAATCGCAAAAAGGTATCGAATCCTACGATCAGATGGGCCGGGTATTTGGGGTAAAGCGCGCCAAGGCGCGCGAATTAGGAATTAGGGAGGAGAAAGGCACAAAGGCACAGAGTGGGGAGAAGGAAGGGAGTGGTGGAGTGATGGAATGAGGGAGTGATGGGAAGCGGGGAGAGATCACGATCATGATTAGGAGAAAGAAGGCGGATAATGTGGGAGATTCATTGACAACGCATCCTTTGGTCGTTTGGTCCGGCTGCGCCGGAACTAGAGTTAACGGAGGGCGGACATTCCTGTCCGCCATTTACTCAATAAAGCGGGCTAGATGTTTGAATCGGTTGATCAATTCAACCGCCGCAACTCTATCTCTTTCACTTCCATGCCGGCTTTTCCCGGAATATTTGTAAGGCGGATACCTGCCGTTGAACTACCCGTCCTTATTTCCACCTGCCCCAATGACAGGCGTTTCCAGGGTTTGTTTTCATACTTGGTGGATTCTCCGTCCAGCATGAAGGGTTGAGAATAGGGCTCGGGATCGAAGGCCTGGGATATGGTAAAGGGGAGTTTTTGACTATCCACTTCGAAATAGCCTTTTACCCCCAGGTCCTCTGTGGGAATGCAATAAAGTAGATTTACGGCATACTTCCCGCCTGCCACGACGTTTAAATTCCACTCGGCGTAGGCATTTGAATCTGTCCAATTGCTAATCCAGTGGCCCGTAAAACCTGCCGGATAGTTGTAATCGATTCCCTCCCCTCTGGGAACCGAAAAACGGGAATCGTGGCCTTTGAGGACGACAAGGGATTGTCCCTTATGCCCCAGGGGTATGGGCGATTCTTCTGCCAGGTTCGGTATGGTTGCCAATGTATCCTCGAAGTGGGCGCTGAGTCTTTGAACGACATCCGGGAACTGGTCGGCGAGGTCGTTGAACTGCCGGACATCCGCTAGAATGTCATACAAACTCCACTTGCCCTTCTCTTGCACTGCGGTCCAGCGATCCGAATGAACGGTCCCATTCTCTCGAATCTTTTTTTCGTCACCATGGGAAAAGGAAATCAACAATCGATCCCGCCACGTTGCCGTTGGATCTTTCAATAAACTGGCGAAGCTTCGACCGTCCAGGTCCAAGGCATCGACTCCTGTCAGACCGCATAGCTCTGCCAAAGTTGGTAGTAAATCAATATGGGAAAGCGGCTTGGAAACCATTTGAGGTTCCAGTTTCCCCGGCCACCGAATGAAGGCGGGAACGCGAATGCCTCCTTCATGAATATGGCCTTTCCTGCCTTTCAGGCCGGCGGTGTAGCGCCAGGTATTGGGTCCGTTGTCCGTCAAAAAAATTACAATCGTGTTTTCAACCTGATCCGTCCGCTCCAGGAGTTGGAGCAAACGAGCTATTTGATCATCGATCGATTTTATCATGCCATAGATCACCGATTCCCACCGGCCTACGTTTTTGTTGTAAAACGGTTTCCAGTATTTCTCCGCTACCAGCCCGGGAGTATGAGGTGCGTTATACGATAGATAACAGAAAAAGGGCTGACTCCCTTCGATCTGATCTTCCATCCATTGTATCGCCGCATCGGTCAGGATTTCCGTAATATAACCGTCATATCTTAAATTGGTGTCGTTGTGGGTAAGTACCGGATTGTAATATTCCCGCCACACACCTCCAAGAAAACCAAGGAATTCATCGAAACCCTGTCCGTTCGGGGTTTCGGGGTAGATGGCCCCATTATGCCATTTCCCGAAGCAACCGGTCTCGTACCCATGCTTGCGCATCAACTCGGCAATCGTTGTATCCTCGGGATTCATGACCTCCTGCCTGCGAGTAACCCCAAACACTCCGGTGCGGAGGTGATACCTGCCCGTCATGATACTGGCACGCGTTGGAGCACACACCGGGCTTACATAAAAGCGGTCCAACCTCACCCCTTGGTTGCCGATGGAATCCATGGCGGGTGTGGATAAATGGGGATTCCCATGTAGGGAGAGGTCCCCATATCCCTGGTCATCCGTCAGGATAAACAGGACATTGGGCCGCTGTGATGATGAAGAATTTTCCCCAAAACAGAAACTCCCCATAATGGATACCCAACAAACAATCAGGCGAATTCCGGTAGAAGATTTATTCATGGGATGGTGATTGAGAAAATTCCTAATTCCTAATTCCTAATTCGCGCCCTTGGGCGCTTCCTTCCTCATTCCTGGCGCAGGATCTCAAGGGGGGCTTGCCGGGTGATCCCCCGGCTGTTGAGTAATCCCGTTAGAGTGGTCAGGGCAAACATGGCCAGCATGCCGGCAAACACTACTTCCCAGGCTACAACCAATGGTAGCCGGATCAGGAATTTCATCAGGACCCAGGTGGCTGCGACGGACATGAATCCTCCAATAATCGAAGCGAGCAATCCAATGGAGGCGAATTCGGTAAAGAGAATGCGCTTTATGGTTTTTGAATCGGCGCCGAGGGTGCGCAGCAACACGCTTTCGCTGATGCGTTGGTAACGGCTGGTCATAAGGGTGCCGGTCATGACCAGCAAACCGGCTGAAATGGTGAAAAGGGCCATAAACTGTACCACCCAGGCAATCTTGCTTAGCAAGTCATTGATGGTCGTCACGATCAAACGCAGATCGATGGAAGACACATTGGGATACTTTTCTATCAGGTCGGCCTGCACTTGGGCAGTGACACGGGCATCGGGAGTCCTGGTTGCCACAATGTACATTTTTGGCGCCTCCTCCAAAACCCCCATGGGAAAAACGAAGAAAAAATTGGCCCGCACCTGATTCCAGTCGACCTTGCGAACGCTGGCAATTTGCGTCTCCAAGGGCAGCCCTTGGACATCGAAAAGCAGGCGGTCCCCCAAGCTCAGTCCCATATCTTCCAGGAGTCCTTGTGAAATGGATACCGGGATGGGTTCATCGTCCAGGGATGCCTGAGGGATAAAGCGTCCTGCGACCAATTCCTCCGCATCGGTCAAATGGTCTCGGAAGGTGGATCGGTATTCCCGCCGGAGGGTCCAGCTTTCCGGGCCATTCCGGTTGCCCCGGGGTTCGCGGCGATAGAAAGACCGAACCGGGGCGCCCTTGAATTCCGATATCCGCATGGAAACGATGGGAGCAGACTCCAGTATGGGTAGATTGTTGCGCCCGATGATTTCCAATGCCCCGTCCAGTTGTGACGGTTGAATATCGAAAAAGATCATATTGGAAGCGCTCTCGCCTCGATCGATATTGAGCTGCTTGAGAATGGCCTCCTTGGTTAGAAAAAGGCAGAGAACGATGATAAATCCGACGGCCAAGGCCACCAACATGAGAACGGTCCGGTTGTTGGGGCGGTAGAGGTTGGCGATACCATGGCGCCATTCAAAGGGAAGCTTGGCGGGGAGAAACTTCCTGAGTGATTTCAAAAAGAGCCAGGCAATCAAGGCCAATATTGCCAACACCGCCACCAAGCCTCCGCAAAATGCCAGGTTGACTTTCAGGTTGTCGGTCTGGGCGAATCCAAAACCGAAAAGGGTGAGCCCCAATACGGCCAGAATGGCATACGCCCAAGGATCTTTTTTCATCGTTCCGGGCTTTTCCACTTCAGTCCGCAGGGCCCGCAGCGGCGAAATTTTGCGAAGGGGAAGCAAGGGCAACAGGGCAAGGAGAAAACAAACGACCCATCCGAACAACAACCCGATCCCCAAGTCCCACCAGGAGAACCGCGATTCCAAGGCGAAGGGAAGGAAGTCCTGAATGAAAAAGGGAATGGAAAATTGAATGGCGTTGCCGAGGAGGGAACCTGTCAAAGCGGCGACCAGTCCCAAGCCCGATATTTGTAGCAGAAAGATGGCTACGACCAATGAGGAGGGGGTCCCCAGGCAACGCAGAAGGGCCATGGTATCCCTCTTGCCACTCAGGTAAACATGCACCGCGCTGGTTACTCCAACCCCGCCAAGTATCAGGGCCATAAATCCAATCAAGTTGAGCAAGTCGGTCACTTTCTGAAAGGATTCGATCAGCTCATCCCTTTCCTCCTTGACCGAATCGTATCCAATCCGGTTTTCCCTGAGGAAGCGTCGGTTTCTCCCCAAGTCCGCCTCCACGTTGGTTGGGTCATCCAGTTTTACATAGGCTCGGTAGGAAACCCGGCTGCCGAATTGCAAAAGCCCGGTATCCTCCAGATTCGATTTGGACAGGTAAATTCGAGGCGCCACCCATCCGATCAGGTTGGATTCCCCGGGTATCCGGTCGGCGATTCCCAACACCTCAAAATGGATATTTCCCAACTTCACCCGATCCCCGTTGGTCACGGAAAACTGGTGAAACAAGCTTTCCTCCATCAGCACGTAGCGGCCGAGGTGAAACCGGTCCATGAGGTTTTCTGGCCGCGTCTTAGGAGTTCCGTAGAAAGGAAAAGCTTCCTCGAAAGCACGCAATTGCACCAATCGACTGCCGCCATTGGACTCGAACAGGGCCATGGTGGCAAGTCGGACTTCGTTGGCGCGGCGGCCCTCCATCCGGTCGATAAAAGTTTCCACCTCGTCCGAATATTCGCTCCGGGAATGGAACTCCACGTCGGCCCCCAACAATTCTTTGGACTGCTGGTGAATGGCC
>JAABVD010000381.1:0-454 GCA_014529615.1 Opitutia bacterium
TCCCATCCCAAAGGCGTGCTAAAAAATCTGATATCGTGTAAACTTGGATCTCGCCCATGTTCAGAGATCGCTCTCCTTAACTGGTTTTTCGGATATTCGCCATAAAGCGAGCATAAATACCGTAAAAACGCCAATAAGTTGGCGAAATTACGGGAAAAATGTGAAATTTCCCTGAAAGCAAGTGTTTACTTGTTTGATGACCTGGAAACAGAGACAATTCAGGGGATGAAATCACCGAACTTGAATCGACGCAACTTCCTGAAGTCTTCCCTGGCCGGAGCCGCTTTGGCGGGCGCTACGGCTTGCCGGTCCACCTCTGACGAGCTGTCCGGGCAACCTTCCGGCAAACTTCATCAATTTTCCAGTAAGCGCACGAGCTTAAAGGAAGCCAGGCCGGGCACTCTCATCCGGTCGGATATGTCGAAGTGCTTTCCTTCCGATCATTTTGCCTTCG
>JAABVD010000381.1:460-2035 GCA_014529615.1 Opitutia bacterium
GAAGGTGTGAAGGGATACATGGCATCGGCCCGGCCGGACCACAGTTGTGGGGAATTGACCCTGCCTTTGGAGGCGGAAGGAATCCATAGGATTTATCTGGGTATCCACGCTACAAAATCCCACTACCGGGGCGGTTCCAGCTACGGTCAGCTCGAAGTCAAGCTGACCGATGACGCCGGTTTCCGTAGAGTCGGCCCGGAGGACGGAACCGAGGACAGAGATGGCACCACCAAATTCGGTGATGATGAACCGAGCCTGGAAAAGGTTATTACCGAAGCCTACTGGAAAACGGCTGAGTTGAAGGGGCAGTCCCTGACCTTTCGTCAAATGCCTTACCCCTATAACCGACCCGAGCATGCCCGAATCGGCAATTTGAGCTACGTTAGACTGGTGCCGTTGAACGAAGAGGAACAAGCCCAATGGCAAGCAACGCGGCCAACCCGAAACACTCGAAACCTCGCTTTGATCTTCTGCACCGGACAATACACCGGACATACTCGGGGCACCTACACCTTTCACCCAACTTCCAAGGATTGGTTCAAGGATGAATTCGAACCCTTTGCGGATTCGGATATCGGGCTTCTGATTTTTGAAGCCTTGCGTGGTAGTTCCTGTGTTTACAAGACCGATCTGGGGAGTTTGGGCACCAGGGAAAACGTCTGGCAGGAGGATTGGGTCGATCCCTTGGCTGAGCTTACCGCCCTGGCCCATGCCAACGGTATGAGGATCTTTGCCAGCATGCGCTTTATCGGGGTCCAGTTTCCCATGAATATTTCTCCCATCGCCTGGGCTCCCAATTACTGGAGACACCCCCAATGGACCATGAAAACCAAGGAGGGTGTCCCCATCACCAACTTGAGCCTGGCTTATCCCCAGCTAAGGCAATACTGGATCGGTTTGCTGAGAGAGACCTTGGCCTACGGGACGGATGGGATACAACTTCACCTGAACCGTTCCGAACCCTACGTCTTCTATGAAGAACCCGTCGTTTCAGCCTTTCGGGAAAAGTATGGAGAAGACCCCCGAGGATTGTCCCTGGAGGACCCGCGCTGGGTGGAACATTCGGCAAGTTATTTGACGCAGTTTATTCGTGAAGTTCGCCAATTGCTGGACGAAAAACCGAACCGGAATCTGGGGGTCACTTTGTCGGGCCGAGAAAATGGAAGACCGGCTCACTACGAAGAGAACCACTGCGATGTGGACACTTGGATAGGGGAAGGCCTGGTCGACTACCTGATGGTAACTCCTTACCTGCATGCCTCCCTCCTGCAGCATTGGCGATCCTTGGGAGGGGACAAACTGCATATCTGGCCCGATCTGATGCCGCGGGCCCAGACTGCGGCCAGTTATGCCCGACTGGCCCAACGTTACTACCGGGCGGGAGCCGATGGACTTTGTTTATGGGATGGTGAACGCCGCTCGGCCCGGATCAGCGAATGGGCCGCGGTCCGGCAACTCGGCCATAGGCAGAACCTCGACCAAATTAGAAGGGATGGTCCTTACTACTACCGTTGGGCCGAACTGAAAACCCTGGGAGGTTTTGATGTAAAATGGTCCTTCAAGGACGGTTGAAGG
>JAABVD010000067.1 GCA_014529615.1 Opitutia bacterium
AAATGGCGGACAGCCTGCCTGTGCGTCACCGCACGCAGACAGGGGGAGAAGAGTTCAGTGTGCAGAGTTCAGAGAGAGTAGAAAGGAGAGCGCACTTGCAGCCCCATAATCGTGATCCTGATCTTTATCTCTCCCCTTTTCCCTAATTCCAAATTCCTAATTCCTAATCGGCGCGCCCCAGCGCGCCTATCCCTCCCCTCTCTGAACTCTGAACTCTTCTCCCCATCCGTGGTTAAAGCATCATTTGCCGGAGCCGCTCCACCGGTTCCCGCCAATCCTGCCCCTTCTCGGGATGATAAACCGTGGAGGGAAAGGATTTTTCCACCAGGTCGCGCCCCCGGGCCAGGGAATCCAGGGAGTCGGAGCCGCACATCTGCATCAGCACATTTCCCAGGGAAGTCGCCTCGACCGGTCCTGCGTTTACCCGACAATCGAGGGCATTGGCCGTATACTGGTTAAAAAAATGGTTTTTACTGCCCCCTCCCACCACGCGCAAGGCGTTCAAGGGCTTTGCGGTGAAGGATGCCAGGCCCTCGAAAACAATGCGGTACTTGCAAGCCAGACTATCGTACACCGTTCGCAACAACTGATGCGGCGAAGCGGGCACGGGCTGCCCCTGCCGGTCACAATATTCCCTTATGCGTCGGGCCATCGGTCCGGGCCGGTTGAATGACATGTGGTCCGGATCGATAAGGGACCGGAAGGATTCCGCTTCCATGGCAAATGCTTCCAGTTGATCGTATGAAAATTCCTCCCCTTGAGCCAGCCATTCCTCCCTCAACTGCCTCAGTAGCCACATGCCACAAATGTTTTTCAAGAACCGGGTGGTTCCCTCAACGCCGGCCTCATTGGAGAAACTCGCTTCCCTGGCGGCCGGGTTGATAAGGGGATGAGGGAGTTCCATTCCCATGATGGACCAGGTTCCGGAACTCAGAAAGGCTGGCGCTTCGGGTCGAAGTGGCGCCCCGGCCACGGCAGATCCCGTGTCGTGGCCGGCCACGGCAAAGACGGGTACCGGCCCCAGCCCCGTCCGGGCCCGCACTTCCGGTAGCAGAGCGCCGATCCGGGTGGCCGGCTCGGTTATTTCCCCGAAGAGGCGCCTGGGAAACCCCAACCTCTGCACGAGAACCTCCGACCAGGCGCCAGTGCGAGGATTGAGCAGTTGGCTCGTGCTGGCGATGGTGCGTTCTTGAATGAGTTCCCCGCACAACCAGTAATTGAAAAGATCGGGAATGAAAACCAAATGATGCGCTTTCTCCAATCTGCCGGCGCCCGATACCTTTTCCGCATACAGTTGATTGATCGTATTGATGGGAATAAACTGGATGCCCGTTTCCCGGTAAAGGGTCTCCCTTGAAACGATTTTTTGGACGCGTTCCTCGATTCCTTCGGTGCGAGGATCCCGATACTGAAAGGGGTTTCCCAAGAGTTCGCCCGATTTATCCAACAAAGCGTAATCGACTCCCCATGCAGCGACCCCTATGCCCGCAATTTTGGAACCGTAACGGGCGCGGGCCCGAGCCAGCCCGTCCAGCACATGGCCAAAAATTTGCCTCACGTCCCAATGGGCGGACCCGGCCACTTGCAAGCCGGAGGAAGGGAACCGGTAAATTTCCTTCAATTCAATCCTTTCCCCGTCGTAGATCCCCGCCATGACGCGGCCGCTGCTGGCGCCGAGATCAATAGCGAGATAGACTGAAAATTCGGATTTCATCGGGACGGAAAGCTATGGATGGGCTTCTAAATCCAAATACTTTTGCTGACCACCAAAAAAATCCTATTCGCGACAGGCCGGCCAAGCCGGAAAAAGCGAAGCGTTGTTTTATTAAAAATCCGTGCTTATCCGTGTAACCTGTGGTTAACCCCTAATTCCTTTTGGCATACCATACCTCAGCAACCAGGCATCTCAGGATCTTCTAGACTCCAGTCGCCACCTTCCTCATGGTGGCTTTCAGGGTACTGGCCGAGGTCTGCAAACCCTTCTCCTCCTTGGGCCATAACGCGATTTGTTGGTGGGAAATTACCCCTTCGCGCCCCAAGATGGTGGGGACGCTTAGCGAAATGTCGCGTATGCCGTAGCATCCCTTTTGGGGAGATGAAACCGGTAGCAACTGCCGTTTATCCAATGCGATCGCATGTACGACCTCGGCAATGGCAATGCCAACCGCCCAACCGGCCCCGCCCTTGCGGCGAATCACTTCCGCGCCACTGCCCTTGGTGCGTCCAAATATTTTGTTTTGGAATGAGACATCGCATCCCTTTACTCCCGTCAAGGGCAAACCCCCCACCGTGGCGCTCGACCAAATGGGAACCATGGAATCTCCATGCTCGCCCAAAATGAGAGCGCTCACCTGGGTAGAAGGAAATTGCAGCGCCTCGGCAATGAGGGATCGAAAGCGAATGGTATCCAGCATGGTGCCCAAACCGAGGACATGTCCCCGGGGCAAGTCGAGAAAAGCGGCCGCCAGACTGGTCAGGATATCCACCGGATTGGAAACGACAAAAATCATGGCGCTATCCTTGTGACCCTCCTTCTTCAAGGAATCCAAAATCTGGGAAAACAGGGCTACGTTCCGGTTGATGAGGTCGAGCCGGGATTCGTCCGGTTGGCGCCTCAATCCGGCCGTAATGATAAACATGTCACTGTCCTTGGCGCGCTCATAATCCCCCGCGTAAATGCGTTGGCCTCCGAGGCAGGACGCCCCATGGAGCAGGTCGAGGGCTTCGCCCTCCGCCAACTCCGTATCGACGTCCAGCAATTGGATTTCCGAAACAATTCCGCCACATTGCAGGGCAAAAGCCGCATTGGATCCGACCCGGCCTCCGCCGCCTATAATAGTTACTTTCATGGATTTGATAATTTTTCCATCACCGCATCGGTGATCTGTTGAATTAAGGCCTCGACCTCCTCATCCCCAGCAGGTCCAGCCGTCTCTGCAGGGTTCTCACAGGAACAAGACGGTGGTTGCGGGGCGGTGGACAAGGCCAGGTCGCTCGTATCGCAAAGTTCGCATTCTCTGAATTCATCCATCCGGTAATCGGGCATTCCCAGGCCCTTGCGGATTTTTATGAGGTCTTTCAGTTTGTCCGGACCGTATTGTTTCGGACCATCCCCTAATTGCTGAGCGATGACGAAGGTGTGGCACACGGCATCGGTGTTCTCCATTTTCCAGAAGGCTTCCTCCACATCCTTGCCCCAGGTAATTACCCCGTGGTTGGCCATGAGAATGGATTGGTGCTTCTGCGCCAGTTTACCCACCACTTCCGCCACCTCCGGGGTGCCGGGAGTTTCATAGGGGGCCAAGCCGATTTCCCCCAGGAACACCTCCGACTCGGGAATCAAACAGGAAGGGGGCACCACATTGGCCACGGCAAAGGCGGTACCATAAATGGGATGGGCATGCACACAGGATTTGGCCTGGGGCACCTGCTTGAAGATACCGAGGTGAGTTTTTACTTCCGAGGTGCCGGGACGCGTTCCGGCTACCTGCACCCCTTCCAGATCGACCATGCAAATGTCGTCCACCGTCATGAACCCCTTGGAAATAAGGGTCGGGGTGCAGAGGACCAGATTATCCCCCACCCTTATGGTGATATTACCCCCATTGCCATCTACGTATCCCCTGCCCCAAATGCGCTTGCCCATGCTCACCATGCGCTCCTTCAGTTGCCGAATCTCAGGAGAATAAAAGAACCGCTTGAGCTCTCCGGGAGTCTTAGGATCCTTGCCTGGCTCCCAGTTATACTCCGAATCGGGTAGGATCGGTTCATGGATTTTCACGCGCCCCTTTCCAACCGGTTGAACCGAAGATTTCCTGGTTGCTCCCCTTTCGCGGCGCAGGATGTCCAAAGCCATGGGAGTAAACCGGGCATCCGATGGGATATCTTCCAGGCTTTTGCCTTCCCCGAGCAGGGATTCAAGGTCATTTGCGGTATATACCTTGCTCATCACAATTGGGGTTTGAAATAAATTTGATCGAGGATGGCCACATTGATGGCGTCGAGGGGAATGGGGAAACCGAAGGGCTGGGTCGCTTCACTTCCCTCCACGTACAAGATATCCTCTCCTACGCCCGCGCCCAGGTTGTCGTAGACCACCGGCGTCCAACCGTGGGAAACCCCGGAGGCGTTTTTTCCCGTGAGTTCATCCGGCCCCTGGGGACTCATGACGAGCCATCGCGCCCCTTTGAAAGCCGAAGCTGCCTGGCTCAGCGTGACGTTACCGATAACTTTGGCGGGTTTCATGACTTGCTATCAATGATTCCGATTATCTCGTTGCGAATGGGTGAAGCGCTGTCCCCGGTCGTGCTTTGGGAAAACCGACCGTCAGTGGTGATAAATACCTTGGCGTAGAGGCCCGAACCAATCGGGTCGAGCGCGGCAATGGGAAAACCGACCCGCCTCCCCTTCTCATCGATGGGTGTGCAGAGAGCGATCTTTTGCCCCACCAGGCTCGGGTGGCTGACGGTCGTTGTTGCATGCCCTTCTACGCGCGCGAGAATCATGAGATGATGTTCAACTGATCCACCAGAGCGCAGCGGCGAAAACGGGTAAAGGTCTTCGGTGTGGTGATGCCCTCGCCCGTGGCGGTGGCCACGGAAAAACTCATGTAACCCTCTCCCCCCATCCCGAGACCGGCGATACAGGGTCCGTTCTTTACAAATATGGTGGTGTCCATTACCTGCCCCATGTGGGTCATGTGGGCCACGTTCATGGTGTGAACCATGGCCGAGTGCTTGTATCCATGCTCGGATTCATGAGCCTGGCGAACCGCTTCATCGAAGTTGTCACAACGTATTATCGGTACCAGCGGGGTCATCTGCTCCTCCACTACGAAGAGATCGTCTTTCGCAGTTTCCGCAATCAATAGCTCAGTCCCGCTGTCGACGGATACTCCAGCTATGGAAGCCAATGTGGAAGGGTCAGCTCCAATGAATGCGCGATTTGCCACCGGGTGGGAACAACCGCCATCGTCTTCTCGGAAAGTAAAAAACTCCTTTCGAATCCTGTCCAACTGTCCACTGTTGATAACCTTTGCGCCGGCCCGTTGCAGGGACTGCATCAATTTGTCGAACGCGCCTCCCGCGGCAAAGACCTGCTTCTCGCCGATACAGAGCAGGTTGTTGTCGTAACTGCCTCCCAGGACGATGTCGCGCGCCGCTCGGTCGAAATCGAGGGCCGGGCAATCGTCCACCACCACGGGGGGATTCCCCGGTCCGGCGCAAATGGCTCGCTTGCCCGTTTTAAGGGCAGCCGCCACAACCCCGGGTCCACCCGTAATACAAAGCAGGGGGATCTCCGGCGCGGCGCTGAGCGCTTTGAAGGTTTCCAGGCTCGGTTTCTCCATGGTGCATACCAAATTCTCGATGCCCAGCTCGGCGTGAATGGCCTGGTTGATTTCCTTCACCGCGATGGCGGCGCACTTGGCGCCACCCGGGTGAGGGTTGACCACCATCGCGTTGCCCGCTGCTACCATGTTGATGATGTTTCCGGCGATGGTCGGCACCGAGTGCGTTACCGGAGTGATGGCCAGAATCACTCCCCAAGGCGCGTTCTCCTCCATGGTAATGCCATTGTCTCCACTCAAACCCAGTGGAAGGAGAGACTCCACCCCCAGAACACCCTTGATGCCCTGCAGTTTTTCAATCTTGTGATCGAGGCGTCCTATCCTTGTCTCCTCAAACTCGATTCTGCCCCATTCCCGGGCCTTGTCCCAGCATAGGGTCTTGACGATTTCCACCACCTTGGCGCGCCCGCGCCAACCTTTGGTTTTGAGTTGCTCAAAAGCGACTTGCGCGGCTTTCGCCGCCCGGTCCGCATCCTGAAACACTCCAAACCGGCCTGCCCTCGAACCAGCCTTGGGGCGCCCGGACGGCACGACCCGGGCCGTCTTCACCGAGCTGGATGGCAGCTTTCCCAAAACTTCGAGCACCACGTCCCGAATCATTGATTCAGTCAATCCATTTGTTTGGCTCACGAGATCTCCTTTCTTTTATTCTTCTACGACCCTGAAAAAATCAAAATTCATCCGCGTGGCTGAATGATCGTCCGAATTTGTTCTCCCCACCTGTCACGCCGTAATCCATGAAGGCGGAAGCCGCCAAGATCGCCAAGTGCTTCTTCAGCGGCCTATTTGCGGTTCGAGCAATGCCGTCCATTATATTCGCTTTTCTCATATTTAACAAATAATTACCCTTTGTGCCTTTGTGCCTTTGTGCCTTTGTGCCTTTTCATTCCTAATTCCTAATTGGCGCCCCTTGGCGCCTTTGCGCCTTTATGCCTTTGGAACCGTTCATGCGGAGTAGGTATTGGCGCCCTGAATGGCCACGGTATCCACAATTCCGACAATGGCCGCATCGGCCGGAACCGACCTCAATCCGGCCGCTTGCCGGGCCGAACTTCCCTGGGCAAACATGACCAACTCCCCTTCCCCGGCGCCAACCGTATCCACCGCCACGATGGTATTCACCCCCGGCTTGAACCGGCTGGTATTATCAGGATCGATGAGCATGGGCCGCACCATGAGCAGCTTGCGACCCTGCATGCTGTCATCCTTCTTGGTGGCAACAACCGATCCTATGACTTTTCCGAGATACATGGGGTCTATTTGGATGAGGGCTTCGTGGCCGGTATTGACGGAAGCACCGTTTCGGTATCGTCGTGAGGCCGGGCAATGACGTGCGCGCTGATGACGTCTCCATGGCGCGTCGCCGCATCGGCCCCCGCATCGATGGCCGCTTTGACCGCGGCAACGTCTCCCGATACAACCGCGCTGACCAGAGCGCTGCCCACCCCTTTCATGGGGCTGCTGAGTTGGACGTTGGCCGCTTTAAGCATCGCGTCAACGCCTTGCACAAGGGCTGTAAGACCCCTGGTTTCCAATATTCCAATTGCTTGTTTAGACATATTTATTTCTGGTTAAATTATCAGTTTCTTGTTGCTGGGTTCCATCCGGATACTGGTTTTGAAACTTCATTTCGAAACATCGCAGGAGCGGTTTTCGTAGTAAATTTTCTCTCATCTTCCCCTCCTGGTCACGCCGTAGCCCGCTAAGCGGCGAAGGCGGATGTGCTCTCTGTGGTTAATTATCCCCATTCCCCCCTTTGTCCCTATGCGCCTTAGCGCCTTTGTCCCTTATCAATTTGCGATACACCTCTCGCGCTACCACCAACTCCTCATTGGCCGGGATGACCAATGCCTTGAAGGTTGAATCCTCCGTGCTGATAAATCCTTCCCCGCCCGAGGGCAGGGCCGCGTTGCGCCCAGCGTCAATGCTCAGGCCAAAATTTTCCAACCCGGCGCAGACCTTGGCCCTGATGTCGGGGCCGTTCTCCCCAATGCCGCCGGTAAAGCAGATAGCATCGGCTCCACCCATCTTGAAAAAGAACGAACCGGCCCAATGGCGTATGCTGTCGACCAGAAAATCGAGGGCGAATTGAGCCCGTGAATTGCCCCTCGCCGCCGCCTTCCGGATGTCGCGCAGGTCATTGCTGACCTCGGACAACCCGAGCAAGCCACCTCGGGTAGAGAGCTCTCGTTCGGCTTCTTCAAGGGTCAACCCCAAGGCTTTGCAAGCGTAAGGAACGGCCATTGCATCCAGATCCCCCACCCGATTGTTCTGGGGAAGCCCGCTTTGAGGGCTAAAACCCATGCTGATGCCCATGGCAATGCCGTTCTTGATGCCGGCCACGGAACTGCTTCCCCCCAGATGACAGGAAATTATCCGCAGGGAGGACCCGGTCCATTGGCCCGGACCGTCCACATAGAGGCGGCGGGTTCGATCTGCCAGAGCTTCATGCGAAAGCAACTCCGCCGTTCGTTCCGCAACGTATTTGTGGCTTGCTCCATGAAAGCCGTATCGGCGAATCCCGATATCGCGCCAACTCCTCGGTACGGCATACTCGCGGGCCACTGGATCCACCCATTGATGAAAGGCCGTCTCGAACAACGCCACTCGCCGAGCCTGGGGCAAGGCATCGCGAAAACAACGAATGCCTTCCGCATAAGCCGGGTTATGGGCCGGAGCGACCTCCTCAAACCCATTCAAAGCTTCCAAAACTCGATCGTCCCCTTCCACGCATCCGCTCAGGTTCTTGCCCAACACCGTCTTGAATCCAACCGCTTCGATTTCCTCTCTGGCGGCCAGATGCCCGCCCCTTTGCAAGGAATCCAACATCGATTCGATACAGGGGGCATAATCCGTCGCCCGTTCAAATCCGCCCTCCGCCAACAAGGCAGCCCCTGCCCCGTCCAGGTCAAACAGACGGTACTTGAAGGAGGTCGACCCCAGATTGGCTATGAGAATTTTCACTGCCCGGCGCCAAGTGGAATAAGGCTTATCCAATTGCAAACCCTCAGTTTATCCAACTGCCCAGTTGGCTCAAGTCGTCGTGGGGACGCGGTATCACCTGCACGGCTATCACTTCCCCGATCTTGTTCCCAGCATCTGCGCCGGCCTCGATCCCCGCCTTGACCGCGGCGACGTCGCCCAGGAAAAACCCGGTGACGTAACCGGCGCCAATTTTTGTCCAGCCCGACATTTTGACGTCGGCAGATTTCAGGGCCGTATCGCTCGCCTCCATGAGACTTATCAGGCCCTTGCATTCGATCATTCCTAAAGCTTGCTTTGCCATTTCTCTATCTCCTCTTTGTAAGGTTTATTCACTAAAATACTTTGAGCAGGTCTTCGTGCGGACGCGCCAAAACGTGCGAAGCTACCAGTTCGCCCACCCGGTCTGCCGCTTCCGAGCCGGCTTCCACCGCCGCCTTGACACTGCCGACGTCGCCTTTGACCAGGACCGTGAGAAGGCCTCCGCCAATGGGGATCTGTTTGACCAGACTGACCGAAGCGGCTTTGACCATGGCGTCACTCGCCTCGATGGAGCCAGTGAGGCCCTTGGTTTCAACCATTCCTATTGATTCATTCATTTTAATTGGGGTTGTTCGGTTTTTCGATTTCCGTATTTATTTTTAAAATTGCTTATTTGATCAGTTCACATGGGGTCTCCGGACCCAAACCACAGGCGTTGGCCTCGTCCGTATCCAAATGCACCTCCAGCTTGAAGGAGGGATCGACCCGGACCATTATCCGGTCGAAGGTCAACCCGGTTCTTCCCTTGATGCGCAGTCGCATGTAGGATTTGTTTTCCACACCGTAATAGGCCGCGTCCTCCGGGGCCATGTGCACGTGCGGCGCGGCCCGAATCACCCCTTCATTCATCTTCAGAAACCCCGCCGGCCCCATCAACATGCAACCGGGGGTGCCGGCAATGTCACCGGAATTGCGCACGGGAACTTCAAATCCCAGGGATATGGCATCCGTAAAGGAAATTTCAATCTGATTGATATCCCGGCATGGCCCCAAAATGCGCAAATTGGAAATTACCCGGCTGCGCGGACCAATCAGAGTAACAACTTCCTCCGCCGCAAATTGCCCTTCCTGGTAAAGCCACTTCATCGGGGTGAGTTCCCGGCCCGCCCCGAACAGGACCTCCACCGCATCCTGGCGCAAATGGCAATGCCGAGCGCTGATGTTGACCACCAAAGGATTGGGGGCTCCAGAAGATTCCGGAGCATACCGCCCCAAGCGCTTCAGAACCGACTTCCGCACCAACTCCTCAACTACCGATCTCTCCAATGATCCCGTCATCCTATCATTAATTTACCAAAACTTATTAAAATCTATTAAAATCTTCCAAATTCAAGCCTGAAACATGTTGTCCGAACGGCGACATAAGTTGATTGAGGACTATCTCACCGAGGTAGAATTCGCTTCCCTGGAGGAGCTATCGGAGAAGCTGGACGTCTCAATTTCCACCATTCGAAGGGATCTGACCCAGATCGAAACAAAGGGCCAGATCCGCCGAACCCACGGAGGGGCCCGGCTGGTGGAGCAGAAAAAGGACGAGTACAGCTTCTCTTCCCGACAACAAGTGGAGAGCGCGGGCAAGGACGCGGTTGGAGCCGCCTGCGCGGACCTGATTGGTCCCGGGCAAAATGTGTTCATGGATGGCGGATCCACGGTGTTCGCCGTGGCCCGTTATCTGGAACCGAAGAGCCCCCACATTGTGACCAACTGCCTTGCCGTCGCCAATCTCTATGCGGGAAATCCGGAGATTGAAGTGATCGTAACGGGAGGTGTGGTTTACCCGCGTTTGCAGGTGTTGGTGGGTGACCTGGCTGTCCATGCTTTCCGGTCTCTCAGCGCAGATATCGCCATCATGGGCGGTGGAGGAGCCACCGAAGACGGTATCATGAACTCGCACCTGTTATTGATCGAAATCCAGAGAGCCATGATCGCCTCGGCCCAACGGGTCATCTTCTGCCTGGACCATACCAAGATTGGCCGGCGGTCCTTTACCCCCCTCTGTAAATGGGATGCGGTAGATATCCTGGTGACAAACAGCGGCGCCCCCGAGAAACTCCTTCAAAAAATCGAGGCCATAGGGGTGGAAATAATTTTGGCATGAATTAGTGGTCCCTAAGGATCCTTTTTAAATGACGACCGCATCCTATTACGCCTCAGCCAAAGACCAATACGCCTCAATAGGGGTGGACACGGAGGCGGCTCTGGAAATTTTGGCCACTATTCCGATTTCGGTGCACTGCTGGCAAGGCGACGACGTGGGCGGTTTTGAATCCGATGCCGGGCTCACCGGCGGAGGAATTTTGGCCACGGGAAATTATCCAGGCCGGGCCAGGACTATCGATGAATTGAGGCGCGATCTCGCATTGGTATACTCCCTGGTACCGGGCCGGCACCGTTTGAACCTTCACGCCAGCTACCTCGACCATGCCGGCAAAACAGTCGACCGCGATGCAATCGTGGAAGAACATTTCCAATCCTGGGTGGCATGGGCGCGCCAATTGGACATCGGATTGGATTTCAATCCCACTTTCTTTTCCCATCCTCTGGCTAACGATGGGTTTACTTTGTCCCACCCGGATAAAAGTATCCGCCAATTTTGGATCGAACACGGAAAACGCTGTCGGCGCATAGGCGCATTCTTTGGGCGTGAACTGGGCTCGACCTGTGTCACCAATATTTGGATTCCGGATGGGTTGAAGGACACCCCGGCGGACCGACTGTCCCCAAGAGAGCGCCTCACCGAATCGCTTGACGCAATTTTTGAGGAGCCGATTGATCCGTCCCACAACCTCGATGCCGTGGAATGTAAATTATTTGGATTGGGTTCGGAGAGTTACGTTGTGGGATCGCACGAATTTTATTTGGGCTACGCCATAAAGAACCAACTGGCGCTCTGTCTGGACGCGGGGCACTTCCACCCCACCGAATCGATTGCCGACAAATTGTCATCCATCCTGCTCTATGTGCCGCGGCTCCTCTTGCACGCCAGCCGGGGCGTGCGCTGGGATAGTGATCACGTCATCCTGCTCAACGACGAACTACAGGCCATTGCCCGTGAAGTCGTGGTGGGAAAATACTTGGACCGGATCCATGTCGGGCTCGATTATTTCGACGCCAGTATCAACCGATTGGCGGCGTGGGCCATTGGTGTTCGCAATATTCAGCGGGCGCTCCTCATAGCGCTTCTCGAACCGACCGAAAAATTGATCAGATTAGAACTCAAGGCTGATTACACCTCACGATTAGCCCTGTTTGAATCCATCAAATCGTTACCCTTCGGAGCAGTTTGGAATTATTTCTGTGAAACCCGGGATGCTCCCACGGACGACGCATAACTCC
>JAABVD010000068.1 GCA_014529615.1 Opitutia bacterium
TATTGAGTTTCATTCACATCGACAAAGCTCGACTTATAATCGATGCGATAATTTTGGGTTTTGAACGGGTCGAAATTGAGATTGGGAGATGGTCGATTGGCGCCTACCTCTTTCCTCCAGTGGTGAAGCTTTTTGCGCATTGACTGTACCCGTTCTGGATGAACGTCAGCCAGGTCGTGATGCTCACCGATGTCGTTTTTCAAATTATACAATCCGACTCGGCTCTCCTCGTAGTAATCGATCAATTTCCAATCGCCAGACCGGATAGCAGAGCTCGGTTCCCAACCACCTTCATAGTGAGGATAATGCCAGAACAGGTCCTCTCTCTCCAGTGATGAGTCGCCCTGGAGCAACCCGGCAAAGCTGTTACCATCCAGGTGTTGGTCGGGGACCAGAGGAACACCTGCCAATTCGAGTATGGTAGGATAGAAATCCGTGCTCGTAACGGGCGCTTGCGATACGCTTCCGGCCTCCACATGCTCCGGCCAGCTCACAATTAGCGGAACACGGATCCCGCCCTCGAACAGAAAACACTTGCCCGCTCGCAGAGGCGCGTTGGAAGTCACTTCGCTGGCCCCTCCATTGTCCGAGAGAAAAAAGACGACGGTGTTCTTATCCAGGCCGGTGCTTCCAAGAGCGGCGAGAACATCTCCTACGGCCAGGTCCATGGACTCGATCATCGCTGCAAATACGGGATTGTTTTGCTTTTCCTTAAATTTGATAAAGCGCTCCTGACGCCATTCGTCGGCGGGCTTATCCTTCTTCTCGTACTTTTCCCTCAAATCCGGCCGCGCGATCCAAGGACTGTGAACGGAGTAAAATGAGAGGTAGGCGAAAAAAGGCCGGTCGTGATCCCGTTTTAGAAACTTGATAGTCTCCTTGGCCAGCCGGTCCGGAAGGTGTTCCCCGTCGGGGCCATCTTCCAGACGTGGATTGCCGTAAGGCGAAAAATACATTTTACCACCAATGGGGGCGCCCCAGGCGCAGGCGCCGATATTGGTTTCGAAACCCTGGTTTTCCGGCCAATAGGCCTCATCCTTTCCCAAATGCCATTTCCCAAAAATAACCGTCTCGTAGCCTGCCCCCTGCAAGGTCTCCGCCAGGGTCACTTCCTTCAGCGGCATTGCTTCACTGTAAGTTGCGCTCCGGAGGATCGTATTCCATTTATATTCCTCCGGTTGGGGAGCCCCAATCCAGTTCGTCATATGTAACCTGGCGGGGTGTTTGCCGGTCATGATGCTGGCGCGAGTCGGGCTGCACATCGGAGATGCCACATATCCATCGGTAAAGCGCATACCTCTACTGGCCAACCCATCGATGCTCGGCGTTTCATAGAACGTGCTTCCATTCACACCTATGTCAGCCCAGCCAAGGTCGTCCACCAGGATGAATAGAAAGTTTGGACGTTCGCTTGCGGCGGCCCATGTGGTAATTCCCGTCAACACCGACAGGATGATCCGTTTGATCCTATTACTCATTTTTAACGAAACTCATTTTGCAAAATGGTTTACTCCCCCTAACCCGCATGTCTCACAAAATTCGTAACGAGCGAACGAAGATCGAGTGTTGGTGTGGGCTTCGCGCTGATGAGCGGGTGAAGCTGGGTCGACACCCTGCAAGGTCGTGAATCCAACGAAGTCCGCACCAGTGCCGGGATTCCGGAGCGCAGTAGAAGATTTGTGAGACATGCGGGCTAATTCCTTCTCCCAATGGGAGAGGGTCAGGGTGAGGGTGGCGCAGCCATAACGTGTTCGACCAGGGCGTCCAGGGCTACAGTGGCCAAGCCGATTGCCGTATCGCAGCAGCCATAGTAGATATACAGCAACTCGCCGACCTCCAGGGCTGCTGTTGGAAAAATAACATTCGGGATATAGTGCCCGACCTTTTCATAGTAATATTCCGGTTCCATGAGTGGAACGGCGCATCGGGCGATCACTTTTGTAGGATCATCAATATCGAGCATCATCGCACCCATCCGGTAGCACACACGGTTGAGTTCCAGAATCTCATTCTCAACTCCATGATAGGTGGTCAACCAACCCTGTTCAGTTCTGATGGGTGGAGTGGATCCACCAATACGATTTCCTTCCCATTCATACGCGGGCAGGATAACCGTCTGCGGTTCGGACCAGGTCTTCAGATCGTCCGAGTAACTGATCTTGATTCCAGGACTTTCCTTAAATTTGACCTGGGTATCGACAAATCCGCTGGGACGACGCAGCAAAGCGTATTGGCCGTTAATTTTTTCCGGGAAGAGGATGTTGTTTCGATCATCGATCTCCCCTTGGGTTACCCAACCGACAAATTCCCAATCGACCATATCTTTCGAGCGGAGGATTCCCGAGCGGCTCTGGTTGTCCTTGGTTTCGCCGCTGAAACCAGGATATTCATGCTGGAATGAATTCGGCACACCCACACCGGTGGTGTTCGTATCGTATGAATACGGCCGGAATGCGAAAGTCATCAGGTAATCGTCGTCAATTTTCACGATTCGCGGATCCTGGACGCTGCCATACTTGAATCCCACCATCTCCCCGGTGATCACCGGCTCGTCAAATTTGTGCTCCCAGTGAATACCATCCTCACTTTCCAACATCCCGAGGAAACATTGGAATGGATGCAAACTACCGGCTGCCCGTTCAAACATGGTAAACTTGCCGTCTTCGTAGTAGACAGCTGGATTCATGGTTGCCACCATCCGCCAGGGTAATCCCCCGGGAGCGACCACTGGATTCTCACTACATCTTTCAATCTTCAATTTCATCAAATAGTTCCTTATTTCTCCGTGCTCATTCATGCCTGTCTGCGTGCACCGCACAGGCAGGTAATCCGCAGTTTTTGTGAACTTTTTTCTTTTCCTGGCCCAACTCTAAAACCTCTGTGTCCTCTGTGGTTAAAATCCTACTTGTCACCTTCCACGCTGTATGCGTAGTTCATTGGGACGGGTGGTTTGAAATCCGAATCCACAGCGACAAATCCTCCCGTCTTCATCGATTCCAAGAGTGCAGTAACTACATCGATCACATGCGCGGCCTGGGTGGGGCTCGATCGGTTTGGCCGTCTCTCGATTATTGCCGCCGCCATATCTTGAACGCCTCGGGAAAATTCCGTATTCTTTTCAGCCCCCATGCCCGTGTGGATTACCTTCCGGTAGGGCTCTCCGTATTCTCCAAATTCGACCGGTGCGTGGAAATTCTGGAAATCTCCCAACTTGAGCCGCCCTTTGTCCCCGTGAAACTCGAGAGACCCGCCCTGATAAGACAACTTGGCGTAGAAGTTTGCCGACAAGCGACACGTCACCCCGCTGGCCATCTCAAGGATTCCCATGTAATAGTCGGGCGTAGTTATGGAAAAGGATTCATCGTTCATGGTCGCGTGATCCTTCTTGAGGATCTTGCCGTAACCCAGCACACGCCGGACCGGGCCAAAGAATGCGGTCATCAAAGTCAGTGGATATACGCCCACATCCCAAAGTACACCTAAGTCATAGAACGGCTGTGGATTGGGATGCCATGCCTCAATAAATCCATGGTTGACCTCTGCGTAGGCAAGCCTGACGGTGCCCAGCTTTCCGCTTTCAATGAGGCTCCATGCCGCATCCTGGGCTTCACCCATATAAGTGATAGGAGAACTACTGAGACGAAGCCCCTTCTCCTCCGCCAACTCGCCCAGGCCCCATGCCTCTTCACTGGTCATTGAAATGGGCTTTTCCGTATGTACGTGCTTCCCCGCCTCAAGGCATTTTCGGATCACTTCCGCATGGGCGCTATGGATCGTCAGATTAACAACCATTCCAACATCGGGATCGTCAAGAATCTCATCCAGGGTGTCATACACCTTGCCGCCATAATCTTGGACACACTCTTGTGCGCGGTTAATATCCAGATCGGAAAATCCCAGAAGCTTCACCTCCGGATATTTCAACATATTCTCGGCATAGCTTGTCGAAACGTTTCCGCATCCGACTATAGCGGCGCCAACCTGTGTTATTTTTGGGTTCAATTCAATTCCACCTTCTTCCTCTCAGCGCCTCGGTACCTCAGCATTTCAGAAACTCTCATTCCACTCGTGATTGTGATCCTGATCTCTCACCCTGATTCCCGGATCCTGGATTCTGGTTTGTAATTCGTGCCTTTTCCTTCCTGATTTCTAAATTAACTTTCTCCCTCCGTGCTCATCCGTATAATTCGTATAATTCGTATAATTCGCGGATTTTGTGCATTTTGCGCTTTCCCTGGTCAATTCCTAATTCTTCCCTCCAAGTACCTCGGTACCTTAGAAACTCAGAATCTCTATTCAATTCATCATGAAAAAACCATATCTATTTTTAGCAATCCGATCCCTGACCCCTTTGTGTCTTTGTGCCTCTGTGCTTTTGTGCCTCAATCTTGCGACGCACGGCATCGCAGATGAACGACCCAATATCCTCTTCATATTTACCGACGACCAAAGCTCACGAACCATCAGCAGCTATCCGGAATCCTACGAGTGGTCGCATACCCCGAACATAGATCGTCTGGCGGATTCGGGAATCCGCTTTGAACACGCCTACATGGGCACCTGGTGCATGCCGGCCCGGGCAACCATGCTTACGGGACTGCAACAGCACGATATCCCCAGTGTGCGGATGTCAGGACCGTATCCGGGCGCTGAATATGATCCCGATGAACTTGAGTTCTGGCCCAAGTACTTTCGGAAGAATGGATACTCCACCGGACACATTGGCAAGTGGCACCTCACCGATGACACCGGTTATGGAAGAGACTGGGATTACCAGTACGCCTGGTTACGGCCCGTCCCCAAACCAGGCAATTATCGCGAATACTATGTCCACCAGACCATCCTGGAAAATGGCCGCAAAATAGGCCCAGTCGACGCCTATGCCACGGACAATTATACGGATCGGGCCATCGAGTTCATCAAGGGAGACCACCGCAAACCCGACCAACCGTGGTATCTCTGGCTTTGCTATACAGCCGTTCATGGGCCCTGGATCCCGGCAGACCGGCATCTGGACGAATATGAAGGCGTGGAAATCCCGCAACCGGCAGACCTCTATCCACCCAGGCCGGGGACACCGGAATATGCTTCCCAACGCGCTGATTTCAAACCGGATGAAAACGGCGTTCCCCACTATGCCGGACATTATGGAGTTGACCAGCAGACCGGAGACACCCTCTACAATGGAACGCGGCGGTATCACCAATCGGTCATCAGCATCGACGAGAACGTAGGTCGTTTGATGCGCACCCTCAAATCGGCCGGGCAGTTGGAAAATACCCTTGTCGTATATGCATCAGACCAGGGTCACGCCTGGGGACAACACGGCTTCCTGCAAAAGCTGGCCCCATATGCGGCAAACATTCGCGTCCCCTTCATCGTTTCCATGCCCGGAACCGTCGCTTCGGGCCAGGTCTGCACCTCCCCCATCGGTGGCATCGACCTCGTTCCAACGTTTTTCAAGTTCGCCGGAATGGAAGCCCCCTGGGAGTTTCAAGGACGCGACCTCACCCCCCTCTTGAAACGACCTCAAAGACACTGGGACCATCCGGTGTTCCTGACGTTTACGGCACGGTCGTATCGTCCGGATACAGGCACAATTCCCACAATCGACCAGGTTCCCAATGGCATTCCCTGGTATGGGTTTGTCATCAAGGATCGCTTCAAATTCATTCAATCCTGGATCGAAGACGAAATCCCCGAGTTATACCACATCGACAACGACCCGCATGAACTGAACAACCTGGCCCTGCTCCCACAGTACCGCCACATCGTTGAAAAACAGCATAGCCTCCTCAAAGCGGAACTCAAAAGGACCAACGCCCGGTTTTTGGATTCCCTTCCTGAGATGCGTGGATTTTAGGTCAAAAGGCACAAAGGGGGGAGAAGCGCCCAAGGGCGCGAATTAGGAATTAGGAATTAGGAATTAGGAATTAGGAGGAGAAGGGAATGAACCACGGATTTAAAGGATAACCATTGGCGCATGCCCTAAACGATTTCCCATCACTCCACCTTTGAGGGGGAGTCGGCAAGACAAGGGCGTCAGCCCGCAGTCGCGCCGGTGGGGGGAATTAGGAATTATAATTTGACTCTCGCAAAGACGCCAAGAACGCCAAGGTCAGAAACCAGGAATTGACTCTCGCAGAGAGCGCGAAGAAACGCAAAGAGGGAAGAAAGGCACGAAGAATAACGGAGGGCGGACAGCACCCAAGGGCGGGAATTAGGAATTAGGAATTAGGAATTGAAATGGCGGACATCCTGCCTGTGCGTCACCGCACGCAGACAGGGGGAATGTCCGCCCTCCTTTCTTCTCTCTCTGAACTCTGCACTCTTTTCCCTCCATCATCTGGCTTTTACGCCAACGGGGCTGAACTCCGGAGCCCAGCGTCGCGCAGCGCACGCTGGGTTACCGATCACCCATATGATCGAACCCCAATGGAATTCCACTTACCGAATTTGTCGGGTTGTAATTTAAATTCTCTGTCAGCGTAGCCGCGTCGACGTCCTGCCTCCAAGCTTTCAGTAGTCCATGCATGCGTTCCACTCGATCCGGGTGTTTTGCAGACAAGTTGACATGTTCCCCAATGTCTTCCTGGAGATTGTACAGCTCCAATCGATCGTCCTCGAAAAACTCGATGAGTTTCCAGTCACCTGATCGGATCGCGGAACTGGGTTGGTCGCGCATATAATGAGGGAAGTGCCAGTAAAGAGTCTTTCGCGACAGTGAGTCGGCTCCATGGAGAAGCGGAGTAATACTAATGCCGTCCAGGTGCTGGTCCGGCAGGAGGGGAAGGTCCAACAGGTCGAGAATCGTGGGATAGAAGTCTGTGCAGGAGATCATTTCCGAACAGGTGCTTCCGGCCTCAATCCTCCCAGGCCAGCGCACGATCAACGGAACCCGAATTCCTCCTTCGTAGAGATGGCATTTGCCCGCCCGTAAGGGTGCGTTGGATGTGTGATTGGTCCCTCCGTTGTCGGAAGTAAGGATGACGATGGTATCGTTGCTCAATCCCAGCTCGGTCAAACTGGCGAGCGCCTTTCCGACCGCCCGATCCATAGCCTCCACCATGGCGGCCACGACCGGATTGTTCTGCACCGCCAGGTAATCCTTTCTTACGACGTTCCCTCGGTACTGTTCTTCTGGCAGATCCATCCGTTGATACTTCTCAATCAGGTCGGCCGGAGCCATGAGAGGAACGTGAACCGAGTAAAATGGAAGATAGGCGAAGAAGGGTCGCCTCGCGTCGCTCTGTTCCTTCATGAATGCGATCGTTTCCTGGGCGAGCCGATCCGGAAGATGTTCTCCGTCAGGTCCATCATCGAGACGCGGGTTTCCATAGGGTGAGAAATATCGCTTCCCGCCGTTGGGGGCCGACCAGTTGACCCCTCCCCTGTTACTATCGAACCCCTGATCCTCAGGAAAGAATCCCTCCGGTCCCAAGTGCCACTTCCCGGCAAGCTGAGTGGCATAACCATGCTCACGCAGAGTTTCGGCAATCGTCACTTCCTCCAAGGGCAGGCGGTCGACGTAGCGAGGCGGTAAGTATTTCGTGTTCTCATTGAAATTATCCGGCTGCTTGTCTCCGATCCAGGTTGTAATACCCAACCGGGCCGGGTACTTGCCCGTCATGATACTGGCCCTGGTCGGACTGCACATGGACGCCGCGTAGGCGGCAGTAAAACGCATTCCCTGGGTGGCCAGGTGATCGATATTCGGGGTCTCATAGAGCGTGCTTCCGTAACAACCCAAGACCCTCCATCCCAGATCATCGACCAGAATGAACAGAACATTCGATTGTTTATCGGATGCCAGTAATCCAGCCCCATGAAAAAGAGAGACAAGGAGAAGGCACTGAGGCACAGGGGCACAAAGGCACAAAGAGAAGATCCTGCTTCGCCCAAGGGCATTGACAGTAAACTGTAGGAGCGGCTTCATGCTTCGATACTTTTAGCCAAAAAAAAACTCAAAGAAAATTATTTTGCGCTTTTTGTGGTTCCTCATCTTTCCTGGCGCTTTTCGCGAGCTTTGCGAGAGCCCATTCCCAAGTTTCTAATTTGCGCTTTTGGCGCTCTTGCCCCTCTGTGGTGAACAATTTAAAGGACGCCAAACTAGGATAGAAATCCCAGGGGATGAGTGATTAGAGCCGGGTCGTAGAAATTCTGTATATTGGGGAATACGGTATCCATCTCGCCGCCTGAGACTCCAAGCCAACGAGCCAATTCCGAACCGTATTGATCGACTGAGGTAGTCGGAATGATTCTTCCCCGGTTGAGCATCAGACTGTTGTTCAAAGCCAGCGGCGGGTATCGACCAAAAATTCTGCCACCGTTCACCGGACCGCCCAAAACAAACTGGTTTCCTCCCCAGGCGTGATCTGAGCCCCGGCCATTGGAGGTTAGAGTTCTTCCGAAGTCCGAAGCAGTAAAGAGCACTACTTTGTCCGACATTCCGATTTCATCCATGGCTTCTTTGAAGTATTTAATCGCAACATCGATATCACTCAGCATGACTCTCTGCGCATTGAGAACCTCGTTGTGGTGATCCCATCCATTTGATCTTACAAAGAACGTTTGTCGTTTGTGATGGAGGCTTTCATGCGCGGCGATGGTGCGTGCGATCATTTTCATCCGGTTTGTCAGTCCGGATATTACATCGGGCTGAACCGAAATATCCTTATCCTCGATGGCATTGTTGAAGAGGATACTCGAGTCGATGAACCTGCGCGTATTTTGCGCGAATGTACTGGTAAACAGGTTTTTGTAATCGCGTTCCAACGCGCTATCAACGGCAGCTTTTTCAAACGGATCCGTGTAGGCCACCATTTCTGTGCCTCCTTCCACACCACTGATATAAGAAAACGCCTCGTTCCCAGCCTGGAAAACATTTACTCCACTCAAGGAAATGTTCATGGAGACCTGAGCGTTTTCATTCATGGACTGCAGTAAATCTGCCGTTCTTCCTCCCCAGCCGCCGGGTGAGGCGCCTTTGATCTGCGGCATCGAGGTTTGCCAATGAATTTGCTGGTCGGAATGCGAGAACAGGCCACTGGGTCTTAAACCGCCGTTTTTGTTATATTCATCCCTATCCTCGATTGGTCGAATGAGGGTTCCGACGTTTGCTACAAAAGCCAGGTCCTGATTATTATACAGTTCCTGAAGGCGTGGCATGCTGGGATGGATTCCAAATTCCGAAAATGGCTGACCTGCAGAGACAATGGGTAGTAGGTTTTCCCGAGGTATTGCCAGATCGTCTCTGGTCTGGGCGTAATCGCCATAGGCATCCTTATGGTTCGGTACCAGCATATTGAAGGAGTCGTTGCCTCCTTGCAAAAAGAGACATACAAGCCCCTTGTAATCGTCCTCCGGTCCCAGGTCAGCTGCCGCCGCGGTGCTGGCCATTCTTAAATTTAACAGGCTTGCGAATAAAGAGGTTGATCCAACCGCGGCGCAGCTGGTTTCACCAATGAATTGTCTTCTGGATAATTTTCTAAAGTTTTTCATTGCGGAATTTCATTCTAGAATGGCGAATTCAGGAAAGATGCTGATGAGAACTATGGCTCTTTTTACTCGAGAATCCGGAAAAGAGCTTGGAATGACCTCAACCGCATCCGCGATTAACTCCTTGGTATCATCCCTCAATGTTTGGTGGGTAAGCAG
>JAABVD010000069.1 GCA_014529615.1 Opitutia bacterium
AAGGAGATCGGGATGCGAACAAAGCGCAACCTCTGGGAGCCAGGTAAATTCGTCCACCCCCACGACGCCTGCTTTGACCGCAACGGAGATATTTTCGTTGCAGAATGGGTAGTGACGGGACGGGTGAGCAAACTCGTTAAAGTCGGATAGGGAAACCAGTAGCTCAGCGCTTTGGTTTCTTCCTGGCTGCGCTCAGGACCGTGGAAATTTCTGCGTCGTCATCCAGGAGTCGATACCACGAGGTATCTCACCGTTCACGACTGGGACCGGGTTTCCGTGCAGCTTTTAAATAAGTCTCTTTCGCGTTGTTTCGCGATTTCGCAGTTAATCCACTTCGCGAGATTTGGCTTTTTTTTCGGTAAATTTACAAAATAATTGTTATTTTAGACAAATATATTGTCTTTTTACTTGCATTGACTGGATTGGCCATCAATCTTGCAGTGATTCCACCGCTAACATCTCCTACGACCCTCTCCACTGAGGCGCTACACAACTATTTCTACATTACGCTTCGAAACCTACCCTATGAAATTCGGATACCTTCCTCTTTACATGAAGGGCGAATTGTGTGACGCCCAATCCGGAGAACGGCACTCGGTGACTTGTCCTGCCACCGATGAAGTCATCGGCGAAGTAGCCAAGGCCGGTCCCGCCGACGCGGAAATCGCCCTGAACGCCGCTCTGGAGGCCTTCAAGACCTGGAGCAGGCTTCCCCTGGAGGAGCGCATCGGTTGGATACAAAAGCTGAAGGATGCCATCGGCGAGAACCGGGAAGCTATCCAGGAAGCGTTGATGTACGAGACGGGAAAGGTTTGGACCCAGGCCGAAATGGAGCCCGGTCTCTTGATGGAATCCCTGGATTATTTCTGTGACGCCATGAGAAAGCAGGAAAGTGAAGCCATTCCGGATCCGGATGGTGACTGCCTGCACGAACTGCTTTACGAGCCATTGGGGGTCGTCGTTTCCTACCTGCCCTGGAACTTTCCCCTGGAGACCATGAGTTTCAAGTTGGGCCCCGCCTTGGTCACCGGTTGCACGATAGTGATAAAACCGTCTCCGGAAACGCCGATCAGCGCCTACCTTATCGGAAAAATCTGTCACGATATCGGATTTCCCCCCGGAGTGCTCTCCTTCATGTATGGAGACAACGAGGTGCTTCCACCGGCATTATCCGGTAGTACCATCCCGGCATTGCTGTCCGCAGTGGGATCGTTCGCCACGGGAAGAAAAATCCTTTCCCAGGGCAATACCAGTCTGAAGCACTATTGTTTCGAGCTGGGAGGGAACGCCCCGGCCATCGTCTTTGACGACGCCGACAAAGATATTGCGCAAGGTATCATCTGCGGATTCAAGATGTTCAACGCCGGTCAGATCTGCATCGATCCGAATCGGATTTTTGTTCACAAATCGATCGCTTCCGAAATGGAAAAGCGATTCGTGGAGGGGGTCGCCGACCAAAAGCCGGGATTTGGAAAGGATTCCGGGGCGACCTTGGGTCCGCTGATTCGCCACGAGGCCCGGGACCGCATTCATGACTGGGTGACGGATGCGGTGGAGAAGGGCGCCGAGATTCTTGCCGGAGGCGATCTATCTGCCTTGCCGGCTGATGGCTCTTTCTATCCGCCTACCGTCATCAAGGGTGTGACTCCCGATATGCAACTTTACCGGGGCGAGATTTTCGGACCGGTCATCAGCATCATTGAATTTGAAGATGACGATGAGGTTCTGGAAATGGCCAACGATACCGAAGCGGGGCTTTCATCCTTTATTTTTACCGAAGATGGGGAGCGGATCGATCGATTCAGCCGGGAGCTGGAGTTCGGGGAAGTGATGGTCAACGCCGCCAAATGGGCGCCATACCTGCCCCATATGGGCATCAAACAAAGCGGCTTGGGATTAGTTGGATCATCCAAAGCCCTGCATGAATTTCAACGCGTCAAGCGCGTAACTCGGAAGGCGGGATAAACCCTTCTTGGGATAAACCTGACAAACAATCCGGAAACGCAACTACGATATTGATCACCTGAAAAAGCACGATGAAAAGTAAATCTCATAATTGGATAATCGCCGCGGGACTTCTTGTTTTGAGCCCGTTTTTTGCACTGGCCCAGGAGGAGGAAGAGGAAGCGGAGGTCTACGAATTGTCACCCTTTGTTATCGAGGACAGTGAAATACAGGGCTACCTCGCTACCACTACGCTGGCTGGAACGCGTCTAAAAACCAGGTTGGAGGACGTGGGTGCAGCCATTTCCGTCTACACCGAAGAATTCCTCGCGGATATTGGAGCCACCGATTCCGAAACATTGCTGCCTTATGCGGTGAACACGGAGTCTGCCGGTGTCTTCGGTAATTTCTCCAACGGTGTAGCGCAAGATGACAATCGAATCAACCCGCACTATGCACAACGTATTCGCGGTCTTAACCCTGCTACGCTTACGCGCAATTATTTTACCACGGACATCCCCTTTGATGGCTATAATACCCAATCGGTCACGATCAACCGGGGACCCAATTCCTTACTTTTCGGGATTGGGTCAGCAGGTGGGGTTATTGAGAATTCCATTCGCAATGCAACTGTAACTGGCAATCGAGGCTCTGTTTCCCTCCGGCTTGGAGAACGTGGGTCTCATCGTGGAACATTCGATATTAATAAGGTACTCGTCGAGGATCGTTTGGCTGTACGTGTAGCCGGTCTCTATGATGAAGAAGAATTTCAACAAAGGCCTGCTTTTGAACGGGATAAAAGAATGTTTGTATCCCTGGAGGCTGTCTTGCGTGAGGGAGAGGACAGTTGGTTGGGTCGCACAACTTTGCGCGCCAGTTATGAAGAAGGCCTGATTAAGAGCAACAGGCCCAATGTCGTCCCTCCGGTCTATGAATTCGAGCAGTGGTTTGACGATGAACATAGCCTTAGCCGAGCGGGTCCCGAATGGTACCTCGAGCATAATACCTTATCCAACAGAGGACCGCACTTATTCGGAGGTGGCCAGTTCTTCTGGTTGGGCGCCAGCCCTAATTTAGGCTATCCAAAAGCGCTATATAACAGCAACCGACCGCACGAGTTTATCCATCACCGCGCGCCCTATGATGTTGTAGAGGACGATGAAATTATTCAGGGGTGGCTTTCGGACGGGACATTTCGGGATCATCCGGATGTGCCTGCCCCGATGCCGATCAATCAGAATTTGAATTTCAATTCGATCGGCACGCCGGTTACATTAAATTTCTTTGGCCAGATAGCGCTTATTTCCCCCGACCACACCGTTCCTGCCTTTGGAGATTGGGATGCCAGCCGCGGGTTTCAGGGTCAGCAAGGCGCATCCTTTGACTTTAAACCTCGTGGTCCAGGAAGGAAAGGCTGGCCGGCAGTTTACACGTCTACACAGCACGCCCTCCGCGGCGCAGGCTTCAAACGGCCGACCATGCCTTTGGTGATGTTCGACAATAATAACCTGTTGATCACCGGAGATATGAACCGGGTAAGTCAGGACTTCGATGCCACCGACTTTTCATTGGAACAGATTTTCTTTGACGGAAATGGAGGATTCGAATTTGCCTACCATGAAGAAAGCTACAATACCGAGGCCGATCTGAGCTTCAGCCCGGGGAATTTTGGAACTTTTGGCAACAGCCGAAATATAAGAGTAGATCTGAACATTTGGCAAAGGGATGGCGCAGCGCTGAATCCGCACGTTGGCCGAGCCTTCATGAACGATTTTACCCGTGACCGCCGGTTTAATCAGATTGGCCGGGAGTCCTGGCGCGCTAACGCATTTTATGAAATCAATTTGACTGAAAGAGACGGGATAACCAAGCATTTTGGTCGGCACATCCTTTCCGGCATCAAGCTGAATGAAGAGCGCACCGTTCATAGTCAATCGAAGCGATTTCATTGGGGCGATGATGTAACCGGTGAAGGCGCAGAAGCGCTGGCTTTCAGTGGGCAACCCCTTGGCGGTGGTGCCCGTCAAATTCGGCATTCTGTATATTTCGGTCCCTCATTATTGGGCGATGAATTCCGGACAGCTACGGACTTTAAGATCACCGAACCCATCAACGCACCCAGGATCAATGAAGGTGATGTTTTCAGTCTGCAATTTATCAACCCCGGATTCGGATGGCAGGGCTATGGAACCGGTCAATTTCCGGCGCGGGATATCCTCACAAGGACGACCGGGAACAGAATCGAGGTTGATTCAGAGGTTTTTGCGTATCAGGGATTCTTCTTTGAGGAGATGGAACACATTCCTACCCTTGCCTTGATATATGGTACCCGTAGTGATGAGAGTAGGCAGTTCCTTTCAAGGAATTCGGATACCAGCTTTTCCTCAAATCTGCCCGATGGCACAGCCGACCCGGCAGGTGGAGAATTACTGGATGTATCTACAGATCCCATCGAAGGCGATACCGAAACAACGAGTGTAGTTGCTCGAATCCCGGATTCCTGGAATCCTTTCAGTGGAGCTGTGAGATTGTCCGTCCACTGGAGTGAGTCCGAGAACTTCCAGCCTACCCGACTGCGCCGCAACATATTTAACGAGGTGTTGAACCCGCCGACTGGAGACACCGAGGAACGTGGGTTTACCCTATCCATGCTGGAAGACCGGCTTTCGGTTCGTCTTAATTGGTACGAAACGAATGAGTCTCAATCAACCTCAGGAGGAGCCACCGGGTTATTTCAGCAGTTCTTCAATAACGCTGGCCGGACGCCGATCATCAATCTGATAGATGACCGGAATGAAGGTCTCCCCTTTGTTCAGGATGCGGAAAATACTCTGGAGCAAGGCCCCTATACCTATTTTGTCAACGGGATCATAGAAAGAGGCGGGACCGACCCAGGACTTATTATAACGAACGATGGCGCCGCTCCCAATGGAGATCCACCTCATGTCAATTCTACCAATGTCAACGATGATGCTTCTTATGATAACTTCATAAACGCCATTATCAATCTCCTCCCTGCCAGGACACGGGACGCGCTCAATTGGAGGGTGGAAAACGACCAGTTTCAACAAACATTTATCCCGGGTTTAAGCGCTGTTGAATCCAGAGCAGCCGAAGGATTTGAAGTCGACATCGTGGGCAATATTACCAGTAACTGGAGTGTTATGCTGAACGTGGGCCAGCAGGAAACGATCAACTCGAATGTTGCTCCTGCCCTTGCTGCAGCACACGCCGAAGTCGTCGCCAACATGCAGGCCGCTCAATTCTGGCAGGCGAACCATCTTCTTAGTGTAAGAAATGCTCTTCTCTGGGATAGCGAATACATCCGTTTGTTTTCTGGTCCATTTGCAGCTATTAGAGCCAAACAAGGCCAGGTATCTACTGAACAGCGTGAATGGCGTGCGAACCTGGTGACCAACTACCGTTTCACGGAAGGACGTCTTCGCGGCTTTAATTTAGGGGGCGCCTATCGCTGGCAGTCAAAGGTGTCCATCGGTTATGATTATGACTATAGCGAAGAGGTCGACTTGTACCTGCCTGACTTGAACGAACCGATTTGGGGTCCGGAAGAAGATAATATCGATCTGTGGGTTGGCTACAATAGAAATATTGAGCTGTTCGGGAATCCGCTTAATTGGAAAATTCAATTGAACATCCGCAATGCATTCAAAGGTGAAGCCTTGATTCCAATCGGAGCAGATCCCAATGGAGTACTTCGGCAGTTCCGTAGTCCATCGCCTACTACCTACTATTTGACCAACACTTTAAGTTGGTGAGTTCAAGTTTGTTTGTAGTTAATTGCCAAGTTGAAGTGATACGGCCCCTACAGGAATAGTGGGGGCTGTATTGTTTATTCAAATACAAAATAATTAGAATATCCGATGAGTAATATAGATATCATTCGTACCTACTGGGAATTCGAAGGAAACAAAGACCTGGAAGGCATCCTCAGTTGCTTTCAAAAGGACGCTACCTTCAAGGCTCCCATCACGGAAGAGCTGCAGGGCCTCGATCAATTACGGGAACTCTATTCCGCCGTCATAACCGGCTTTGCCGATGCCAAGGTGCAGATCCAGCGCTATACCGAGGACGGCGACCGTCTGGCCGTGGAGTGGATGATTCCCTTTACCACCCACGACGGAAAGAACGGCGAAGCCCGCGGCTGCAATGTGTTCACCGTCAAGGACGGCAAGATCCAGGACGTTCGCTCCTACTTCAATCCGGCCGAATTCGAGGTGTAGGAGCGGCTTTATGCCGCGATTTAATTAGCCGCCAAAGAACGCAGAGAACGCAAAGAATATTATATTGGATTTGGGCATTCCTGCAGGCGGAAGATTATACGTCTTGACCGTTGAATGAGAAAAACAGGTAAAGCAAAAGTAAGGTTGATAATTTTGTGCTCCTTGCGTTCTTTTGCGGCTATTCCTGATTCTCAGCTTCCCAAAGTTCCTCTTGTCGCGAGATGAGGAAGTGATGAATCATTTCGGCCTGTTGCTCGTTCAAGACATCAGCGAAACCAGCCATGCCCAGGGGAGCATAAACCCCGTCCAGAACAATCTGGTTGAATATGGCATGGGTGCCCTCGGTCATCTTGGATAGGTCCGGGTATTGGGAGAAAAAGATTTCATTTGGACCGGCTTGGTGGCAGAGGCGGCAATAGAAGGCAAACAAGCCGGCGCCGGATTCGAGGTAGTCGGGATTGACCTGGATGTCGGGAGGAGCGGGCCGGGGAACCGGCTCAGCTTTGGGCGGGAGCGGCGTATCCCCTCCACCTGAACGGAAGGCCAATATACGGCCATAGTTTTTGTATTGGTAAAAGGCGACCTCCTTTTCGGTAGATCCGAAGGCAAGGCGTCCGCCTCCGTAACTGGCCATGACCGCCACGTATTGCACCCCGTCGATCCTGTAGGTCATCGGTGCGGCCATGATGCCGGTACCGGTAAACAATTCCTTAAGCAGCTTCCCGGTTCTGGCGTGATAAACGTTTAAATGCCCGGTATTGGTCCCCTGAAAAACCAGGTCCCCGCCAGTGGACAATATTCCTCCGTTGCCCATGGCGATGGGCAGCTTGACCTCCCACACGGCTTCCTGCTTTACGGGATCCCAGGCCTTTAAAATATCCTCCTTTTCCGTGCCTTTCTGGCCATCGGCGTAAGTCTTTTTATCCTCGGGGGAAAACGGCACATTTATGCCCATGCCCAGGCCCATGGACCAGGTCGCCTTCTGGTAGGTGAAAGAGGAGGGTGAACCGAACACCATCGGGGTGTTGGTTGTGGGGATATAAACCAGCCCTGTTTCCGGGCTGTAGGACATGGGATTCCAGTTGTGTGCGCCATAAGGTCCCGGCACAACAAACTTTGGTTCGTCCCGGTAGTCGGCCAGGCCGGTAAATACCGGACGACCGGTTTCCAGGTCGATATGGCTGGCCCAGTTGACTTCGACGAAATTTTCTGCCGAAAGAAGCTCACCTGTTTCCCGGTCCAACACGTAGAAGAAGCCGTTCTTGGGCGCCTGCATCAGCACCTTGCGCATCCGGCCGCCGAATTCCAGCTCGGCCAGGATCATGTTCTGGGTTGCCGTGTAATCCCAGCTTTCTCCAGGCGTTTCCTGGTAATACCAGATCAGGCGCCCGGTGTCCGGATTGATGGCCAAAATGGAACAGAGAAACAGGTTGTCTCCGCCACTGGGGCTTCGGATCCAGGCCGGGTAGGGGGATCCATTACTGGTGCCTACATACAAAAGATTCAATTCCGGATCGTAGGTCATTTGTCCCCAGACCGTGCCGCCGCCACCGGCTTCCCATCTCGAGTCGGGATCCCAGGTCTTTGCCGCCATCTCCACCTCGGGATGCTCGTATCCGTTTTTTGGATCTCCCGGCACAGTAAAAAAGCGCCAGACCAACTCACCGGTTTCGAGGTCGTAGGCGGAAAAATAGCCGCGAGCTCCCATGTCCGCTCCCGAAGTGCCGATAACGATCACGCGGCCGGCGATTTGTGGGGGCCCCGTGTTGGCATAGGCCATTGTCCGGTCGATGATGACATCCGACCGCCAGTTCACTTTTCCGGTAGCTGCATCCAGGCTGGTCAGCCATCCATCGATAGTTCCCACGTAAACCCTACCTTTCCATACAGCCACCCCCCGGTTGACCACATCACAACATGCTTTGCGGCTATAAGTCGGATCCACTGGTGGATCGTAGCGCCAGATTTCCTCACCTGTATTGGCCTTCAGCGCATAGACCACCCCCCAAGCGCCCGAGGTGTACATGACCCCATCCACCACAAATGGCGTGGCCTCGAGGCCGCGCGGCACCTTCCCGATCCGGGAGGAAGCGTCATATTCCCAGGCAAAGCCCAGCTCAGCCACGTTGGAAGCATTGATGTCCTCCAAAGGGGAGTAGTGCTGTTGTTTCCAGTTGTTGCCCAGCGAGAGCCAGTTGGCCCCCTCTTGGTCCTCCTTCAGGAGCCGCTCCTCATCGATCCATCCGGCTACGTCGTAGGATGTGGTTTGCTCCGGGTTGCCCCAGGACAAAGAGGCCAACGGTAAAATTCCGGAAAGGACGGCATGGGTGAGGATTTTCACGACGAAACCGATGCCAGTTCATTCAGATCTCGGGTGGACAGGTTCACTTTTCCTTTTCGTTCGGATAAAATGACATTTTTGCGCCACTTCTCATCGTCGATTTCCGGGAAATCTTCGCGGTAGTGATTGCCCCGGGTTTCCTCCCGGGCCAGCGCGGCCCGGACCATGAGTTCGGCTACCTTGAGTGAGTTTTCCGCTTCAATGGTCCGGCGAAGGGTAGGGAGGTCCTTTCGCCCTAAATTCGGTAGCCAGCCGCCTCGTAGTTCCTCGATGTCCTTCAGGAGCTTCTCACAACCTGCGCGGCTTTTCACATTGAGGAAATCGCGTCCCATCGTTTCCTGGAGTTTATTGAAAAGGTCGTCTGCCTTCCGGTCACCTCCCTTGGTATTTAGTCGTTCCAGAGCCGGGGCCAAGCTGCTTTCCTTCAGCGGGGAACGGTCGGTTTGCTTGGCGTGTTTGGCCGCATATTTTCCGGCTCGGGCGCCAAATACGATACCCATGCTGACCATACCTCCACCCAGGCGGTCTGCGCCATGGGGCCCGGAGCAGACTTCACCGGCGGCGAAGAGTCCGGGTAGGGAAGCCTGCGCCTGTTCATTAATGAGGATGCCTCCATTACTGGCGTGAGCAGTTGTAACGACACGCGCCTCCTTGCCGGGACGGATAGCTCTGCGCTTCAATTTTCCTTCGTCGAAGTGGTGTTGGATGACCGGTTCGTAATTCTCCAGGTCGCATTCCGAAAAGTCCAGGCAGAGACCTCCACCGGGAACATCCCTCCCTTCATTCTGTTCTTTAGCCACGGCCACGTCGACCCAGCCGGAACCATCGCGCATGGAATACGGCATGTGCATACAGCGATTGCGCATTGCTTCTTCGGCAGTCAGTCCGTCCGGCAGGTAGCGCGAGAGCACTTCCTCGCCGTGGCGGTTTCTCATTTTCGGAAAGACGCTCCAGTACATGCCTGGAATGTCCACCATGTTAAAACCTTCCGGCAGCACCATGTACTGGATGTATTCCATGTTCGTCAGTTCCGCCCCGGCCCGCAAAGCCATGGCGTACCCGTCGCCGGTGGTATCGATGCCCCTGAAAATCACGGGAGGAAAGATTTGGCGGGCTCCCCCGGC
>JAABVD010000382.1:0-553 GCA_014529615.1 Opitutia bacterium
CCCCCCCCCCCCCCCCCCCCCCCCCCCCCCGGGCGCCATCCCTCCATCCGTGGTCAATTCTCCCCATCACTCCATCTCTCCCTCTGCGCCCTTGGGCGCTTCTCCCCCTGTGCCTTAGTACGATTCTCCCAGCCTTTCGATCTGGATCAGGATTTTAATGGCGAGAGTACCAATTCCGGGTTGGCCAGCCGCGCAAGGTCTCCAGGCGATTCCAAGTCGATATGGTGAACCTCTTCGTCCGAAGCGAATTGTGCCAGGAGTTTGGCCAGCGTGGTCTTTCCCACTTGCCTGGGACCGAGCAAAGCTACTATCGGATAGTCCCCAAGGCGGTCTCTAATCCTTTCCAGGTATTTTCTTCGCTCGATCAACATTTTCTTGAAAGTCTAATGCCCGAATTTAGATATTCAAGGAAAAAGTTGTGGGATCCAAGCAATTCTTTTACTCAATTATCCTGGAGCGCGCTCATCGGTCGCGGCTTGCCCAGCGCCGAATCCCAGCGCGAGCGGTTCAGCTCCGCCAAGTCCTCGCGCTCCAGGCTCACCAAGGAGCGATC
>JAABVD010000382.1:614-1533 GCA_014529615.1 Opitutia bacterium
CCCACAACCCCCCGGCCCTACCGGCCGCGCACCAAGGGCAAACTCGAGCGCATCGTGCGCTATGTCAAAGACAACTTGCTCAAAGGGCGCAGAGGGAGAGATGCAGTGATGGCTAGAATAGACCACGGATGGAGGGATGGCGCCCGCCCCCCACCGGCGCGACTGCGGGCTATCGCCCTTGTCTTGCCGACTCCCCCTCAAGGGGGAGTGATGGATAGGTGCGGATGGCCCTTCTATTGTCCCGATCAACCGATACAAACATCAGTTTTTTACGCCAACGGCGTTAAACTCCAGAGCCCAGTGTCGCGCTGTGCCGTGCGTAGCCTATAGGCAAAGCATGGTAGCGCACGCTGGGTCGCATTTCTCACAAATTTTCTACTGCGCTCCGAAATATCGGCACTGGTGAGGGCTTTGGAGTGGAACTGCTTTGCAGTTCTTTGTAGTCGCGGTCCCACGAGACAGCCTCACAGCAATCGCGGCTTAAAGCCGCTTGTATGTCTAACGTGGTATTCATGGAAGAGGTAGCCCATGCGAGAACTCATTTAGGAGGCGGCAAAAAAGGCGGTTTAAAACTGACCCACCTGAGAGGGAAATGCGGGAGGGGGGAAGCGGAGGCCGGAGGCCGAAGCTTCCCCCCTCCTGGAGTGATTCCGGTTAATCAAGACAACTCCGCATCGACCTTGACTGGCGTTTTTCCAATGACTCAAGAGATGCTCAACCAGGATCAATACATGGATTTCAAACGCTTGCATCGGCAAGGTCACTCCATCCGCGCCATAGCACGGATGTCGGGACATTCCCGCAACACCGTTCGAAAGGTTTTGGCAGCTAATAGTCCTTCGGATTTTAAAACGCCCAAGCGGGCAAGCAAGCTGGACCCTTTCAAAGACTACCTGAAAAAACGCATCAATGAGTGCAA
>JAABVD010000382.1:1760-4009 GCA_014529615.1 Opitutia bacterium
ATGCACTTGAAGAGTCTGGTGCGCTGCCACCAGCAAGCTTTCGATTACTGCGGCGGCTGGCCCCACTCCATCCTCTACGACAACGTGAAGCAGGTCAGATTGGATGCCAAGAGCTGGAATCCTCACTTCATGGACTTTGCCGATCATTATGGCATCGTGCCCAAAACCCACCGGCCCTACCGGCCGCGCACCAAGGGCAAAGTCGAGCGCATGGTGCGCTATGTCAAAGACAACTTGCTCAATGGGCGCAGCTTCGCCGATCCGGAGGACTTGAACGCAAAAGCGCTCATCTGGCTGGAACAAACCGCCAAAGCCCCGCCACCCGCTCCCCGCTGGGTCATCGGAGCTTCCCATGAGGTGCGGACCCGGCCTTTGAACGTCTACCAGGAGATCACATCATGAGCCGCATCTACGAAGCCAAAGCGGCCGAGGGACTCGAAGAACTGGCAATGAACACGGCACGCGAACTCCTCCATAGCGCCGCCCAAAAAGCGGCGGCCAAGAACGGGTCCTATTCCCACTTCCTGGGCTACCTGCCCGATGCCGAGCTGAAGAGCAGACACCAGCGTAGGGTGGAGGTCAATACACGCTTCGCCCACTTCCCCTACCACAAGCATCCGGAGGACTTTGACTTTAGCGCACAGCCCTCCATCGATCCGAAACTGGTGGACGAACTGGCCACCCTGCGCTTCCTCTCAGAAGGCCGTAACATCGTATTGTCAGGGCCACCGGGAGTGGGCAAAGCCCACTCATCAACGCCATGGACATGGCCCGCAAACTGGCCCAAGCCACCGAACCCAACCACTTGCCAAGGCTGATCAGAACCCTCACCAAGATGCGCCTGCTGGTGATTGATGAAGTCGGATACCTGGAACTCTCCAAGCCCCGAGCCAGCCTTCTGTTCCAGGTCATCTCCATGCGCTACGAAGCCGGCCTGTCCATCATCCTTACCTCCAACAAAGCCTTCGGAGATTGGGCTGGCGTCTTCGCCTCAGACCCCGTCATGGCCTCCGCAGCCCTGGACACTGAGGGTGGGTCAATTTTAAACCGCCATTGCCTCGCAGCATGGGCGGCAAGTAGTCCTCGTATTACGACTGCCCTTGAGTTGAACTACGAGGGCCAGGTTTCCATCGTGCTCTGCAGAGTTACGATGGAAAGGCGTGGAAGAATCCGTAAGCCGCAGGGTCTTGAACCCGAGTCAGGAGTAAGGACCTTCCATGCCATCCTGGCTTACCTCGATGAGCTACAAGAGCCTTGAGTTCGTATTAACAAGCAAGAGAAAGTCATGATCCAAATGAAAGATAAAGTCAAATATCTCGGCGTAGATTGCGCCAAAGCAACCTTCGATAGTAACCTGGAGGACAGTTCCATGACCCAGTCATGGGAAAATACCCCTGAAGGAGTGGACTCCTTCATCACCTGGATTAAAAAACACTGCGGCAAGGTGATGGTGATAGTCGAATCGACTGGAGGCTACGAGCGGTTGCTGCTGCGAAGCCTCTACAAGAAAACCATTGCGGTGGCCAGAGTGGATGCACTCAGAGCGCGTCGCTTTGCCCAGTCAGAAGGTCTGCGCTGCAAGACCGATCCCATTGATGCGGAGATGCTAACGCGATTCGGCCGAGAAAAGAACCCTGCCTTATGGCAACCCCCGGCCCGTAGTGTTGAAGTGTTGCGGCAATTGGTCTCACGCCGCCGCCAGCTAAGCGATATGATCAAGCAGGAGAAAACACGACTGGAACACGCTGAAGGATTTGCGCGCAAAGATATCCTCAGTATGATCGCCTCCCTTAAGAAAAGAGAATGCAAAATCGAACAACGCATCGAAGCGCATCTCCAAACCGATGAGCAACTCTATGAACGCTATGAGAAACTCATGGCGCCCAAAGGCATCGGTCCGGTAACCGCCTATACCGTTCTGGCCTTCATGCCCGAACTCGATTCGATCACTGCAAAAAGAGCCTCTTCGTTGGCCGGTGTGGCACCCTATACCCAGATCAGCGGCACTTACACTGGCAAGGCCAAGACTGCGGGCGGAAGGAAAGAAATCAGAAGACCGCTTCACATGGCCGCAAAGTCCGCCATCCGCTTCAATCCCACCATCAGAGCGTTTTACCTCGGATTGAAAAAAAGGGGCAAAGAGGACAGAGTTGCTGTCGTCGCGGTCATGCGCAAACTCATCACCTTGATGCACAGAATCGATAATGATCCAGAATTTATACTATCAACTTGATAAGAGCTACTCCTAC
>JAABVD010000070.1 GCA_014529615.1 Opitutia bacterium
GATCGCGTTGGCAAGGGAGCCCGTTTCTTCGACGAGGGAGAACGGCAATTGGAATTTCCGCTGGATTAGCTCTCGCAAGGATCCTGATCATGATTTCTCTCCCATTCCATCTCTCCCCCATTCCTAATTCCTAATTCCTAATTGGCGCGCCTCGGCGCGCGCCCCCCTTTGGGTTTTTTGTGCCTTTTGTGGTTAATCTCCCTCTCCTCCTCTGTGCTCTCTGTGGTTAATTTTTCCTGCCTTTCCCCGTCTGCGTGTTTGCCGTTTGCGATATGAATTGAAATGGCGGACAGGAATGTCCGCCCTCCGTTCTTTCCTTGGGCCATCAGTTCAGATGCCCATCTTAATGGCTTCAATTCCTACGCCGAATACATTCCGGGCAATGGGATCCAGAAGGGCTTCATCACCTTGCAAATGTACGGTCCTTTGAATGTGTTGCATTGTATCGCCCGGCTGGAGGGCGGCAGCGGGCGAAGAGGTTTCCAGCTCGTAGAACGGCCCTAGAGGTGGCTCACCGGGCGCGGGCGAACCGTCGTTGTAGGAGTTGATTACATCCCCGGCATAGGGTTCTTTCTGAAGCTCCCACATCGAGTTGACGAATCCATTGGGCGCCTCCTGCACGTTGTAGGTCACGATATTGAGAACTTGCCCGGCAGCGTCATAGCTTCCGGCAATGCCTTTGGAGCGTTGTGGACTGATACCGATCTTGCTACGGTAGGTACCGTCGCCCTTGAAGAAGAGTATATCATCCTCAACCTTCAAGTATTCCGGCGGGACCTTCCCGAAGTAGGTGTCGTTCACCTTGGGACCGAGATCGGCATCAGGGCCGGCATTAAACGGAATCACCACGGTTGTTTCGGGCGACGGGTTGTACATGCCGAGAATCCAGATCGAAAGCAGGCCGGTCTCCGGCCCCCAGGTATTGGAACCTGTGTTGGTAATCCGGTTGTCCGTTTCATACCCAACCATGCGCAGCCCTTCGCCGAGCTCAACACCCAACAGTTCGGAGGCCTCCGGTTTACCCAGCGTCTTCACCGTACGCTCAATGCCCACCTTGAATTCGGCGCCGCTGTAATTGATCAGTTCCGTGCCGCATTTAAACGTGGCTGACGTTTCGGTTTGTTCAACCAACTCGAAGGCCTCGGTGTCGATTACCGGCGGAGTCCTCCAGTCGGAGAACTCGAACTTTGAACCCGGCTTGAAAAAGAGGGCATACTGTCCGCCCTCCGGCCCGAGCCAGAAACGTTCTTCTCCCCCAAAAATATAAATATGCTCTTCGAGCCTTCCCTTCTTCTCTTCATCCGAAAGGATTCCTTTCTCAATGACCGGACGGTTGATCCAGCCGAAGCTCGGACCGGCCTTGCCGTCATAGGTGCTGGTCATGACACGGCCCTGATAATCGGGAGCAACCGCGACGGCGGCGTCACCGTCTTTCAACAGAACAATCGGTGTATGTTCCTCCATAAAGGCCACATCCTCGGCAAACGCGCCGCTCCCGGAAGCCAACCCGGAAAACAAGCACTGACTCGTCCAGGCCATTCCAAGCAATACTGCAATCCGCATCTTTTTCATCTTATTTAACTTCCTTTATATCAAACCGCTGAAGAAAAGGCAGCGATCCTTCCTCCCTGCTGATTTCCAGACCCCATTCGATACGCTTTCCCTTTCCGCTATCTGAAAAAGCCTCGGGCCGATAAGCCCCTCCCGCGCTCGGGACATTCTCGACATCGTGAGTCTTGGAAAAATGAACCCCATCTTCAGCATATTGGATGGTTCTCGTAATGTCTTCTGGTCCGGATGTTCCGATCAATGCGGCCACGCCCGCCCCCTGCGACCAGACCAGAACTTCATGATTGCCGGGAATCACAGGGTTCGCTTCATGCTTCACATAAGGACCTTGCGGATGGTCCGAGATGGCCAATCCCATCTTGGTTTCGGCGGGACTCTTTCCCAACTGACGTCCTTTGTAATAAAACCAGTATTTTCCATCCCGTACGATCAGACAGGCATCATCGACCAGATGACTGTCGAAGTCCTCAGGATTATCGCTGTTGATCAACGCCGGATTTGATGGAAGGCGTTCCCAGGGCCCATCGGGCGAATCCGATACCGCAATCCCGATTTTCGAATCCGGATTGTAGGGCTGTTCGAATTTTCTCGAAACCCCGGAATAGAACAACCAGTACTTCCCCTCAGCCACGAGAATGTTGGGCGTAAATACGCTTTCCCCCTCCCAGCTTCCGGGCTCACCTTTGGCCAGCGCCATGCCCTGTTCCGTCCACTTCAGTCCGTCGGGCGAAGTGGCATACCAAACCGTTGCATCGTAGCCGGGCGCGATCTCCCCTTTTGAATACCAGACGTAATACAAGTCATCAACCTTGATGACATCGCTGGGATCCCGACGCATGACGCCTCTCTCCTGCCCGATGCCCGACAAAGGCGTGTACTCGACTTCAACAATGCCCTCTTCCTTTTCCGCAGTCAGCGAACTGCAAGCAATTAGCAGGAGCAGGGGAAGGATAGGAATCGTTTTTTCTAATTTTGATTTCATTGTGTGTTAGCAAAGGATTATTCTCTCCCCGGAGGATCTACAAGGGAATAGGCTCCTTCATCAGAGCCCCTGATATCAACATCACCGAGGGCAGAATAAGATCACGTTGAACCTCTCTTCCCTTTTGAGTCATTTGTGCTTCTTGCGGCTATTCCCGGCGTCCTCGGCGCCTCCTGCCCCTCTTTGCGAGAGTCAATTCTTCATCCCGTCCATCCTGTTTATCCATGTTCAATTCCTCAGTCCTCAGATGGATCATACGCACCGGAGGTTTCGCGGATGCCTGCAATGTGCTCACGAGCAGTACGAAGGTGTTTCCTGGTCGCGATGGCCAAGTCATCTGAATTTGGTGGTCCTTGCATGTGCTCGAAGTGTCCGAACCTGTCTTCTCCGCGGGCAAGGATGACGGGTTGTTGGAAACCACTTTGCTTGACTGAAGGAGTCATATAGCGTGCGACAAACCCAATGCGTGGTTTATCGCTGAAGTTGGCCTTGGATCCATGCACGATATTGACGTGATGAAGGGACATCTGACCGGGAGCCAAGACTACATCCGTCGCCTCCTCCTCGGTCACCTCGACGGCAATTTCCTGACCTCGGCTTAAGAGGTTGTCGTCCGCGTAGGTTTCCACGTGTGGCTGGATACTTTGCTTGTGCGATTCTCTTACGACTCGCATGCAACCATTCTCCGTGGAACTTTCAGAGAGCGCAATCCAGGCAGTGGTGATGCTTCCCGAATCCAGACCCCAATAGGTGGCGTCCTGGTGCCAGGATATGAAGCCGGGATGGTGCGGCGGTTTTGCGAATACGCTTGATGCCCACAACAGGATGTCTGGCCCCAGGACGGGCTCAACCGCGTCCAATACTCTTGGGTGGGTCACTAAATCGTAGGCCCAGCGGAAGTTCAGGAACAGCTGGTGCAATTCCTCTGTCTTGGGTGTTCGACCCAGGTAGGATTCGATAGCCGCTAAACCGTCCCTCATGCGCTTCACCTCTGCCAAAGACAGGACATCGATGGGGAATAGGATGCCGTCGTTTTGGTAAGAGTTGCATTGTTCTGAAGTGAGACCGCCGATCATGTTACTTATAATGGAAAACCCTATCTTCAGGATGCAATTCGAGATGTGAGTAACCGAGGCTTCTTTTATGCGAACCGTTGACCTATATGGTTTAGCGGGGAAATATAGCCATTCCGAATGGGACCCTTCTTCTTTCAATCCATCCTCCGCTTTTTCTGCTTACTCTTTGCTCTGCCAGCTTCCGTTTCATGGGGAGACGAAATAACGTTGAAGCTTGGGCATGTACAATCGTCTGAGGAACCGATTCATCAATCGTTTCTACATTTTGCCCAGCGGATTGAGGAAAGGTCTCAGGGGCAAATTATCGTCCATGTCTACGAAGCATCGGCCTTGGGCACGAACAAGGAAGTCTATGAATTGGCGAGACTCGGCGCATCGGTCATCGCAAATGTGGATGCCGGTTACCTTTCCGACTACCTGCCCGACATTGGAGTCTTGGCAGGGCCCTATTTGCTCAAGGATATCAGAGACTACGAAAAGGTGGTTCAGTCGAAATGGTATGGGAACCAGGTTGATCAGTTGTATGAAAAAGGATTCAAGGTAATCGCCTTGAACGGCTACTTTGGTGCGCGCCACATCATATCCAGTAAGCCAATTCGAAACCTGGATGACTTTTCCGGCCTTCAAATTCGCATTCCACCCAACGTCATCTGGGTAAAGACCTTTGACGCGCTGGGAGCCAATCCTACAACTTTGGCCTGGTCGGAAGTCTACAGTGGGCTCGCTCAGGGGGTGATTCATGCGGCAGAAGCGCCGCTCGGTTCCATCATTGGTTCACGTTTCTATGAGCATCAAAAAGTCCTTTCCACTACAGCCCATTTTCAACCCTTTGTCGGAATGGTCATGGGAAGGAAATATTGGGAAACCTTACCCAAAGACGTGCAGGAAGTTCTTTTGCAAGAGGGCCACGCCTGGGGAACTTATTTGACCGAGTTGTCCGTTGCTTCCGAGGAAGACCAACTCAACTATCTGCGCTCAAAGGGCGTTCAAATCATCAATGACGTGGATCACGCCTCCATTCGTCAGGCGACTGAATCGGTCTACCTGACCAATCCTGATTGGAGTCCCGGTCTATCCGAGAAAATCCGGCAGATATTGAACCAGTGATCAGGCGCGCTGGCAGTATATTCACAAACTTTGACAGCATCCTCGGCTGTCTGGCGCTGGCTGTGGTCATATTCAGTGTTACTTATGGCGTAGTGATGCGGTATTTATTTGGTGATCCTCCAGTGTGGATCAATGAGGTTTCGGCGATCGCGTTTACATGGATGGTGTTTCTCGGCGCCAGTGCGGCCTATAAAAGGAAGATGCATATCGGTATCGATCTTCTGGTGAATCGATTGTCCCCGGGAGTTCGACGGATTTTTCTACTGGCTGCTCAACTGGTACTGTCAGTGTTTTTCGGATACATGGTGGTCTATGGGGTAATTTTCTCCATCGAGTCGTACGCCCAGCCCACCTCTATCATGAGGTTGCCCAACACGGTGTTCTATTCGGCTGTGCCGGTAAGTTTCGCGCTGATGTTATTTTATCAACTCGGCAATTTGTGGACTCATCTTCAAGCGCGGGAGGATGAGCGATAGTTTCCTTATGGAGTACTTGCCTGTCATACTGCTCTTTCTTCTATTCGCTGTAAACGTTCCGGTTGGCTACGCCATTGCAATCAGTTCTCTGGTCTATTTTCTGTATACGTCGGGCTTACCACCATCAGTTTTTGTGCAGAAAATTGTTTCTTCCACCCATTCCTTTCCGCTGCTTGCGGTTCCATTTTTTATCACGGCCGGGGTGGTGATGAATCGTGGGGGTATTACCCATCGATTGATGGCGCTGGCTGATGCGTTAACGGGACATTTGAAGGGCGGCCTGGGCCACGTGAACATTGTGCTGTCGACCTTGATGGGTGGATTGTCCGGATCGGCCAATGCGGATGCGGCCATGCAGGGTAAGGTGCTCGTCCCGGAGATGACGAAGCGCGGATATGACAAGGAGTTTTCGGCTACCGTGACTGCCTGCTCCTCGGTTATAGCCCCCATTATTCCGCCGGGAATTGGCCTGATCCTCTATGCTTACCTGGCCAACGAATCAGTGGGTCGGCTCTTTCTTGCCGGATTTATTCCAGGGGGCCTTCTTTGTTTTGGGCTGATGTTCGTTGTCAGCCGCGTTTCGAAAAAAAGGGGTTATCGATAGAATCGCACCGAACGAGCCAGTTGGAGAGAAGTGGCCGTTGCTTTCAGGAAGTCGATTTGGGCCTTGGTGATACCCGTAGGCATTATCAGTGGTATTCGTTTCGGGCTGTTTACCCCAACCGAGGCGGGCGCGATGACCGTGATTTATTCCATACTTGTTGGACGGTTTGCCTACGGAGATCTGAAGCTCAGGCATTTCCCTGAAATATTAATGGAGTCGGTACTGAGCACCTCCGTGGTGATGTTGATCATCTGTGCCTCCAACGCCTTTGGCTTCTATATGACTTGGGAACGACTCCCTATGAGTTTCTCGACCTCCATTGTGGAGATTACCTCCAATCCCTATTTGCTTCTCCTGCTGTTCAATGTGCTGCTCCTGATCGTTGGAATGTTTGTGGAAGGAAGTGCGGCATTGATTCTCCTCACTCCCTTGCTTGCTCCGGTGGCAATGGTGTCGGGTGTGGACCTGGTGCACTTGGGAATCGTTATGGTTTTGAACCTGACGATTGCCGGAGTGACACCGCCTCTAGGCACATTGATGTTCACGACCTGTTCGATCACCGGCGTGCCTGTCCACAAATTCACCAGGGAAGTCATGCCTTTCCTTGCCGTGTTGGTGCTGATTTTATTTTTAGTCACCTTTATCCCTGCAATTGCCTTGTTCCTTCCGAATTGGTTGATGTGACGAAAGAGCAATCCACTTCTCCCACATGAGAAATAACTCCCATCTGAGGCGTGTGACCCGTTTCATGAGAATCAAAAGAGGTAACTTTTGAGACCTTCGTTTCAATCTGAGGCGTAGTCTCTTTGGCCTGCCATTTTGAGTCTTTGGGCGGCTATTTTCCTAACCGCGGGACATTCTTCACATCATGGATTTTGGGAATGATAGGGCGGCCTCCAGGGTTCTGGGCCGTCATCTTTTTTCTGAAGAAATTTCGCGTCGACTTCCTCATACCAGGCATGCAAACGGGCCCGCATCTGCGACACTTTTTCCGGATGGATTTCTGCCACATCTCTCTGTTCTCCAATGTCGTCTTTCAGATCATAAAGGTGAATCCTGCCGTCCTCATAGCGTTCAAACATTTTATAATCCGCTTCACGTATGGCTCCGCCGGGGATGCCGCCCTGATTACTGTAGTGGGGGTAGTGACAATACAAGGAACGAGGTTCCGCCGATTCCCCCGTTATTACAGGCATCAGGTCCACGCCATCCAATCCATGCTTCACTTTGGCGCCAGCAGCGGCCGCAAGTGTTGGAAAGAGATCGATGGAACAAATCGGTTCATGGCTGACGGCGCCGGTTTTAGTAACACCCGGATAGCGAATAATCCATGGTTCCCGGATTCCCCCTTCGTAAACCCAGCCCTTTCCACCTCTCAAAGGCAGGTTGCTCGTAGGTAAACCCTCAGATGTGGAGAGGCCACCGTTATCGGATGTGAATACAACGATGGTGTTGTCCGCAACCCCTGAAGCCTCGAGTTGCCGAAGCACTTTTCCCACGGCCTGATCCATCGCCTCCACCATGGCAGCGTAGACGGCATGCTTCTGCAGGATCCGAACTTTGCGGGGAGCACCTCCAAATACCTGTTCTTCCTCAGCGAATTCTTCTCCATGGACTTCAGCCGCCCTTTTCTCATATTTTTCCACCAGATCCGGCCTGCCCATGAGGGGCGTATGCACGGAATAGAAGGACAGATAGGCCAAAAAGGAACCTTCTTTGTTCTCTTCTATGAATTTGGCCGTTTCCCTGGCCAAGCGATCCGGCAAATGGTCCCCTTCCGGACTGTCAGGATGTAATTGAGGATTCTCGAATGGGGAAAAATACTTCTTTCCCGTATAGGGCCCGCCACGGGTATGGCCCCCCATGTTAACATCGAAGCCCCTGTTCTGGGGATAGTACTCCTCACTCTCTCCCAAGTGCCATTTCCCGGCAAAGAAGGTGGCGTATCCCTCCCCTTTCAAAACCTGCGCAATCGTAATTTCCTCCAACGGCATATTGTTGGCCAAGGGGGCTGGATTGAATTTTCCGCTACGCTTTCCGGAAAAGTAATTCGTTGCATCCACTCGCGAAGGATACCTGCCTGTCATCAGGCTGTATCGTGTCGGAGAACAAACCGGGTTGGCGGCATATCCATCCGTGAAACGCATACCGCTCTTAGCCAATCCATCGATGTTCGGCGTCTCGTAAAAGCACTTCGGATTATTGGCTCCGATATCCATATAGCCCAAGTCGTCGACCAGAAATACAACGATATTGGGCTTGGATGTCCCCTCTAAGGAATAGGCGCCTGAAAACGCCATGAATAACAGTAAGAATGTGACCCTCATACTTCTAAGGAATTGTTTTTTCAGGGATGTCGGTTGTTTCATTTCAAGTTTTCCAGTTTTGTCTTTTCCAACAAGGCTTCCAACGATCGAACGACCTCCGGATGCCGGCCATACAGGTTCTCGCTCTCTCCCGGATCGCCAACCAGGTCATACAATGAACCCAGGTTCGCATCTCCATTGCCAGGAAGTTCCCGCGGATCGGAGAATCCGCCGGAGCCCAGGCGGGTCGTCAGCTTCCATTTTCCCTTCCTTATGGCAAAGTGGCCATGCAGGGAATGATGGATGGTGTGATCACGAATCGGCTCCTTCAAATTGGGGTTCAGGTAAGCGGGAAGCATATTAACACTGTCTTCGCCCGCTCCCGCGGGTAATGGGACACCCGTAATGCCCGCCACAGTGGCCAATAAATCCGTTGAACACATTACCTGACTGGATTCAGACCCAGAACGGATCTGGTCCGGCCAGCGGGCAATGTAAGGCACACGATGACCCCCTTCGTATATGTCTGCTTTTTGTCCCCGAAAAATATGGTTGGCTCTGTGCGCGTAGCGCTCCTTGTCCTCAGGAGTCCAATGGGCGCCATTGTCCGAGGTCACAATCACCAAGGTATTTTCGGCCATGTCCAGGCGATCCAGCATATTCAAAATCGAGCCAACCATTTCATCGACCAGAACTACGAAGTCTCCATAGGTTCCGGCCTCGGAATGCCCCAGGACGGACTCTGTGGGCAACCATGGTGTATGCGGCGCCGTCAGCGGAAAATAGAGAAAGAAAGGCATTTCCTTCCCGGCCTGCTTCTCGATAAAGGCAACAGCGTCCCGGGTGAGATTGGGCAACACGTCTTCGAAATCAAAGCTCGGTGACACTTCTCCCGATCGCCAGAATACTCCCCGGCCATCAACTTCCTGGTCTTTTCCCGGTGTGAATGCGGTGGGTAATTCGACAACCCGGTCATTCTCCAGGTATACATAGGGAGACATATCCAGACTGGCCGGGATAATGTAAGAATAGTCAAATCCCAGTTCAGAGGGCCCACCAGTCACCGGTGTGCTGAAATCGACATTACTGTCGTCTCCTTCCAGAAACACATTATCCCACTCATATTTCCTTATGGGACGGCTGACATCCTTCCTTTGCCAACCCAAGCCCAGATGCCATTTGCCGATGCAGGCGGTGGTATAACCGCAATATTGCAGGGAAGAAGCCACCGTGACCCGGTCAGCTTCGATCAGTGGCTCAACGTATCCCCTGAGGACCCCTGTTTTCAATCGGGACCGCCAGGCATACCTGCCCGTCAATACCCCATAACGGGTCGGTGTACAAACCGCCGAATTGGTATGAAAATCGGTAAAATGGATGCCTTCCTCAACAAGCCTGTCCATGTTCGGCGTCCGGATACCCGAATTTTCATTGAGACCGCTGATATCCCCATAGCCCATATCATCCGCCAGAAT
>JAABVD010000383.1:0-1530 GCA_014529615.1 Opitutia bacterium
GCCGAGTACAACCTGACCCGGAACGTGTTGGAGGCCCTCGGGGTGGAAGTCGAAGAAGAGGCCGGGTAGTTTTTTACCCGCGCCGCCCTGAACCATGCCCGTTTCCCCTCTTGCCCCCGCGGCGGGGCGCAGTCCGCTCGTTCTCGCAGCGGTCCCCCTTCTTCCCTTAATTGGCGCCCTCGGCGCCCGCCTTTGTGCCTTTGTGCCTTTGTGCCTTTGTGCCTTTCCCTGCCTTTGTGCCTTTCCCTTAACGGCATCCGCTCTGACCCAGGAGGAGGCCGAGGCCTATTATGAAGAGGCCCTGGTTCTCTACGGGGGCGTGGAGGAGGAGGCGGACTATGATGGCGCGGCCCGGTTGGCCAAGGCGGCAGCGAGCGCCGGCCACGCCAAGGCCCAAGTCATGTTCGGGTATTTGCACAGTCGAGGATTGGGCGCGCGGCGCAGTTGGAGCCGGGCGGCACATTGGTGGCGACGGGCGGCGGAGCAGGACTACGCCCCGGCCCTCTTCAACCTGGCCACCCTGTATTGGTTCGGGATCGGAGTGCGGGAGGACTTCGCCGAGGCGCGAGTGATGTTGGAGCGGGTAGTGGAACCGGTAGTCAAGGTAACCGACTCCATGGAAGATTATGACCTGTTCCAGGTAATTCAGGCAGAGTCGTATTGGCGGTTGGGATTGGCCTACCAAAATGGCTACGGCGTGGGGAGGGATAGGGCGAAAGCGGCCCGGATGTTTGAAGAGGCGGCCGTGGCAGGGCACTATCAGGCCATGCTTCAGACCGGTTTGCAATACGCCCTGGGCGATGTCGTTCGGGCGGATGCGGATAAGGCCGACCTCTTTTTGAACATGGCCATGACCCGGGCCGGCCAAGTCGATTCCTTGGAGTTGCGGTCCTTCTATCTGGAGGGGATCGAACGGGAGGACAAATACCGGGAGGAGTTGAAGGAAATAGGGGAACGCGATGGAGATAGGTTGGCCTACCTGCAAATGACTTGTGGGGTAACCCTGTTCAACCAGAGCGACCGGGAAGGGGAGCATTTGTACGGCATGGCTCGGCACTGGTTGGGTCTGGCGGCGGAGGCCGGTCAGCCGCAGGCCAAGACCTACCTCGGATTGCAATACCTCCTGGGCCTGGGTGGCGAAAAGGATTTTTCCAAAGCGGCTCTATTGTTAGATGAGGCGGCTAAAACGGGGATGAGTTTGGCCGCGTATTACTATGCCATCATGCTCCACAAGGGTCTGGGAATTGAAAAAGACCCCGACCGGGCTACGGTTTATTTTCGCCGGGCTGAAAGAGGCTGCATTTACCCGGCCATTGTGGCGGTGGAGAATCCCGGTGCGGCTATTTTGCAAACTCCGGCCGGCTTGGTTGAGGCCACTCTGGAGGCCGCCGCAACGGACCTGACGGCCAGGGCTTGTTTTGGCTTCGCCCTGGGATTGGGTTTCGGCCTCCCCAAAGACCCTGCCGGAGCCCTGCGAATTCTGGAGGAATGCGCCGCGGCCGGTAATCCGGTGGGCCAATTCGCTCTGGC
>JAABVD010000383.1:1688-3097 GCA_014529615.1 Opitutia bacterium
AGCAATCTCGGGCTCATGTATCTGGAGGGCAGGGGAGTCAAATCCGACCCGCGAAAGGCGGAGGAACTGCTTCTGGCCGCCCATGAGGAGGGCGCGAGAAAGGCCAAGTTGATTTTGGGACACCTTTATTACAACGGCCAGGGGAGGGTAGCCCGCGACTATGAACGGGCTCGCCGATTTTATGGACTTTCCGCGGATGAGGGATTTACCGAGGCCAATTTCTATTTGGGCGAAATCTACGCTCGGGGCAGGGGAGTTGAAAGCGATTTCCAACAAGCCGCGCTTTACTATCGCGCGGCGGCCCGCGGCGGTCACGTGGTGGCTGCCTTTCGTTTGGGCATGTTGTTCAAGGAGGGCAGAAAAGTGGCCTTGAATTACGACGTGGCGGCATATTGGCTGCAGGCAGCGGCATGGCGACGGCACAATTTGGCCTATTACCACTTTTCCGAAATGTTGGAGTTTGGATGGGGGGTGGCAAAAAATGAAAAAGCGGCTTATGAAGCCTATCGGTCTCTCCTGCAGCAGAATGCCACGCCACTGGCGCGCCTGGGGAAGGCCAGATGCGAGCTTTTCGGCAAAGGCGGCGCTCCCCTCAGATTCTCCGCCATCGCCGGTTCGCTGAAGCGCCTTTTAAAATCTGATGAAGCCAGCGCTTCCGCCTATTTGGGCCTCTGTTATTTTCAATGGGCCCATGCCAAAGAGAAGATCAACCGGAGCTACCTGAGGAGATCCCAGGAATATTTTGACCGGTCCGTGGAATTGAACAGTCCGGTGGGAATGACGGAACTGGCCAAATTGCACCTGAGCAACGGGATAGAGAAGGCCTCAATCCTCAAAGGGATGAAATTGTTGACCCGGGCAGCCGACCTTCGCTATCCCGAAGCGGCCTTCCTGCTGGCCAAGGCCCACGTGGATGGAATTGAAGGCGCTCCCGAAATGGAGGCTTGCATCGAATACCTGAATTTGGCCATAGACGGGCAAATCGAAGGAGCAGAGGAGTTGTTGCGCCAACTCGAAAAGGAAAGCGGGGCGGACCGGCCCATTCCGGTATTCGGCGGAGCCCCTGCCTGAATTCACCACAGAGCACACAGAGAGCACAGGGAGGGGAAGCGCCCAAGGGCGCGAATTAGGAATTAGGAATGGGGAGGGATTAACCACAAAAAGCACAAAATACACAATATCCTTTTATCGAGTCCATCCCCGTAATACGCGATGTGCTAAGCGATGATGTCGTGCATGACGTGTCCATGCACATCGGTGAGGCGGTAGTCGCGACCTTGGTGGCGGAAAGTCAATTTCTCGTGATCGATCCCCAGCAGATAAAGACTCTTGACAAGCATGAGTTGTTCTAGAGATTTTAATGTTAAGGAAATGAGTGGATTTAAATCAGGAAGTAAGATCTACGTAAT
>JAABVD010000071.1 GCA_014529615.1 Opitutia bacterium
GGGCGGGGCGGACGCGCTTGTTGCCCGCGTAAACCACCGCTTCTCGAACGGCCTGAACCGAGGCGGGCTTTCTTTCCGCAAAGGTCTGCCGCAAATAGGAGCATACGATCACCCCGTTATCGGTTGCGATGCCGAATAGCGCCAGAAACCCGACCCAGACCGCCACGCTGAGGTGAATCGGTTGTATTTGAAACAGATCGCGCAGATTGGCGCCGAAGAGCGAAACATCGAGAAACCAGGGTTGGCCGTAGAGCCAAATGAGGATGAACCCTCCCGACCAGGCGAAGGCTATGCCGGAGAAGACCAGCAGAGAGGTGGATATTCTACGGAACAGAAAATAGAGAATGACAAAGATGGCAAACAGGGCCACCGGTAATACGATCCGGAGCTTTTTTTCGGCTCTGACCTGGTGTTCGTAACTGCCTGTGAACCGGAAACTGACCCCTTCGGGCAGAACCAGTTCCCCGGCTGCCTGACGCTGTTTGAGCCATTCTTTGGCTCCTTCCACCACCTCGACTTCCGCAAAACCCGGTTTTTTGTCGAAGATGACGTAACCGACCAGAAAGGTGTCTTCGCTTTTGATCATTTGGGGGCCGCGCATGTACCTGATTTCGGCCAATTGCTTGAGGGGTATTTGCACCCCGTCGGACCCGGCCACGAGGATGTTCCCGATTTCTTCGATATTGTCTCTCAATTCTCGCAGGTAGCGGAGGCGAACCGGGTAGCGTTCCCTTCCTTCGATGGTCTGGGTAACGGGAATCCCGCCTATGGCCACTTCGATGACGTCCTGCACAGCCCGAATGCTGATGCCGTAGCGGGCGATAGCCCGGCGGTTGATGTCGATCTCCAGGTAGGGTTTGCCCACCACCCGATCGGCAAAAACAGTCGCTGCATTGAGGGATGGCAGTCGCTTCAGTTCCGCTTCGATTTGCATGACGGCGGTTTCCAGCCTTGGCAAATCCGGGCCGAATACCTTAATGCCCATAGGCGCCCGCATGCCGCTTTGCAGCATGACCAACCGCGCCGCAATGGGTTGCAATTGAGGTGCCGAAGTCGTTCCCGTTATCTGGGCAACCTTGACGATTTCATCCCAGATATCCTCCGAACTCTCAATCGAGTCGCGCCAGTTTCTGAAGGGCCGGCCTCCCGAATCGGGGATGAGGGCTCCATTTGCATCCCTGGGGTAGGTCCGGGTCTTTGCATCGAAAGCAAACGTGAGAATATTGCCCTTTTCATCGGTAATGTACTCCGGCTTATAATTGATAACGGTCTCGATCATGGATATGGGGGCGGGATCGAGCGGGCTCTCCACTCGCCCCAGTTTTCCCACCACGGCATCCACCTCGGGAAGGGTCGCAATGGCCCTGTCCTGCCGTTGCATGACGTCCATGACCTCACCGATGGAGGCGTGGGGCATGGTAGTGGGCATCCACAAAAAAGATCCCTCGTCCAGGCTGGGCATGAACTCTTTTTCCAGATCTCTCCAAATGATAAATCCGGCCGCAATGGTGAGCCCGCAGGCGACGAGAAAAACCAATTTGAAGTGGAGAAAGAAGGTCAACAACCGCGTGTAGTGACGAATAAAGAGGTGAAAGATGCCCAGCAACCCACCGATGGCCAGGAGGACAAATACCAGGTTGGCATGGGAGCGTTCCGGACCCAGAGGTTCCCAACTTCGGGCCAGTAGAAGGGCCACGACCAGCGCTGCAAGGATTTGCAATAATACGGTCCCCCAGCGCGAAAGGCCGGGGGCCAGGCGGTCCCTGAAAATGTGGAAACAAGCCGTGACGGAGATCAAAATGGCCAACCACCAGGGAAACCAGTTCACAGTAGTTGCCGCGGCCAGGCTGAGGAGGCCCAGCCCCGCCCAGAAGCTTTTGGCAAGATGGTCGGTTTTAAATCGGCCGGAAATCAACCCGTGGGCCAGGGGAGGGATGATGGTCAGCGCCACCACAATGGATCCGATCAGGGCAAAGGTTTTGGTGTAGGCCAACGGTTTGAACAGCTTCCCTTCTGCCGCTTCCAGGGCAAACACGGGTAGAAAACTGATTACCGTGGTCATCACGGCCGTGACCACGGCGCCGCCCACTTCCGAACATGCCCTGTAGACGATCTCAAGGGTGGAAAACTGCCGCCCGCCCGAGGCTTTGGAGGCCTCCAAATGCTTGAGGATGTTTTCGGTCAGGACGACACCCATATCGACAATGGTTCCGATGGCGATGGCGATTCCGGAAAGCGCCACCACGTTGGCGTCCACCCCGAAGACACTCATGCAAATAAAGGAAAACAGTACGGCCAGAGGCAATACGCCGGATATCAACGCGGCGCTGCGCAGGTGAAACACGATGAGCAAAACGACCAGAATGGTGACGAGGATCTGGTGCGTGATGGCGTTTTCCAAGGTGCCCAAGGTTTCATGGATAAGCCCCGTCCGATCGTAAAAGGGCACGATAGTCACCTGACTTACCCTGCCGTCTTCCAATGTCTTTTTTGGAAGGCCCGGAGAAATCTCGCTGATCTTTTCTTTGACGGCCCCGATAGTGGACAGTGGATTTTCCCCATAGCGGGTGACCACTACTCCGCCCACCGCTTCGCTGCCCTCCTTATCCAACACCCCTCGCCGGACGGCCGGGCCAAATTCTACCTGGGCGACCTGTTCCAGAGTAATGGGCACGTGCTGGCGCTGTGCGATTACCGTTTGGCGGAGGTCATCCAGGTTCCTGATGTAGCCGAGGCCCCGGATGACGTATTCGACTTGGTTTATCTCGATGGTGCGGGCCCCAACATCGATATTGCTGTTGCGCACCGCGTCAAATACTTGGTGCAGATTGATGCCGTAGGTGCGCAGGGCGTCGGGATCGACGTCGACCTGGTATTCCCTGACGTACCCCCCTATCGAGGCGACTTCCGACACCCCGTTCACTCCTTGCAGGGCAAAGCGGACGTGCCAGTCCTGAATGCTGCGCAATTCGTGCAGGTCCCAGCCGCCAGCCGGTTTTCCCTCTTCGTCGCGGCCCTCCAGGGTATACCAGAACACCTGTCCCAATGCCGTGGCATCCGGCCCCAGTTTGGGGGCCACCCCGGTTGGCAGCGTCCCTTCGGGAAGGCTGTTCAACTTTTCCAGAATGCGGCTGCGCGTCCAGTAGAACTCGGCCTGCTCCTCGAAAATGATGTATATGGAAGCAAAACCGAACATGCTGTAACTGCGAATGGCCTTGACCTTGGGTAAACCGAGAAGCGCCGTGGTAAGGGGATAGGTGATTTGGTCCTCGACGTCCTGGGGGGAACGGCCCGGCCATTCGGTAAATACGATTTGCTGGTTTTCCCCTATGTCGGGTATGGCATCCACAGGTATGGGATTCCGCTCCAGCCAGGGGATGTTCCAGTCGAAGGGAGCGACCCTTATTCCCCAAAAGATCAGACCGGCGGCAAAAATGAAGACCACCAGTTTGTTTTCCAGACAAAACCGAATCAGCTTGTCGATGGGATTGGGGGGGAGATCAGGGTGCATGATCCCGGTGCGATGTCAGGTTTACCTTCACCTCTCCACAGGTCGCCATGGCGGACCCGAAGTAGGGGTTGCGCAAGGATTTGGCCGCTTGCAGCCAATCGGCTCCTCCATCTTCGTATACCATGGGGCAATGCATCAGCCAGAGGTCCCCTTGGTAGGAGAGCGGATCGGATTTTACCGCCTCGATCACGGCGGCCGAAAGTTGGTCGAAGAACGGTCTGCGTATGCCCTCGAGGGTGCCCGCCGCCCGCATACTTTGGAGCAGAGCGGCAAGGGCGCCGGTTTGCCCCGCCAACTCCATCATGGTTGCGACCTGATTCCGGGTTGTCGGCAAATCATCCGCCGCCAGAGCGGCTTGAAGTTTCAGGTAAGGGCCGAGGATTTGCGGTCCGAGTTCCCCCGGGATCACCGGGCCGGACTGGACCGATAATTGGCCCTCGGGGTTCATCATGCTCGGCTTTGCCTGGATCTGCATTGCGCTGTCGATTTTGAAGGCGCCCTGGTTGACCACCCGTTCTCCAGCTTCAAGCCCGCTCAAGACGACAAATTGATCCCCGGCCCGAACCCCGAGCTCGATTTCGCGTCCTTCGTAATGGAAGGCGCCGTTTAACGGGTGTTCGATGTAAACAACGGCGCGTTTACCGGTTCGCAGCACGGCCGAACCGGGGACCAGAAGGGGTTGGGTCACCGAGGAAGTGGGCTCGAGTCCCATCTCCCTGGCCGGCACCAGATCCATGCCGCACACGTCGCATTGGCCCGGGCCATCCTTGACCACTTCCGGGTGCATGGGACTGATCCATTTGCCGGTGAGATCCGCCAGGATGATTTCCCCTTCCGCGTTGAGAGAAGCGGATAATACCCCCCGAACAAACTGACCCGGTTTGAGAATCCGGTCGGGGTTGGGAATGGAAACACGGACTTTGGCAGTGCGGGTTACACTGTCGATTTCAGGGTAAATCAAGGACACTATTCCGGTGAATTTTCGGCCCGGACTTCCCTCGGGACGGATGGAAATTTCCTGGCCGTAGTGGACCCATGGAAGGTCGGATTCGTACACGTCCAAAGTGATCCAGACGTGGGTCAGATCGGCGATGGTGAAAAAGTGGGTTCCCATCTCCACGTGGTCCCCTTCCTGAATGAACTTGCCCACGACGGTTCCACCGATGGGGGCGTCAATTTCCAAAAACTCCTGCACGGTCAGGCTGCTTTCAATGGAGCGAATATCCGCTTCCGAAAAACCCCATTGCCTCAACTGTTCCCGGGGACCTTGGGTGGCATCGGACCCCGCGCTGAACTTCAGGGAACTCACCAGGTCCGACTGTGCCGCCAACAGGTCCTGGCTGTAAACCGAGGCCAGGTGATCCCCTTGTTTTACCTGGATGCCGGTGGCGTTGACGTAGAGTTTTTCGATGCGTGCCGGAAACCGAGCACTGATGGTTTTCAGCCGGGTTTCATCGTAGGACACCTTGCCGAACAATCTCAGTTCCCTCTGCGCCTCGCCCCGTCGGACCGGTGTCGTTTGGATGGAGGCCAAGGCTTTTGTGGTATGGGAAAGGTGAAACGTTGCCCCGTATTCCTCCAAATGACCCTCTCCCAGGGAGATCAGATCCATGCCGCAGATGGGACATTTGCCCGAGCTCGGCAGTTGGATCTGCGGGTGCATGGAGCAGGTCCAGGCTTCGGGCGTTTCCCGGGAGACCGAAGGAGACGATTCGGGTTCCGGGCCCGGACGGAATAAAAGATAGCCGATGAGAAACCCGGCCATGCCCCCGGAAATTATCGGTACTGATTTAAATAGTTTTTTTGATTGTGGATTCATCGAAAACGAAAGGTTGCGTTACAATGGGTAAACGGGATGAGCCGAACGTTCCGGCTCCCTTCGGAATTGGGAGACCCGAGGGCCTCATCCATGATCGCTCACAATCTCCGGACGCAGTCCGTCTGAACGCTAACCCATTTTTTGATGAAGGGGTCAGGCGCTCCCCTTCTCTCCAAGGCTTGGGGAGCGCGGTGGAATTGCTCGGGATGGGTAGATCTTTTAAAGAGGTCGCTCACCGCAATTACCGGGACCTCCGGCAATGCAGCAGTGGAGTTGGGTTTAAGGACCGAATCTTTAAGGGCCTTGTGCTCACAACGGGCCGCATCATGCCCCGGTTCAGGTGAGGTTTTGGACTCCGGGTCCCCGGCGCAGCAGGAAGCGGGGGCTGCCTCGGCCAAATCAGCCAAGGTCAAACAGCAGCAAAGTGGATTCAGAACCGCCAGAGTGACGAGCGCTGCTAATAGTGTTTTCATCCTTCCTGCCAATTCTTGACTTATATTATAGGAAGAATCAACTCCTCAAATTATTTCCAGAGGAAATGGCGGAGGACCGGCATCGCGCCAAAAGCGCACGGGAAAATATCTGAAACGGATGACACGCTGTGATCCATTTCGCGCAAATAAGACCAGCCCTTATTGTCGTGAAGTCCATTTCGCGCAAATAAGACGGGTCCTTATTATCGCGAAGTCCGGTTAACGATAATAAGACGAGCTCTTATTATCGTGAAGTCCAGTTAACGTAAATAAGGCCAGCCCTTATTGTCGCGAAGTCCAGTTAACGTAAATAAGACGAGCTCTTATTATCGCGAAGTCCGGTTAACGATAATAAGACGAGCCCTTATTGTCGCGAAGTCCAATTAACGTAAATAAGGCCAGCCCTTATTGTTGCGAAATGCAATTCGTGAACATAAACAAATCCTTATCCATGCGAAATTCACCGCAAAACAATGCATCCGAACCAATTTAGCGCGAACAGCCCCGGCAGTTGCCGAAAGACCTTGGAAGGTTATTTCGCTTATACCCCGGAACCGCTTCCTCCGGATATCCCTCTGGACTGGAAGCTGATTGGCCTCATTAGCGAGGCCGATCAAGCGCTGGGAGAACTCTCCGGGGCCGGACAACTCCTTCCCAATCCCCACTTGCTGATTCAGCCCTACCTGCGGCGGGAGGCGATCCTGAGTTCCCGGATTGAGGATACCCACGCAGACATGGAGCAATTAGCGCTCTTTGAGGAGGAGGACGACGAGGACGATCCGGTGCCCGATGTCCGCGAGGTAGCCAACTACGTTTGGGCGCTCGGATACGGACTCCATCGGTTAGCCAAACTGCCCATATCTACCCGCCTGATCAAGGAACTCCACGAAATCCTGCTGAAAGATGTCCGGGGAGGAGAGAGCGTCAAGACGCCGGGCGAGTTTCGCCGAAGCCAGAACTGGATCGGACCCAAGGGTTGTACCTTGGCTGGGGCCACTTTTGTTCCACCTCCTCACCACGAGATTGACCAGTGTCTCGGAGACCTGGAAAACTTCATTCACGGCGATCACCCTGAACCGGCCTTAGTCAAAGCTGCCTTGATACATTATCAGTTTGAGGTCATTCACCCATTCCTCGACGGAAATGGCCGGATCGGGCGCTTGTTGATCACCCTCTACCTCTGCCAACAACGCTGTCTATCCCAACCCTTGCTTTACTTATCGGGCTTTTTTGACGAAACTCGCGACGATTACTACCGTCTGCTTCTCGCCGTAAGCCAGAAGGGCGCTTGGCGCGACTGGGTCGAGTATTTCCTGCGGGGCGTGCGCTTACAAGCCCAGCGCGCATGTCTGGATACCCAAAAGATTCTTGAGCGCTACGAATACTACCAAGGCAAACTCAAGGAAGGAAAGCGAGTGCCGCAAGAAGCCGCCCGAATCTTGGCCCACATCTTCGCAAATCCCTTTATCTCTATCGCCCGCCATTCCAAACGGGTCGGTGTTTCCTACCAATTAGCTCAGCGAGCGGTCGAATTCTGGATCGAGAATGGACTGCTGAAGGAGGCCACTGGCAAAAGGCGCAACCGCCTCTTCATTGCCCGAGAAGTTCTCAAAATCATGGACTCTCCGTCGCTCCCCATCAACGTCAACGAACCACCGAGCGCTTAGCCCAATTTTTGCAACCTGGACCCAATTCGATCCTGGGTCTGGCCGCCAATAAAAAAGATTGATATGCAACAATTCAGGGATTTTAACTTCTGATTACAGTTTTCTTTCGAGGACTGTTGCTCATTTTGTGGGTGGCGACCTGCCTAGTTATACCAAGAAATTCCTGGGTTTGAGGCATTGATATCTGATTGAATATCAACCGCGCTTGACATTTGATTGAATATCAAGATGCTCCGATATTCGACTTAATATCAAAATGTCATGAAAGTACCTATTCGAAGCAGCCAGGATCTGGGTGAGCTTATAGCCTTGGGGCGGAAAAGACGTGGGCTGTCCCAGCGGGATGTAGCAAAAAAGCTAGGCGTGACACAGGCCTGGATCTCGCGAGTTGAGCGGGGGAATCAGAAATGCTGGATCGGACAGGTTTTGCGATTAGCGACATTTCTGAATGTGGATTTAGTCGGCGAAGTTACGCCAGACAAAAAGAGGGAGCCGCACGTTAAGGGCGAATATCCGGATCTGGACACACTATTGGAAGAGGATTAGAAGATGCCTGATAACGATTCCGTACTTTTGTTGTATTTTGGTGACCAGCGAATGGGAACCCTTCACCGAATTAAGGCCGGAAATTTGAAATTTCGTTATGATGACAAATATCGTGAGCTCCCTACGGCTGTTCCTCTTTCTCTGTCCATGTCGTTTATTGAGAAAGAGCATGGGCATGAAAAAGCATCCCCTTTTCTGTGGGGCTTACTGCCTGACAATGAACTGGTCATCCGACGTTGGGCCGCCCGGTTCAGAGTAAGCGCCTCCGATTGCTTTGGACTGTTGGGCGGTATTGGGAATGACTGCGCCGGGGCGATTCGGTTCCTGAAGCCAGATGCGGTTGATAGTGTTTCCAAGGGAGGTAAGTTGCTTCTTGACACTGAGCAAATTGAAGAACGCTTGGCCGAACTGAGACGTGACCCGGCATTGGGGCGAATTTCCGGAGACAGGGGACAGTTCTCCTTGGCCGGCGCACAGGCGAAAACTGCATTCCAACGAAGAGACAATCAATGGTATCTACCTTGGGGCAGTGAGGCAACTACCCATATCCTGAAACTCCCCCGTCCGGACCTGAACGGGCATGTTGAGAACGAACATTTTTGTCAGAGCCTGGCCAAGGCATTGGGGTTGCGGGCGGCCACCAGCGAGGTGATGCGGTTTGGAAATGAAACGGCCATTTGCTTGGCACGCTATGATCGCATGGTGTCAGGCAAAAAATTACTTCGGATTCATCAGGAAGATACTTGTCAGGCGTTGTCCATTCACCCTAGTGGAAAATATGAGAATGAAGGCGGTCCAGGTGTTTCCGACATTATGAAACTGCTCAATCGGTCGAGTCGGCCGATCGAAGATCGTCGGCGATTCATGGAAGCGATTGTTTTTAATTACCTGATATCAGGATCTGATGCGCATGCAAAGAATTACAGCCTTTTGCTCGGTGTGGACGGACAGGTTCGCCTTGCTCCTCTCTATGATTTGGCAAGTCTGCTTCCTTATGTGAAGCAATGGAAGGATCAGCGTTTTGCGATGAAGATCGGCCCCTACTACCGGGATTCTCAGATTCGTCCCAGGCATTTTGAAAAAATGGCACGACTCTGTGAGTTCCCTTATGCGGATCTTCAAAAGATGATCGCCGAAATGGCAGCAAAAATTCCTGAGCGAGTGGGAAGTGTTCTCAACGATATGAATTCAAGGGGATTGGTTCATCCCATTTTGAAGGCTCTGAAAAAAAAGCTGATCACACGATCGAAAATCGTATGCAAAGAATTCTGACTGATTTCGGCAGCGGGTAGGAAAATCCGCTCTCCGTCAATTTCCATCGGTTCGGGGGAAGCATCTCGGGTAATTTGTTGCGGAACTGGTAACCTTTCTCTGCATTTGCAGTTTATATTAATAGATCCTTGGTAACTACTCAGGTATCTTGAACAATCGTCTGAATGGCTTTTGTAACATATTACAAAACTGTAGGAGGGGGTTTATCCCCCGATTGCGGTGAGGCCATTTGGAGGATCGGGGGATAAACCCCCTCCTACAGTTTTTAACCAATTTCCCCATTCCAAATTCGCGCCCCACCGCGCGCCTCCCCCCTCCCTCCATCATTCCATCATTCCACCATTCCATCACTCCACCCTTTTCCCCGCGCCCTTGGGCGCATTTCTTCCCCTCCTCTGTGATCTCTTTCACCTCTGTGGTTAATCCCTCCTGATTCATTATTTCCGATGATCCCGGGAATGGAGACCTTAGTTGTTACGATCCTTGTTTGAATTAGTTCGGATCGGTTGTAACGCCCTGACTCATAGGCCAGCCCATCAAAGCCATATGCATATTCGTTTTCTCGTATATTGCGTTCTCTTAACGGCCAGCGTCTCATTGTTGGCAGACCCGCGAATCAGTTCGTGGTTTACCGACTATTCCGGAACCTACGCCCGCATTTATGAGACATTGTCAGACGAAGGAAATTTAAACGCCGTCACCACCTGGAGTCGTGGGGCGGGCGTTCAGACTACGCCGACTTATGCCGGCATACATGAAATTGCCTACACCGAGGATTGGGTTTACCTCCGCACCACCAATCTCGCCGGTCATATCATGGGTCCCTGGTATTTGAACGCGGCCAAAACCAATCTGTTTCCGATTTACCCGAGGAATCAGGCCGTCCTCTATCGAATTCCCAGAAATCCCGTCGATCCTACAACCGTTAATTTTAAAACCCTGACCGGTGGCGGGCCTATCGGATATTTTGTCAATGGGGTTTCGATGTTTGATTCACGCGATGCGTTTTCCTATCGATCGAGCACTGGGAATGACGCCCAGGGACGGCAGGGTGACGGGGCCTGGAATCGCGATGCCTATGTTAATGAAGGGGTCACTTTCGATTCCGGAAACGCCCACCAGGCCATGGGGGTTTACCATTACCACGCCAATCCTCCAGGACTGAGACACCAAATGGGTGACAGTGTGGACTTCAATCCTGATACAAACTCCTACAGGGAAAATTTTAATGGCAGGCATTCGCCAATCCTGGCCTGGGCGCGGGATGGGTTACCGGTCTACGGTCCCTATGGTTTCTCAAACCCGCTGGATGCCAGAAGCCCTGTTCGGCGCATGCGGAGTGGTTTTCAAATCCGAACCGATATTGCCGCCAATGGTTCGCCCCGCACATCCTGGCCGGCCTGGGCAAGGCGCATTTACGCTGGTATTCGAAATTTTGCCAATGGTCCGAACGTGAGCAATCGATTCCCTCTGGGACGCTACATGGAAGACAATGATTACTTGGGAGATCTGGGGCAAACCTTAGGGACGGATTTCGACCTGAACGAATACAATGTGCGGTATTGTGTCACCCCGGAATTTCCGGAAGGTGTATGGGCTTATTTCGTATGTATCGATGAAACCGGCGTCCCCGTTTTTCCCTACAACATAGGCCGGTCTTTTTTTGGAGATCCGGTCGGAAATAACGCAAACGGCGTGCCGCACAGTGATGAAAGAGAGGCCCCGGTTACCACCATTTTTGAAGGCGGCCCGGAGGCGCAACTGGAGATTGAATCGATTTCCATCGACAACCCTGAAGAAGACGAGATCACACTGGTCTGGTCGGCTGTCGAAGGGGCACCCTACGAAATTCAGGCTTCTTCAGACCTGAGGATGCCTGATTCATGGGCGGGGTTGGGTCCGCAGGTAGTGGGCGACGGGAAACAAGCGAGACTTTCCTATTCCGGAGGCGGGAAACGCTCTCCTCGTCAATTCTACCGGGTAAACCAGGTCAACCTTGCCCCATTTGATGATGATGGGTTCGCATATGCCGGGGTGGCTCCGCCTGATTTGGGAGGCGATCTTACCACCCTGACGGTTTCGGTGTCCGGGGGGCCGACAAATCTGGATATTTTACCCACCTCCCTGACTTTCGCAGGACGGGCCCTCAACATCTCCGAGGCCAATGTCTCACGACCGAGCCAGAAGGAAATTACGTTCGATTTCCCGGTCGATGATTTGACGCCCGGGGATTATAGTTTGTCCCTGACGTATGCGAACGAACCCTCGCAAACCGGCGTTTATACCGTACCCGCGAACATATTGTTCATGATCTTCGATGATTGGGGACATGACGCGAGCCCGGTCGATAACATGACTCCTGGCGTTTATCTGGCGAACATGCCCAATCTGAAGGGCCTCGTGGAAGAGGGGTTGCGATTTACTCGGGCCTATTCCCAGCCCACCTGTTCTCCGATGCGGGCCACAATGTTGACTGGCCGGCAAGTTTACCAGCACAACGTCGGGGACCCGCTGGATGCCAATCAATTTTCAAGGGGACAGGATGAAATCACTTTACCTGAAATTTTTGCTACGATGGGGGCGCCGCATAAATTGTTGTCGGTTGGAAAGTGGCACCTGGGAGGTGGCGATTCAGGGTACAGGACGAGAGGTGGATGGCCGGAGTTTTATGGTATCAACGCTGGAGGCGTCCAGGACTACTTATCGTGGAGCAAAAACAGCAACGGGAGCAGAGCAAACTCCTCCACCTATACCACCACCGACCAAGTCAACCACGCTGTGGCCTTCATAGAGGAAAATGATGGAAGCGGAACTCCCTGGTTTGCCTGGGTAGCATTTAACGCGCCCCATACGCCCTTTCATGATCCACCGGCTGAATTGGCGCCGGAAGGCGGGTATTCCGCCCGTGGAGCAGGCGAGACCAGTAACGGGCATTTATACCGAAAGGCGCTGGAGGCTCTGGATACCGAAATGGGACGATTGCTCGCGTCAATAAACCCAGCCCGGACCCAAATCATATTAATGGGTGACAACGGAACTCCCAGACAGGTAGTGCAGGCGCCTTTTGGCAATGGAAATGCGAAAGGCGATCTTTACAACGGGGGAATCCACGTGCCCATGATCGTCAAAGGTCCCCTCGTAAAGGTTACTCCCGGAAGCTCCACCGATACCCTGGTTGATTGCATTGATATTTTTTCCACGATCCTGGATATAGCCGGTATG
>JAABVD010000384.1 GCA_014529615.1 Opitutia bacterium
AAATTTCTGAGACATCATGGCGATAACGCCGGTGATAAACCATTCTTTCTCTACCTGGCCTATCAGGCTCCCCATTTCCCCCTGCATGCGCCCAAGGATCTGATCGACAAGTATGTTTCCGTTTATGAGCAGGGCTGGGACGAAATCCGCCGGGCCCGATGGGAAAAAATGCAACGACTCGGCCTGTTTACCGCCTACAGCCAAATCCCTCCCACTTCCGATGCGCCACCCTGGCACGACGAGTTCGCCAATCCCGCTCCCTTGGAAAAGTGGGATGCCTTGACCGAGGCGCAAAGGGACGACCAGACCAGACGCATGGCTACCTTTGCCGCCATGATGGATCAAATGGATCAGGGAATCGTGCGCGTCATCCAGCAATTGAAAGACGCGGGGCAATTCGACAATACCCTCATATTTTTTCTGTCCGATAACGGGGCCAATTATGAAGGCGGCCCCTTTGGCGCCGATGGCCCTTTTTCCGGCTACGAATTGGAGAACATGGGGCAAAAAGACACTATTCACCACACCGGCCCCCACTGGGCCGCAGTGAGCAACACCCCTTTTAAACTCTATAAGCACTTCAATCATGAGGGCGGAATCAACACCCCCCTCGTGGTCCATTGGCCCTCCGGATTGAAGCGGAAAGGGGAGCGTGAAATACAGCGCAGCCACGTCATCGACCTCATGGCCACGGTTGTCGATGTAACCGGGGCCACCTATCCAACCACCTGGAACGGCCACGAAATTCTACCCATGGAAGGGACCACTCTCATGCCGGCCTTGCGCGGTGGCAGTCTGGCCGACCGCGTCATCTGCTTCGAGCACGAAGCCAATCGGGCCATCTTCAAGGGCAAATACAAACTCGTTTCCAAGAACTTTACCTCCACCGACGGAGAACCCCATCACAATTGGGAGTTGTACGACATCGAGGCGGACCCCCTGGAATTGAACAATATCGCTTCAGGCCACTACTACGAGCTGGTCATACCCATGGCCAGGGAATGGCACCAATGGGCCGTGCGAACCGATGCTATCGTGGGATACGAAAGATGGATGCTCAAACTCCAACACTACTGGCGCACCGGCTCCCGAACCTATCTCAACGACGCGTTTTAAGCCTAATTCCCGTCCTTCTCCCATTGGGAGAGGGTGGCGCATAGCGCCGGGTGAGGGTTGCCCATGCTTGTCGCGGGCAATAATCCGCGCCCATCCGTGGAATCCGTGGTCTGTAATCAGTGGTTAGTGGTTAGTGGCGAGAGGTGGAGAAGATGTTGGGGTTTATCGTGATCCTGATCGTGATCGAACCATTCATAATTCGGGAGGTGGAATTTTTCGATCAGGATCAAGATCACGATCATGATCACGATGATTTACTCCGTGCCCAGCGCCTCCTGTCGTAGCTCTTGGGCGAAGCCGGATCCGTGTAATCCGCGGGTTCCCCCCTTTCCCCTAATTCCTAATTCCTAATTCCTAATTCGCGCGCTTTAGCGCGAATTCCCCTCACGGTAATTTTTTGCGTGATCGCATTATGGAGTCTTGCTTTGCTGAAGCCATGCTGCGAAACCGAACCAAAGCCAAAAAACGAATCGCAAAAAAACACCGTGGCCTTCCATCAGCCACGGACTGGCGCACCACCGATAAACAAGAATTGCTCAAACGGCGGATACGGGCGAAAGAAGAAATGTTCCGCATTTCCAATTGCTTTCCCCAACACCCCGTATTTTCAAATTTTTCGGTCAAGTCCGGCAGCGGGTTGACCTATTCCGTTGAGATAAGGGACCTCCAAAACAGGGAGTTCGATTGCACCTGCACCGACTTTCGGATCAATGGGCTCGGTTCCTGCAAGCACGTTGAGGCGGTTCTCCTGCAATTAAAAAAGAGACAAAAAGCCACCTTTAATCAGGCGCTGTTGGAACCCTCCTCCCACATCGACATTGTTCCCGATGACAACGCCAATCTTTTGTGGGTTGAACGAAACCTGGCAAAGGTGCCGCCTTCCTTACGGGTGTATTTCGACGCGGACGGACTCCAAAACAAAGGGGTCGACTCCAACGAACTCGTCGGTCGCCTGAAACGATCACGTTCACGATATATTCGTCTTTCACAGACTGTAGAACCCTGGCTTCGCCATCAGGAAATCGATCGGGAGCGGAAAGCCAGTCGCCGCGATTATGAAACCGGGATTATCACAGGAC
>JAABVD010000072.1 GCA_014529615.1 Opitutia bacterium
CAAGCGACCCCTCCGGACGAAATGCCATCACCAATTGGGACCCCCACACCAACATCCTGAAAACCCATGCCATGCAGGCGGAAATAATGGACCAACCAACCGCTGCCCTCATCCACGACCTGAAACGACGCGGCCTGCTCGAATACACTCTGGTGGCTTGGTGCACCGAATTCGGCCGCATGCCATTTTTGCAGGCCAACGGCACCGGGCGCGATCATAACCCCGACACCTTTACCTGCTTCCTGACTGGTGCCGGGGTAAAAAAGGGCATGAGCTACGGGGAAAGTGATGAATTCGGCTTCAAGGCAGCGGTCAATCCCAGGACCGTCTACGATTTCAACGCCACCCTGCTCCACCTCATGGGTCTCGACCACCAACGCCTCACCTTCTACCACAACGGTATCGAACGCCGCCTCACCCACGTCCACGGGGAGATTATCGAAGCCATGCTGGCTTGAATCCGGTAGAGACGGCCCGCCCTTACGGGAAATGGCTCGACGCCCGGCCAACGGACAACCAACTCATTCTCATGCCTTTACAACATTCTACCCTCCTGCAACTCAAGCGTTGGAATACGCCGACCATTTACAATGGCTGGGAACAAATCACCCGAATAGACCGCACCGCGGGCGGTTTCAACCGGGAACCGACAACCGATTATATGCCGGAAATGGGTCCCATGGTCGGCTACGCCACCACGGTGATTTTTGAACCGTCCAATAAGGAACACGTGAAAAACAGGGACGAGGCCTGGGCCGCATACCGGAAATACGTGGCCGGTGTTGCCGGGCCCAAGATCGTGGTGGTGCAGGATTTGGATAAACCCGACCTCGTGGGGGCATTTTGGGGTGAAGTGAACAGCAATATCCACCGTGCTCTGGGTTGCGTGGGGACGATCATCGACGGGGGCATCCGCGATGTGGATGAAATGAAGAATGCCGGTTTCAAGGCCCTGGCCCGCGGCTTGTGCGTGGGACATGCCTACAGTTGCCCGATCCGGTGGAATTGCGCCGTGGAAGTTTTCGGAACGACCATTCAACCCGGGCAACTGGTCCACGCCGACAAACACGGTTTTTTGGCTATCCCGCCTGAGGATGAAGAAGGACTTCTGGAAGCCTCGGTTTTTATGGACCGGAATGAGTGTAATACCGTGATTCCGGCGGCCCGATCCACCCAGGGGAAATCGATTGAAGAAATCCTGGAAAGCATAAACGGGGCGGGGGCTGCCTTCGCCCGTGCGGTTCGGCGCAAGTTCAACCAGGAGGGGGAGTGGTGATCCCCTGAACCTTCACCCGTATCCGGGCTGAAATCCATCCGACTCCGGGGCCCGAAAAGTTTATACATGGTCCGTTGCCAGGACATCGAAAACGAGGCAGTCCTGCTTGCATACTTGCGGCAAACGGGTCGGATCGGGGAAGAAGAGGCGCCCGGTCTGCAAATCCTTGCCGGAGGGGTATCCAATCGAACGGTTCTAATGCAACGAACCAATGGACAGGCCTGGGTGCTCAAGCAAGCCCTGCCCAAATTGCGCGTGGAGGTAGATTGGTTCAGCGATCCTGCCCGCATCGTTCGGGAGGCTCTGGCCCTGCAATGGCTGGGGAAGTGGTTGCCCAAAGAACATACCGTTCCGCTGGTTTTTCTGGATAGGCAAAACCACATACTTGCCATGCAGGCCGTGTCCTACCCGCATCAGAACTGGAAAACTCTCCTGCTCGACGGCAGACTGATCCACCATCACGTCCACCAGTTTGCCCGCCTGCTGGCCATCATTCACCGAAGGGCGCTGGAAGACCGGGAGGATGCGGCGAAGGACTTCGCGGACCGGTCCTTTTTTCAATCTCTCAGACTCGAGCCATACTATGCCTACACCGGAGAACGGGAAGCTGGAGCCAAGGTATTTCTGCGGCGCTTGATAACCGAGACCCTGCAGCGAGACGATACCGTTGTGCACGGGGATTACAGTCCCAAGAACATTCTCGTCCATGGCGGAAATCTCATTCCTCTGGACCACGAAGTCATGCACTGGGGAGATCCGGCTTTCGATATCGGGTTCTCCCTGACCCATTTCCTCAGCAAAGCCAATCACCTGGCGCCTCGGCGAATGGATTTTGCCCGAGCGGCCCAAAATTTCTGGATGACTTATGGCCTCCACCTCGGCCCGGTCCCCTGGTTGGAGGGATTCGAAGCCCGTTGCGTCAAACATACCCTGGCTTGCCTGCTGGCGCGCGTGCGCGGCAGATCTCCGCTCGAGTATTTGAACGCGGGGGAAGCGGACCGCCAGCGCGAGACTGTTTTGCAGTTGATGCAGGATAGTCCCGGATCGATGGAAGCGCTGGTGAATCAGTTCACTCAAAACCTGTAAACCATGCCACGAATTCGATCCATAAAAGGACTGGAAATACTGGACAGCAGGGGGCGGCCCACCGTAAAGGCCACCTGTGCATTACAGAGTGGAGCTTCCGCCTCCGCCTCAGTCCCCAGTGGCGCTTCCACCGGAGGGGCGGAAGCGGTAGAACTGAGGGATGGCGATCCGTCGCGCTACGGTGGATACGGTTGTCTCAAGGCAGTTTCCCATATCAATGGGGAAATCAAGCGGAAGTTGTCGGACAGGGCCTATGCCACGCAAGCGGAGTTGGACCGGGCTCTGATCGACCTGGATGGAACGGCTGATAAATCGCGATTGGGCGCCAACGCCATTTTGGCCGTATCCATCGCCTATGCCCGGGCTTGCGCCTTGGAGGGTGGAACGCCCCTCTACCGGTATTTCGCCGAAATGCTGGGCCAACCGATCACCCGTATGCCCCGACCTACCGTAAACCTGTTCAGCGGCGGTTTGCATGGGGGCCAGCAAGTTGCCATTCAGGATGTGCTGGCCGTTCCCGCTTCGGCCGGGAGTATCCGGCAAAGCCTGGAAATAACCCATGCAGTTTACACCGCCGCTGTCGAATTGCTGGCCGTCAGGTTCGATGCCCCCTGGCTGACCGCCGATGAGGGAGGATTGGCGCCCCCCGTAAATATGGCAGAAGCGTTGCTGGAGCTTGCCGTGCAGGCCATAGAAAGGGCCGGTCTTACCCCCGGCCTCCACGTTTCCCTGGCCGTAGATCTGGCCTCGAGCCACTTTTTTAGAAATGGGGACTACCACCTCGATGGCAAAACCCTCAAAAGCCCGGAAATGATCGGACAGTTGAGGGATTGGGCGAGCCGCTACCCCATCGTCAGCCTGGAAGATGGCTTGGCCGAAGAAGATTGGGAGCATTGGCCGGAGTTGTGCGAGCGGCTTTCCCCCGGGACCTTGACCTTGGGAGACGATCTGCTCTGCACCCATCCCAGGCGCATCGAAAAAGCCATTCACTCAAACGCCTGCAACGCCCTTTTGCTGAAGGTGAATCAGATCGGTTCCCTGACCGAAGCGCTTGAAGCCTGTCGGTTGGCCAGGGATGCCGGATGGATGGTGACCGTCTCCGTGCGAAGCGGTGAGACCGAAGATGATTGGTTCAGCGACTTGGCCGTCGGCTGGTCCGGCCATCAAACCAAGGCCGGATCCATTACCCAGTCCGAACGGCTGGCCAAATACAACCGGCTCTTGGAGATAGAACAGGAATTATCCCTGCCCATGATCCCCTGGCCATTGATGGCCTGAGTTTGTGTGAAGTGTGAAAGGCGGGCCAAGACGTCCACGCCTTCTTTCCGGGGCAGGGTTCAATCAAACCGGGTGAGGGCTTTTCGTTCTTGCAGCGGGTACCAATCCTCGATCATTTGAGCCAATTCGGCCACGAGGTCGGGGTGGTCGGCCGCCCGGTTGACCTGTTCCCAGGGATCGGCCAGGAGATCGAACAATTGGGGCCGCCTCTCCTCCCTGGGATGGGTCGATACATACCGGTTGACCTCTCCATCGTAGGTCAGGAGCAGTTTCCACCTGCCGCGAATGCACCACCGAAAGAGCAAGGAGGCTTCCGGCTTCTCTATGTCGGCAATATCGTGGGCAAAGGATTCCCCAAAAATCGCCTCCCGAGGGATCGCCGAACCGCTCTTCAGGTAGGGCAGCAAGTTCAGGCCCGGAGTGGGAATAGAGGGATTGCCCGCGCCTGTTGCCGCAATGATGGTGGGGAATATGTCGATGCTGCTGACCAGTTCCGGACGGTGTGCCGGTTCAAATTTCCCCGGAAAGGAATAGAGAGTGGGTTGGCGGATGCCCCCCTCATAAGGTGTCTGTTTGGAGCGCTGATCGTACCCGCGTTTTTCGGGGTGTTGAATCCAACCATTGTCGCCGATGTAGATAATCAAGGTGTTATCCCGGATGTTCTTTTTTTCCAGATAGCCAATCAGATCGCCACAGGTTGTATCGAACCACTCAATCATGGCGTAATACTTGGCCACGGTAAGTGGATGATTCCCTTCGTATTTTTCCAGAAAACGGACCGGGGGATTATGCGGGGTGTGAGGCAGGAAAGGGGCGTACCACATGAAAAAGGGTTTTTCCTCGTCCGTGGCCCTGTCGATAAAGTCGAAGCACTCCTCGAGCCCCTCCCGTCCAATTTTGAGGCCGTCATCCCCATGACGCCCCCTTGGTTGGGGAAAACCGCGGGTCATTCCATGGGTAAATCCACCGCGCCGGTAGTTGCCCTCCCACCATTTGCCACTTTGATGGCTGAGGTATCCCGCCTCCCCCAACAATTCCGGCAGAGTATCGAAGGCATCGATGTAGGATATGAGCTCATGCCGCCGCTGTTGGTAGAGTTCCGAATCCCGTTCGGCGTATTTTGGCGACGGATCGTTGCCGGTTACACCGTGGCGGTGGGCGTAGTGCCCGGTGACCATGGTCATCAGGGAAGGCCGGCACAAGGCGGTGGGAACGTAGCCGCGGGTAAAGACGACCGATTGGGTGGCCAATTGATCGATATGGGGTGTCCGCACATGGGGATGACCCAAAAACGAGTAATCGCTCCAGGCCTGATCGTCACTTATGATGAGCAACACATTGGGCCGATCGGCTGCCGCCAAGGGACAGGTAAGCAGGGCTATAATCGGAATCAGTCTAAACAAACACATGGAATGGATCCATAATGGAAAGTGAGCCCGGATGGCAATCTCACATTTGAACATCCCTCTCCAAGGGAAGAACCGCTTCGACCCGAGCGGATGGGCATGCACATTGGACTTGCCCTGAAATTCTACCCATCATATAATGGTTCGGTTTTCCAATTTGGCTTCGGTTAACCCTGCGCCTTTCACCTAAATCACCAACCACAAATCAATTCGCCATGAGCAAAATCATCCCTACCATCAGTTCCGGCCTGGCCGGCCCACTCGGAGTGCTTCACCTACCGCGATTCTGGCAAAAAGTTTCATTGGACGGGGTAGCCAAATTGCGTGAAGATTATCCCGCATGCGGTGCCGGGTTCGATCAAATGACTCTGGACGCGCTGGGATTGGACAAGGATACCACCATCCATTACATCCAATCCGAAAAGCCGAGTTATTTTGCCTTCGAAGCCTGGGTCAGTGACAACATGAAGGCAGATGCGGATATTGACGCGCATAATGCCGCCGTCACGGGCTATTGCCACGATGATGCCACCCGCGGGGAAATCTTCCAATTGGCCGGTCTCGACGACGAAAACTGTTCAGCCCGTGATGCGGTCAATCTCAACAACTACGAAGATTGGTCGGAGTTTCACCAGCAGGAAGTCCTCGGGTAAAGTCGCCCATTTCCGGATGGCGCCGCTAAGTTGGAGCCTGCCCCGGAAACCTAAGATTGCTTCGATGCTGATTCGTGGGATCGCGGCGTAAAGCCGCTCCCACAACTAAAGTCAGACCAGTTGCTCTTCGCCCGGAATGGGGCGAGCGGGAATGGGATTATCCCCGATGGCATAGCGGGCGGGGCTGATATCCAATTGAGATTTGTTCAAGGCCCAGTCGTAGCGGATCTCCCGGCCCGTATACGCCGCCATGCGCCCGAGAATGGCGGTCATGGTAGAATCGGCCACGCGCTTGCCGTGGTTCAGATAGGGGCCCATTCCGCGGATGCTTGCGATCATGTCCTTGTGTTCCTGTTCTTGTCCGTTGACCGCCGGACCGGAGTATTTCCAGGGGTTTTCCCCTTCGATGCGCTCTCCATCCGCCCTACCCTTGGAACCGACGATGTTTTGCCCGACTCGGGCGGTGGAACCGGGTATCTGACTGGCCATGCTGGTAACCCGGGCCCCGTTAGCATATTCATACACAATGGCAAAGTGGTCGTAGATATTGCCAAAATCGTGTTTGATCATGATACCGCCCATACCGATGGCAGACTTGGGGGGACCCCCGTAAGCCCAATTCATCACATCGAGTTGGTGAATGTGCTGTTCGACAATGCAGTCGCCCGATCCCCAACAATGGAAATACCAGTTGCGAATTTGGAATTCCATTTCCGACCATTTCGGGTTTTGGGCATTTTGCCCGATCTTTCGACCCCAGATCCAGTAACAATCCCCGCCGCGCAATTCCCCGATGTCTCCATTGCCGATGCGGTCCATGGTCTCCAGGTAACTGGGGAGATGTCGCCGCTGGGTCCCGGCCACGACGGTCAAGCCTTTCTCCTTGGCCAGATCGGAGACCGCAATCACCTTGCGGACACCCACGGGGTCCACTGCGACCGGTTTCTCCATAAATACGTGTTTTCCGGCTTTGATGGCAGCTTCGAAATGCTGGGGGCGAAATGCCGGTTGAGTAGCCAATATTACCACGTCGATATCGGATTGAAGGACCTTCTTGTATCCGTCAAATCCGGAAAACCGACGGTCGGGAGTCACATTGAATTGCTTTCCCAAAGCGGGATTGGGTCCCATCTTTTTGGTTAATTTCTCCTCTGCCGCCGCGATTTTATCCGGAAAAAAGTCGGCCATGGCATAGAGTTCGACGTTGGGGGCGGCGTTGACACATTGCCGGGCCGCGCCTGTTCCGCGACCTCCACAACCGACCAGTCCGATTCTGAGTTTGTCCGATGCTCCCGGGTCGGAGGCAAAGGCATAGGGTTGCCGGCCGAAAATGGACAAGGCGGATGCGGCTGCCCCGGTTGCGATGAACTGTCTGCGTGATGGCTTGTCGGATGTCTGCTTCATTGACTTGTTATGGGTAATAAATCTGGGAGGAAAGACCACCTTGGGTCGTCCCGATTGGATGTAAAGGAAAATCAGTCGTCCAGGTCGGGGGAAAGCCTTCCGGGTCAAGTCGGTTGCCGACCCGGATGCCATCCAAGTCGAGCTGCTTTTCGAATAAATGCCTACCTCGGAAAAGGCAGGGGTCACTGTTGAATGGCAGGCTCCCTGCCCAACACCTACAAGGGCAGATAGCTCTTGCCCATCAGGTAGGTGTCGACGGTGCGGGCCGCCCCGCGGCCTTCGTTGATGGCCCATACGATGAGGCTCTGTCCCCTGCGGGCATCCCCTGCGGCAAACACCCCATCCACATTGGTTTGGTATTTCCCATACTCGGCCCGGGCATTGGAACGGGAGTCCTTTTCCACCCCTAGTTGATCCAGTAGACCGCCCTCGGGACCGAGGAATCCCATGGCCAGCAAAACCAGGTCGGCCGGAATGATCTCCTCGGTTCCGGGAAGTTCGACGGGGATCATCCGGCCATCCTTTTGGCGAACCCACTTGATCTTGACGGCGTGAATCTCCCTGACATTTCCATCTTGGTCACCGACAAATTTCTTGGTCATCATCAGATAGCTGCGCGGATCATCGCCTTGGATGGCAATGGCCTCCTCCTGACCGTAATCGATCTTCAAAATACGGGCGTACTGGGGCCAGGGGTTATTGGCGCTCCGTTGATCGGCCGGTTGCGGCATGATCTCGAGCTGGCGCACGTGCCTGCAACCTTGCCGAAGAGCGGTGCCCACGCAATCGGTGCCCGTATCTCCACCGCCGATCACCACCACATTCTTATCCTTGCCAGAGATGCATCCGCCGTCCTCAAAGTTACTGTCGAGCAGGCTCTTGATTGTGGAAGTAAGGTATTCCATAGCGAAATGAATACCCTTCAGATTTCGTCCCTTGACCAGCAGGTTTCTCGGAACGGTGGCTCCGGTACAAATAACCAGGGCATCGAAGTCTCTCTGCAGTTGGGTGGCCGCCACGTCCCGGCCGATCTCACGGTTGCAAACAAATCGGATGCCCTCGTCCTTCATCAATTGGATGCGGCGGTCCACCACATGCTTTTCCAACTTCATGTTGGGAATTCCATACATGAGCAATCCTCCCGGACGGTCGTCCCGTTCAAAAATGGTCACGGCATGGCCCGCCGTGTTGAGCTGGGCCGCGCAAGCCAGTCCGGCCGGACCAGATCCGATAACCGCCACCGTTTTCCCAGTGCGCGATTCGGGTGGTTGGGGTTCCACCCAGCCCATTTCAAAACCCCGGTCAATGATCGATACTTCGTGGTGTTTAATGGTGACCGGGGGCGCATTGATGCCCAAAACACATGAACTCTCGCAGGGGGCCGGGCAAACCCGGCCGGTAAACTCGGGAAAATTATTGGTTTCGAGCAACCGGGCCAGAGCATCCCTCCAAAGACCGCGGTAAACCAGGTCGTTCCATTCCGGAATGAGATTGTTGACCGGACATCCGGCAATACCCGGCCCGTGCATGGACTCTGCCGCCATGCAGAAGGGCACCCCGCAATCCATGCAGCGGGAGGCCTGAACCTGGATGTCGCTCACCGCCATCTGCGAATGAACTTCATTCCAGTCCTTCACCCGAAGGACCGGGTCCCGGTCCTGGGGAAGGATGCGATCAAATTCCAAAAATCCGGTCGGATTTCCCATTTTCTGGATGGTTTCGGTTTTCTATCTGACGGCAAGATCGCGCATTCGCATATCGAAGGCTTCCACTGCGATGTCGTAATCGTTATCGAATTTTTCCGAGGCCCGGGCCCGCTCGATATATTGCAACATGCGCTCATAGTCGACCGGCATAACGCGGACGAACCGGCTGAGATTGAATTCCCAGCCCGCCAGAATTTCCTGGGCCACCTTGGAACCCGTATAGGTTAAATGATTCTCGATAAGCCCCCTCAACTCTCCAATGTCGGCAGGGTTCTCCAAGGGGCTCAATCTGACCATCTCCTTGTTGCAACGCGCTTCAAATCGACCGTAGCAGTCGAAGACGTAAGCCACTCCTCCCGACATGCCGGCGGCAAAGTTCCTTCCGGTTTCGCCGAGTATGACGGCCCGGCCACCCGTCATGTATTCACACCCGTGATCGCCAACCCCTTCCACCACGCCCGTTACCCCGGAATTCCGCACGCAAAAGCGCTCTCCCGCTCTTCCACGAATGTTAGCTTCTCCGCCCGTCGCCCCATAGAAAGCCTC
>JAABVD010000073.1 GCA_014529615.1 Opitutia bacterium
TCAAATTGATCACATTGGGATACAGGTTGGCATTGCGCAGAAAATCTGCCCCGGTAAAGGGGCCGACAAAAGGAATCTTTGCCGTCTTCAGTACTGGGACGATACGTTTTGCTGTAGGCGTTCCCACCCCTCCGATAACAGCCAGCACGTTGTCTTCCGAAACAAACATTTCCGCGTTTGCGGCGGCTCGGCTCGGTTCATAGGCGTCATCGAAGGAGATGAGTTTCAAGGATCTCCCGTTGACTCCACCTCGATCATTCCTTACTCCGAACGCCGCTTCAATTCCCGCCTTGTAGTGCTTACCCAGCTTTCCATTTTGGCCACTGAACGTGGCGCTCTGCCCGAAAATGACCGTATCCGAGGTCACACCCGGGGTCGCCGGGAGGGTCGAGCGGTCAAACGTAGAAATCTGGCAGAAAGCCACCAGGAAATTCAACCCCAGACGCACACTATGGGTTCTGATCACCGGATTCTCCTTTCTCCTTTTCCTCAGTTAAAACCTCGACCATCGGTTTTTCAGTGGCCTGTTGCTCTACCACCAGAGCGGTTGGGGCTACGTGACGATGCGAGAAAATGGATGGGGTGTCGAATATGAGGGAACGGGGAGTAGCGCTCGACATGTGATCGCGTTCCGACCGCCTGTTGTGGAATTGGCCATCCAACAGGAGGTTGTCCCCAATGCCGGTTTCGATGGAATGTTCGTTCTCCCTCATGACCGTGGCTAAAAGCGGTCTTTCGGGGGTTTCGGGATCGACAGTGCGTGGAGCATCCGTCAACAGGGTCGCCGGGCCAGGAGGGGCGAATCCCGCGATGCCGTCGATCATGTTGATATCGATGGTCGAGGCTTCGTCCGGATTGACCGCTGACAGGCTCGCCTCGGTAAAGATCTTGCGCATCCGTTCCCAATAGCGGGTGATACTCACGTGTTCAGGCGTTTTTCGATATTCAGCCAGCAAGGCCGAGAAGGCGTCGGCGCTACTTTGGGCCTGCACCGTTCGTTCATTGGCCTTTGCCTTCGCGTCCGTTACCAAAGCGTCGGCCTGCCCTCTACTGTGGGCGAGCAACCTTTCCATCCTGCGATTCGCGTTGCTCTCTACCTGAACGCGCTCTGCCACAGCGTCACTCACATCCCGAAAGGCATCGATTGTTTCTTCGATCGGCCGTAAGTCGATGATATCGAGGGAGACCACTTCTATACCGATGTCGATAGTCTCCAGGCTCTCGGTAACCTGTTCAAAGAGACGGTCTTGGATGATATTCCGGTTCGTGGTAAAGATCATGTCGATAAAGTTCTGACCAAAGGAATTTACCATTTCCTGGCGGACCAACATCGTTACCACTGCGATGGGATCGGAGGAGGCGAAGAGGTAATTTTTCAGATGGTCGATCTTGTATTGTATGGCGACATCCACTTCGAACAAATTGGTGTCTCCGGACAATATGGTGAAGTCGATCTTTCCGCCCTCATTGCTGGATATCTGATGACGGATAATCCGCAGGACTTGGCGAATATGCGCCTTTTCGATGATGGGGATACGGTAGTGCACGCCGGGTCCCACCTCCGCCTCGACCACCTTTCCGAACCGGGTAAGCACGCCTTGCTCCTCCTTCTTCACGATATAGAGTCCCTTGGCCAATACCACGGCAAAAACAACGACCACGACCCCCGTGAAGATCCAACGGCGAGTCTTTGGAAATAGGTCGAATAGCGCGTAGATGACGCGGGTGCTCGGAGGCAATGTTGGTTTGTCGCTCATTAGATCGGATCGATACTCATTCCGGTATTTCCTTGCTGTCCAGGTATCTGAACAGCTCATTGTCGGCCGGAAGCATAAGGGTGGTGTTTTTATCGATGATCAGATCGTAACTATCGAGGGCGCGAATGAACTTGTAGAATTCCGGATCCTCCTGATAGGCTTTGGCAAGCAGCGCCATGGCTTCGGCTTCGGCTTGGCCGAGAATGGTCGTGGCTTCCGCATGGGCGGCGGCAATGACCTTCTCATGTTCGTTGATAGCCAGGGCCTCGATGCGCATGGCGGCCTCCTCTCCCTCGCTGCGATACCGTGCGGCAATGCGGGCTCGCTCGGCTTTCATTCGCTGAATGACGCTGGGCCGGTTTTCCATCGGTAGCGTGTATTCCACAATACCAGCTTTGATCACCTCGATTCCGTAATTCTCCCTGGCAACGGGAGCGATTCTGGCGAGCAAATCCCGAGAGGCCACGTCCAGGTCTTCATGTTCCAATCCCAGTCCGATAAAAGCATCGCGGGCTTTGTTACTGATAATGACACCGGCGCTGGAAAGGTAGAGATCCAGTAGCCTGTCGATGGCATTCTCACCAGTGCGAATGGCCTCGACAAAGAGAATGGCGTCCACTACGCGCCAAAGCAGGTAACCGTCCACAAGGACACTCTTCTGGTCTTCCGTGATCAGTTCCTGGGGATTGCCGGTCATGGTGTGAATACGGCGATCAATCTTGTAAATTTTCGAAATAGGGCGCGGCCATTTCAGATGGAATCCCGGCTGCCTGACAGGCGGGGAAATCTTTCCGAAGTGGGTCAATACGCCCTGTTCGGTTTCATTAATGGTGTAAAAGCTGTCGTAAGCGATTACCCCGCCGATCAAGGCCGAGACCATGATGATTATCTTTCTCTTACAGGTCATTCTTTTCCCCTCTCATGATGTCGGGGCTCAGCGCCCGCTCCATTTGAATTTCTCTTCCACAACGCGACCTTATCGAGGCTTTCTCTACTGGGCACTATGATTTTGGTATTGCCGGACAATGCAGTCTCCAGCTTTTCTCGCCAAAGCATGTTGCGCAGGACACTGGGAGCGTTCCGAACGGCTGCGGACACCTTCGAGATCGCTTCAGCCTCGGCTTCTGCAGTGGTCACTTTTCTAAAGGCCTCTCCTTGCGCCTGTTTAATCTCCCACTCTGCATTTCCGTGCGCCTGGGGGGCCAGCGAAACCAAGTATTTTTGCGCATTGACAATGATCCGCTCTTGATCTTCCTGAGCGCTCGAAACATCCCTGAAAGCGCTCACAGCTTCGGCAACGGGATTGATCTCCAACAAGCTTATCCTGACCAGATCGACCGCGTCGAGCACGGTGCCTTTTCCCTCGCCATCGCTCTTAAACAATTCGCTGACATGCTGCTCTACGGTTACCCGATAAACGTTGAGCAGTTTCTCCAAATCCCTGGAAGAGACAAAGGAGCGCAGATGGTCCCTGACAATTCCAGTGATGACCTCGGGGGCATTTGAGGTTCGGTAATGGTAGACATAGGGATCTTTGACCCGATATTGCACATTGAGGGTCAGGGACAAGAGGTTGAGGTCCCCGGCGACAAATTCCTGAGGGGTGTCGGACATTATGGACTTCACCTCCCGTACGGGCCATTTGTCGACTTGTAGCAAGGGGTTGGGAGCCAGGTAATGCAGCCCCGGCTGCAGGTCACGCCAGTAGACCTTTCCGAGCAAACGCCCGTAACCGAGGTGACCGGGAGGCACGATGGTGAAACCACTGCCGATGAACAGGGCGAAGGCCAATGCCCAGAACATTATGCCCATGGGTGTGGTGGGAGAGATGACGCCCCGAAAGGAACGATTGCGAGTCAACCGGCCCCACACGTTTCGCCAGCGCCTGGACAAGGGGCGGAAATTGCTCAGTAAATCCTCATAGCCACTTCGCATGGCGCCGGCCCGGAACCGCCAGATGATCAGGGCGATCATGAGAATGGCTCCTCCCCACTGCAAAAAAAGGATGGCAGGGGCGTGAGAGGCGGAAAGGTTTACGGAAATGGACAGACCGAAGGCCAGAATCAGCATATCGACCAGGATGCCCAAGAGGACGGTAACGGCGATGACCGAACCGACGTAGACGGAGGCGAAGCGGACGCCGAACTGGCTGATGATAATGGCGATGGTGCCCGTATTGGTTGCCGGTCCGGTCATGAGGAAGATCAGGGCGGCGCCAGGGCTGAATCCTTTGGCCACCAAGGCAGCCGCAATCGGTGTACTGGCAGATGCGCAGATGTAGAGGGGAATTCCAATCAGCACCATGACGGGATAGGATAACCAGCGGGCATACTCGTTGGACATCAGGTCGTTGGGTATGGCCAGATAGAGAAACCCTCCCAAAATTATCCCCACCAGCAGGGCGAAGAGAATGTCGTCCGCAATCTCGACAAAACCGTAGCGAAAGATGTGCTTGGCAAGTTTCTTGAAATCCAGGCGTTGCCCATCCGTTGTCAAGCCGACGGGATGAGTATCCCCGTCGGTTGGTTCTTCAGAAACTTCCGGGCGGCGATAGAATTCCGGCTTTACCCATGTTCCGAATTTCCACCCGCTGGCGGCCGTGGAAATCCGCTTCAACCAGTCGACCAGTAAAACCTTCAGTTGAGAGGGGCTGACATAGCAATCGTTACTTTCTGAGATGAGAGGTTGATGCGTACCATGGTCATGACCGTGATGGTGATCGTGGTCATGGCCGTGTTCATGGTCATGATCGTGGCCATGGTCGTGGTCGTGATCATGATCGTGGTCGTGATGGTGTTCGCTTCTGATGAGCCCGCTACTGAAGATCCCGGCCACGACAGCGGTGAGGAAACTGATGACGGGCCTGATAATGGCCACGATGGGCCCGAAGAAGGCATTGGTGACCAGGATCGAATCCGCTCCCGTTTCGGGGGCGGTAATGAGAAACGACATGCAGGACGAACGGGAGGCTCCCTTTCTGCGCATCTCGGCCACTACCGGCACTACCGAACAACTGCACAGCGGAATGGGCACGCCGACAGCAGCGCTGGCGGAGACGGATTTCAGGCTGTCGTCACGGAGCCACCGGAGAACAGCCTGGCGGGAGATGAAAACATGGATCAGGCCGGAAAGGAACAGCCCGAGCAAAAGCATGGGCGACAACAACAGGAAGGACATCCACAGGAAATCGAAAAAATTGGTCAATATTTCAATTCCGGAAATCACTTGATTTAGCCTGAGAAGTTGGTGGACCTGATGGGGGATGCACAGGGAATCATGTCAGCATAAACAAATCTTCCAAAAAATTAATAGAGGTTGGAAAATTGGCCGCAATGGTATAATGAATCATTTTGGAACCGCAGTAGAGGTGGCGCCTCATATCACCGGGAGACATAATGGACCGTGGGCAGTCCCTTACCCGGCATATCAGCGATTGATTTTGGCTTCAGGCAGGGCTCTGAGCTTCTACCACCTTTTCATCCCGGTATGCATTGGGATCGATGTTATAAAGCCGGCAGAAGAATTGCTTGAGGTCGTTGTGAATCAGTACGAGCACCGGGACGAGCACCAGGGTAATGGCGGTGGCGAAGAGAATTCCCCACGCCAGGGAAATGGCCATGGGCACCAGAAAGGCCGCTTGCGGGCTGTCTTCAAACATCAATGGTCCCAGGCCGAAGAAAGTGGTGGCGGAGGTGAGCATGATGGGACGAAAACGGCGAACCCCGGCCAATCTGACCGCCTTCCCCAGCGGCATGCCCTCCTTGACCTTTCTATTCATGAAGTGGACCATGACAAGGCTGTCGTTCACCACAACTCCCGACAATGCCATCATGCCGAAGATGGACTGCAAGGTGATGATGGGAGCGCCATTGTTCCACCCGAATACGGTGGCCATGATCCAATGGCCGATCAGGGCCCCCACCACTCCGAAGGGTATGGCCGACATGACCACCAGAGGTTGCACATAACTCCTGAAGGGGATGGCCAACAGAGCGTAGATGACCCCGAGAATAAAATAAATGCCCACAAACATCTCCCTTTGGTTTTCCCGTGCATCGGCGGCAAATCCCCTCAATTGAAATTCCATGCCGTGGTACTTGGTGGAGGTAATTTGGGGCAAGTACTCGTCGAGAATTTCGAACTGAATGGCATCGGTGTCGGTTACCAGGCTGTCCGCATCCGCTCTCACCTGAATGATGCGTTTCCGGTCCACGCGACTGATGGAGGGCAGGCTCTTGCCAGGCACAATTGACGCCACTGTTTCGAAGGGCACTTCGGCGCCGGTGGCGGTGCGGATCATCATGGATTGCAGGGAACCGAGCGAGCGGCGCTCTTTTTCCCGATAGCGCACCATTACCCTGACCTCGTCCCGTCCCCGCTGAATGCGCTGGGCTTCGGTTCCGAAAAACGCTGACCTGACCTGCTGGGCGAGGTTGGCGGCGGTCACGCCGAGGTATTCGGCTTCGGGTTTCAAATCCAGTTCATACTCGTCCGCGGCACGTTCATAGGAGTCTTCGATGTCGTAAACCCCGTCATATGTAGACAACTTTCGCTGCAAGTCGGCCGATGCCTCCTTGAGCAGATCGATGTCGGGATGGATGAGCTCGAACGTCATGGCGGCGCCCGAATCGAAACGGGAAAAGGAAAAATTCAACTGTTCTGCTTCGGGGATAGGGGGAATGACCTGCCGCAACTCGGTGATCAGTTCCCGGCTTCCATAGGATAGGTCGAGCGTTTCGGCAGGGCTCAATTCTATGAGGATTTCGCCAACCTCGGCAATTCCGGCAACCGGAGTGGCGCTACGGCGCCGGGATCTTCCAAAGGGTTGTCCCCCGGCCGTGGCAAACACATTTCGGATAACCGTCTCTCCGGATCGCTCATTGACGTCCCGTTTCAATTGCAGGGCGGACGCCTCTATCATGGCGACCTTCTCCCGGGTGGTTTCGAAGGTGGTTCCCGCCGGCATCTGGAGGGTAATGGTGGTTGTATCGGATGGAACGTTGGGAAAGCTCCTGAAAGCAATGCGCTCACCGAAAACGAGCGCTACAAAAACCAGGAGGAATCCCACAAAAATGGACAAGGAGGCGTAGCGATTGATCAGCGCCCAATTCAAAGCCGGACGGTAGTACTTCAGTATGAACCGTTCCAGGCCGTCAGCAAAAAACCGCTGGAACCGGGTAAAGGGATTGCGCTTTTTCCGCACATCCATCAAACGGGTACAATGCTTCAGGTGAGCCGGCAGGACCAATTTTGACTCGATCAGGGAGAAAAACAGAACCGGAATCACCACGATGGGGATGTTGGCGAAAATACTGCCCATTCTCCCGGACTGCATCATGAGGGGGTAAAAGGCGACCATGGTGGTAATGACCCCGAAGATGACCGGAACGGCAACCTCGTTAGTGCCCTTGATGGAGGCCATCAAGGGTTTCTCCCCCCGTTGCATGTGCTGAAAGACGTTTTCCCCCGTCACAATGGCATCATCTACCACAATCCCCAAGGTAGTTATAAATGCCATCAGGGTAACGACATTCAGGGTCACTCCCAAGTAGGGCAGAACCAAAAACGTTCCGGCGAAGGCAATGGGAATGCCCCAAGCCACCCAAAAGGCCAGGCTCGGCCGGAGAAAAAGAGACAAGATGACGACCACCAGCAAGAAGCCCAATATGGCGCTATCCTGCAAGGTGGACAGGCGAACCTTTATGCGCTCGGTATCATCATCCCAAAAACTCAGGCGAATCCCCTCGGGCAATTGTTGCTGTTTGTTCGCGATATATTCCTTTACCTGGCGGCCGATCTCTATGACGTTCTGCTTCCCCGCCCTGAACACATCGATGGCAATGGCCCGTTCACCATTGAATTGGGCGATGATGGGCGTTTCATCGAAACCGTCTATGACGGTGGCAATATCTCCCAACCTCAATTTGCTGCCATCGGCTCGCGTCAAAACGGTAATGGAGGAGTAGTCCTCGTAGTTGTAAGCCTGATGGTCGGTGCGCAGCAGAATGCGGCCCGTTTCCGTCTTCACGCTGCCGGCTGACAAATCGACCGAGGACCTGCGGATGGCCCGGGCGATTTGCTCAAAGGTCAACCCATACTGCCGCAGTGTCGCCTCGGAAACTTCAATGGCTATTTCGTAGGGACGGACTGCCTTCAGAGAGGTCAAGGTAATGCCGGGAAGGCTCGCCACCTCGTCGCGGATTTGCTCAGCCAGCTTTTTCGCTTCTTTCTCGCTCAGGTCCCCCGATAAAACCAGGGTTATGGCGCGTTCAGATCGCGAGGCCAGGCTGATTTGGGGTCGCTCCGCATCCGGAGGGAGTGCCCGAATGGTGGAAACCCGATTGGTCACCTCGTCCAGTTTTTCGCTCAAGCTGTAACCTTCCTCGATCTCGAGCATCACCGTCCCCATATTGGCCGTGGCCGTGGCCGTCATTTCCTTCAAGCCCTCGATATCGTAGAGGTTCTCCTCCAAACGGGTGATGATACTCTGTTCCACTTCCCCGGGGGTTGCCCCGCGATAGAGCATGGAGACAGTGATGAAGCGCAAAGGAAAATCGGGGAACTGTTGTAACACGATCCGGTTAAATCCGGACCAGACTCCCCCGGCCAGAATAGCGACCATGAGCAAATTGGCGGCCACTCCGTTTCTGGCAAACCAGGCAATTATTCGGTGCATTTTTCTCGTGGAATTGAAGGTTGGGTCAGCCCGGAGCCTTTTCTTCAACCGCGCTCTCCGATGCATGGGGCGCGATGTTATAGACCTTGTAGAGTGAGTGTTTCAAATCATCGAAAATCAAAACCAGCACCGGCACCAGAATCAGGGTGATGGTGGTGGCGAAAAGGATGCCCCATCCCAGGGATATGGCCATGGGTATGAGAAAGGAAGCGGTGGGGCTGTCCTCCAACATGAGGGGGGCCAAGCCGCAAAAGGTGGTAAGGGAAGTCAGCAGGATGGGACGAAAGCGGCGAACCCCGGCCAGGCGAACCGCCTCCCCCAGGGGCATACCCTCCTTCACCCTGCCATTCATGAAGTGGACCATGACCAGGCTGTCGTTTACTACCACCCCGCAAAGGGCCATCATGCCGAACATGGAAGACTGGAACAATTTGGGGTCGCCACCGTTCCACCCGAAAACGACCGCCATGACCCAGTGTCCGATTATCGCTCCAACTACCCCAAAGGGGATGGCGGACATCACGATAAGGGGCTGGAAGTAACTGCGAAAGGGAATGGCCAGCAGAGCATAGACCACGGCCAGGATAAAGTATACCCCCCAAATGATTTCCTTGTTGTTGTCGCGGGTTTCGGCCGCCCGCCCGCGCACATCGAATTCCATGCCCGCGTACTTGGTGGCCACCAGCTTGGGAAGGAATTCCTCCAAGACCTCCACCTCCATGGCTTCGAAATC
>JAABVD010000074.1 GCA_014529615.1 Opitutia bacterium
CGTAAAGCCGCTCCTACAACTTTGAGTTTTTTGTGGTTAAACCCTTTTAATTCCGAATCCGCGCCTTTGGGCGCTTCCCTTGGCCGAACGAATTAAAAATTGTAGTTCGAATGCTTGGGTTTGGGTCCGGTGGGGGGTTCAACCCCTTGTGCCAGCATGATCTCGATTATGGCGTCGACGGTGGCGAAGGAAGGTTTGAAGTTCCCCGGCCGATACCCTTCCGCAATCAACAGGGGGGTCCGCTCCATTTTGTTTTTGGAATTCCATATGTTGATATCGGCCCCTTGTTCATGCAGGTATCTGGCCACGGCTGGAGCGTTCTTGTAGGCGGCGCCATGCATGGCGGTTTCTCCATTGGCATCGACCGTGTTTACATCCAAACCCACCGATACGAGGAATTTCACCGCTTCGAGGCATTCCATTTCCGTGCCCGCCTCTTCCTCGGGGGCAAAACTTCCAATACCCGCCGCCACCATGAGGGCGGTGCAACCATCTTCATTGGGAATAAAGGGATCCGCCCCCAGTTCCAGAAGGAGTTTCATGTAGGGGAGATCCGCCCTGTCGGCGGCCATGAAGAATGGCGTGGCGCCGATCTGGCTCACTCGTCCCCTACCCGCTCTTCTGCCCCGGGTCAACCGGGCGTTGACCTCGGCCCCGCGCGCCACGAGTTCGCGCACGAATTGTTCGCTGTTCCTCTTTCCCGATCCCCTCGGGGGGGGAGCTCCTCTGATGGACTCGCCAATATCGGGTTTGCGTATCCAGGTAAGGGTGTGGAAAAGGGTGAAACCGGTTCGACGGTCATTGGGATCGGCCCCGGCATCGAGCAGTGCGACGGCCAAATCGTAATGGCCGTTTTCTACCGCCAAAAACAATGGACTGGTCCCGTTCATAGGACCTTTCGAGGAAGGTTTGGCCAAATCCATGGCTCCGTTTACGTCGGCCCCGGCATCGAGCAACATCGCAACCACGTCCCCGTGTCCCTCCCGTATGGCGAAATACAGTGGGGTGAATCCCGATTCCAAGGGTGTGAGAAAATCGGCCCCGGCTTCCAGGAGTGTTTCGACCACTTCCAAGTGTCCTTGGGCCGCGGCCCACATTATGGCGGTCTGGCCTTTCCACTCCTTTTTCTCCACCTCGGCCCCGGCTTCGAGCAATGCAATAACCGCCCCGACCACCCCGGTCCGCGACGCCGTCATCAAGGCGGTCTCACCTCCCGGCATGGCCGAATTGGGATCGGCCCCGGCACGAAGTAATTCCTCCACCAACCCGGGATTGCCGTTGAGAGAGGCCAGATAGAGCGGCGTTACCCCGTAACGATTTTCCGCCGCGGCATTGGCGCCACGATCGAGCAGTGTTCTGGCCAGTTCCGTGTCGTCGTGATAAGCGGCCCAGTGCAGCGCCGTCATGCCATCGACCTGAGCCTGGTCGACGTCGATATCCCGGGAGAGAAGCGCCTGGATACGGAAGGATTCTTTTCTTTCCACCGCACCGGCCAGGGAATCACCCTCAGCCCGAAGGTTCGGACCGAGCAACAGGCCGAGTCCCAGAAGAAGTGACGCCTTCATCATACCCCTGTTGTAGTGGTCAATTCCTGATTCCCTATCCGTGTCCATCCGTTAAATCCGTGGTCAATTCCTCAGAGGTTTTCGATCATGATCATGATCAAGATCACGATCACGATAACCCTCTGCATGCCAAGCCGTAGGCCTTGGCCTAGGCGGGTCCCATTCTGTCTTTCCATTCCTCATTCCTTATTGGCGCCAACGGAGCCTCTCTCTCTGTGTCCTCTGTGATCTCTGTGGTTAGTTCAACAACTCATCTCAACTCAATTTAAACCGACAAAGGCAGGAAGAGTTCATCGACTTTTCCGGTGCTGTCGGCGAAGGAATCCAAATCAACCCCCACCTTGTCCAAAAGGGTGAGGTGCAGGTTGGCCAGAGGGGTTGCATCATCGAAACGAATGTGCCGGTTCCCTTTCATGCCTCCAGCCGCTCCACCCGATACGATGATGGGAAGATTGGTGTGATCGTGCACATTGGGATTTCCGATGCCGCTGCCGTAGAGAATGAGGACGTTGTCGAGGAGAGATCCGTTACCCTCGGGAGTTGCCTTGAGCTTTTGCAGGTACTCGGAAAAGAGGGAGACGTGGAAAGCATTGATTTTAGACATCCGCTCTATTTTTTCCGGATCGTCGCCGTGGTGGGAAAGGGGATGGTGCGGGTCCGAAACCCCGATTTCGGGATAGGACCGATTGCTGGTTTCCCGAGCGATCTGGAAGGTTGAGATGCGGGTGATGTCCCCTTGATAGGCCAGGAGTTGGAGATCGAACATGAGTCGGGCATGGTCGGCATAGGCGGCGGGCACCCCCATGGGGCGGTCCAGATCGGGCAGGGGGCTATCCTTTGAAGCCGCCTCGGCCTGTTGTATGCGGCGTTCCACTTCTCGAACGGCTTCCAGGTATTGGGAGATCCGCGATCGATCGCTCGGACCCAACTCGCGCCTCAGGCGCTCGATGCTGTCGGCCACGGAGTCGAGCAAACTGCTCCGTTTGCGCAGGGCGGAGCGGCGTTCTTCCGGAGTACCTCCGTCCCCGAACAATTGTTCAAATACGATGCGCGGATGCGCTTCAGCCGGGAGGGGGGTGGTGGGAGAAGACCAGGAAAGATTGTTCTGGTAGACACAGGCATAGCCGTTATCACATTGACCGGTGATCTGCAGCAGATCCATGGCGAGTTCCAGGGACGGGAGTTGAGTTTCCTGTCCCACTTGCTGGGCGGCAAGTTGGTCTACCGTGGTGCCGAGATAATAATCGGAACTCTCGGTGACCTTTGCCTTGGCGCAACTGAGAAAGGAGGAATTGGACGTGGCGTGGGATCCGGGATAGGCGCTCCTCAATTCCATGTTGGTCAATACGGTGGTCTGGTCCTTTACCGGGGCCAGGGAATCGAGAATGGGGGATAGTTTGTCCAGGGTATGTTCGCTTCGGGGGGTCCAGCGGGATTGGTCGCAACCCATGGGCATGAAAACGTAACCCAGGCGTCGGACGGAATTCCCCGGGGTCTTGGCCAGAGCGGTTGCGGCCGGAACCATGGCGTTGAGAAGGGGCAAGGCCAACGTCGTCCCCACCCCCTTGATAAAGGATCTCCGAGGAATGGATTTTTTGGTGATGTAATTCATGGTAATTTCCTTTCGATCAATTGTGTGGAGGCATATTCCTCTTGCAACCTCGTTCTCATTTGAAAGGGGACACTTTGGGCGATGCCGAGAACGATGGAAGAAAACCTGTAATCATTGGCTTTGGCATTTCTAACAATTTCCCTGATGGCCGGGGCGTCATAATACTCCATTCCCCTACCTAAGGCAAAAATAAGCAATTTTTCGCTCAAAGTGCCAACAAATAATTCCGGGCGTAGGAGCAAGCCGTCCTCCAAGCCCTCGACCCCTTGCAAAACACAGCCGTCCGGAAGTCCTCCCGACACATCGATGGCTTCCCCACCCTGGAATTCCCTCCATCGTCCGATGGCATCGTAATTTTCCAAGGCAAACCCGACGGGGTCCATGAGGTTGTGGCAACTGGCACAAGCGGGATTGGCGCGGTGCTGTTCCAGTCGCTTCCGCACGGAAAGTCCGGCGCTTACTTTGGCTTCATCCAAAGCGGGCACGTCGGGCAGGGGTGGAGGGGCGGGGGTGCCGATGAAATTCTCCAAAACCCAATTGCCCCGGATGACAGGTGAAGTTCGCGTGGAGTAGGAAGTCGCGGTCAGAATGCTACCGTGCCGCAACAAGCCGCCCCGTTTTTGGGATGGATCGAGTTCAACCCGGCGAAACCGGCTGCCAAAAACGTGGGGAATGTCATAATGATGGGCCAAGCGTTCATCGAGGTAGGTGTAGTCGGCTTTGAGCAGGTCCAACACACTGCGGTCATTCCTCAGGACGCTTTCGAAAAACAGTTCCGTTTCCCGGCGCAGGGACCGGCGCAAATTATCGTCAAAATCCGGAAACAGTCGAAGATCGGGCACGACCGATTCGAGATTGCGCAGGTGCAGCCATTGCTCGGCAAAATTGTCCACCAGGTTGGAGGAACGGGCATCCGCCAACATCCGGCGCACCTGTTTCTCCAAGACATCGGGTTGGCTGAGGCTTCCCGCTATGGCTGCCCCGAGCAATTCATCATCCGGCAGGCTGCTCCAAATAAAAAAGGATAACCGGGTGGCCAATTCCAGATCGCTGATGCGGTAAGCCTCTCCCGGTCTTACCCCCTCGGGATCCCTTTCGATGCGAAAGATGAATTCGGGATTGACCAGTATGGAACTGAGCGCGGTCTCTATTCCCGCTTCAAATCCCGCTTGCCCGGCATAGCTCTCGAGCGAGGCCTGGGTTTCCTCGGCCCCTTCCCGGTAAAAAGTCATGGGTTTTTCCAGGTCCCGCTCGGAAATAGGACGACGATAGGCTCGCCTCATGAGATTGGCCAGAATCTCACGGGCAACTCCCTCTTCTTCCCCAGGCTTATTCGGATAACGAATGAAAATCTTCTCCCGGCTGGGGGTCAGGTTCGATCCGCGCCCCTCGTAGGGCCCGGTGATGGAAATCTGATATACCGCCGGCGACCGGCGCGGATGGCGGTGAAAATTAAAATGGGCCTGGAAGGGCTGCCGTTTATTTTGGGATAAGGAAAAGGGGTTTTTCAGAAAGGTTACCCCCACTTTGCGCGGCCCCGCCTCGACAAAAGTACGGGTCTTGAGATGCCGGTCCACCGCGCTGTGATCCCGGCGGTCGGTGGGGAGATCGATGGTGAACCGTTGCGCGACTTCATCATCGAGCAGAATTTCCATTACGTGGGGTTCCCTCAGCCCTTCCACGTGCTCATTGCGGTCCCGCATGAGCCTGATTTCGATTTCGTATTCGCCATCCTGGGGGAAGGTATAAGGCAACAAAGCTCCGCCACGGGTGCCGAGGGGAAGGCCTTCAACGTGCTTTTCCTGGGTATGGTCGGCTGGCATTCGAAAGCTGTTCCCGCGCGGTTTATCACCGGGAGCGCCCACGGCCAAGCGGCTCACTTTCTGAGCGGCGGAAATATAGCGATCCAGCAAACTGGGGGACAAGGCCCCCACGGTGACGTTGTCGAAACCATGACTTTCCTCGTCTTTGGGCAGTAAATTTGCCGCGTCGATTTCCAGGGCCAGGAGATCGCGAATGGCGTTTTGATACTCGGTGCGGTTCAGCCGCCGAAAGGTTTCCGTTCGCCCCGGGTTGGGATCCCGCTTGGCCGCTTCATCCAAGGTCTCCGACAAATTGGCCAGAACGACTTCATAAGTCTCTTCGCCCGGTCGTTTTCGATCGGCCGGGGGCATCTGGCGCGATTGGAGCCGGGTGACGACCTTTTCCCAAATTTCCGGATGATTTCGCACATCGTCCCAGCGAATGGCATCAAGGTCCATGGCGCCCTTGTTTTCCTGGGCGTTGTGGCAACTGATACAGTATTGTTCCACAACCGCCAAAATTCCTGATTCCCCTACAGCCATTGTGCCTTCGTACCTTTGTGCCTTTGTGCCTTTTCCACCCAGCCTTTCATCCAGCCAATTCACCGCCACCACGTATTCGGCCTCACTCGGGCGCGGTTGATCGGGCTCATCCTGGGGAGGCATTTCCCTTTCGCGCAACATCCAGGCCACCTCTTCCCAAATTTCAAAATGCTGAGACATGTCCACCTCGAGGATGGATTCGAGGTCGAGTTTCCCCTTCTTCTCTTCGGGGTTGTGGCAACTGACACAATAGTTGCCGACCAAGCTGCCCAAGGGCGGCTCGACCACCGGCACATTACCGAAAAGGAATCCAGGAGTGGCCAACCCAAGCGAGGCAAGGCCGATGCGGAGTCGTTTATGCATAAGAATACCCAGGTCGATAATTTAAATAGTTGAAGCTGAATTTCTTCAACCATTTAAATTGTACCCTGGAGTTCACCCGGCGGCAGGCAAATTTTGTTAGTTGACCCATGGGGTATATTTTCGATAATATTCTGAACTGATGAGAAAATTACTTCATCTCAATCGGCGGCAATTTCTCCGTAGCACCGGGGGTCTGATGGCCCTGCCCTTCCTCCAATCCATTCCACTACCGGCAGCAGCGGTAAAACCCGTGGCAGACGCCCGCAAACGGCTGGTTTGCATAGGCACGTTTCTGGGCATGTACCCGGGAGAATGGCACCCCAAGAAGGGGGGCAATACCGTTCCGCGCCTACTCGAACCCTTGTTGCCGCACCGCAAGGATTTCACGGTGGTTTCCGGGGTCGATCATGGCATCAACGGCGGGCACAAGGGCACCCCTTCCTTCCTTTCCGGCGTCTATCAGCCCGAGTATATCGGCGAATCCGTCATGGTGCGCAATCAAATCACCCTCGACCAGATGGCGGCCAAGCAACTGAGCCAAAACAGCCGGTTTCACTCCCTCCAACTGGGAGCGTCCGAAGGCAAGCCCACCCAAACCCTGTCCTGGGATGAAAACGGGGTTCCCCTACTTCCCGAACCCGACCCGTTCAAAGTTTTCCAAAAACTTTTTGTGGACGACCTCAATCCCGAGGCCGCCAGCAAGGCAATGGACTTCAGCCGTAGTATCCTGGACATGGTTGCCGAGGACGCCCGCTCCCTGCAAAGGGAAATCGGTTACGAGGATCGGGAAAAAGTTGAAGGCTATTTCTCTTCCATCCGCGATGTGGAAAAACGCATCAAGCGGCAACAGCAGTGGATCAATACCCCCAAACCCGGGGTGGCGCCCCTGAGGGAACGACCGGTCAGCTTCCACCAGAACCTGGACCTGATGCTGGAATTGACCGTGCTGGCCTTACAGCATGACTCCACCCGCGTGGTCTCGATCGAATTGCCGGCCGGTGGATTGCCCATCCTGTTGGACGGCCAACAGCTCTCCGGTTACCACGGCCAATCCCACCATGGTAAAGATCCTGAAGTGTTGGAAGAACTCATCAAGATCGAACAAATGCACACCAAATCCCTGGCAAAATTCCTCACCCGCCTGAAAGGAATCCGGGATGGGGACGCCAGCTTGTTGGACCGGACACAAGTGCTCTTCGGCAGTGGGCTGGGAAATGGAAGTTCTCACTCCAACAGAAATTTGCCCGTCCTGTTGGCGGGAGGTGGCTTGCGTCACGACGGCAAAGACCTCATCTTCGATGAAGAAACGACTCCCCTATGCAATGTATATGTCACCATGCTGCAGCAAATGGGAATCGAAGCGGACAGGTTCGCCGTGAGCACGGGAAATATCAATCACCTGTTGGCTTAGCCTGCAGCGACGCTGAAGGATCTCCGCGGAGCTGAAGGCATCACCGCAATATGGACAGGCGCATAAGATTGGTTTTCGGCCCCCTGGCAGGGCTGATTTTCCTGATGGGGTGGGTATCTTTGACCGCCCGAGGGGAGTTCGACGCATTGATTACCCCCTTTATTCGGGAGCATTGCGCCAAATGCCACGGAGAGAAGAAGCAAAAGGGAGACCTCCGGCTCGACACCTTGAGCAGGGATTTCACCCATGCGGAAAACGCGGTCATATGGCAGAATGTGTCCGAAATTCTTACCCTCGGGGACATGCCGCCCGAAGAAGAACCCCGGCCACCGACCGATGCATTGTTACGCGTTCTCAAGGCCATCGAGACCGAACTGCGGGCAGCGGCGGAAGCACAGGGAAGCAAAGGCAGGATTGCCATACGCCGCCTTAGCCACAGCGCCTTGGACAATACGGTTAAAGAATTGCTTGGCATCAATTTGAGGATGTCAGAACACCTGCCGGCCGATCCGGAATTGGAAGGATTCGACAATCTGGCGGCCACCTTGGATGCCAACCCCGAATTAGTCCTGAAATTGCAGAACAATGCGCGGAAACTTGCCCGACATGCCCTGGTAAGCGGCGCCGACATCCGTCAGGAGCGCGTTTATACGATGGGCGAGATTGGTCACGGATATAACGTGGAAGAACGGGACGGGTTCGTAGTCACCTCTTCGAGCCGGGACCGTAAGCACGTGATGTGGCCCAAAGGCTTCGTCGTTCCTCAGGACGGAATTTACGTCATAAAGGTAACGGCTTTTGCCGAGGACTTACGGACGGTACTGGAAGAGCGTGGAATCGAATACACCTATCTCGATGAAAGTTATGAACAATCGCTCAAATCGCGGGAAAGGCGACCCAATGACGCTTTGCGTCTGGTGGCCATTGTGGCCATTCAGGCATCGGAAGCGCGGCATATGGATGCCGCTTCAGTTCCCGGCCGCAGAGTAGGATTCTTCTATGTGGGCAATCAGGTGGAATCCGACGCAGTGGAGGTGCGGCTCAATAAAGGCGAAAACGTGATGATTCACTATGCCTCCGGCGCGGTCCTGAACCGTTCCCCCATCGCCCAGGTCGGCGGGGAAGAAATGCTCGTGGCAGACCTCCTCCATGTAAAAGAAATCGGGGTCGACGGACCTGTTCTCGAATCCTGGCCATCCAACGCGCAGCAAAAATTGCTCGGGAAAAGTAAGGGAGCCACCCCGGCCGAAATCAGTTCTCAAATCGAAGACTTTCTCTTGCGCGCCTTTCGACGTCCCGTACCCGATACTACGGTAGAGAAATTCGTCCGACTCTACCGGACCGGATTGAAACGGGGACTCAGCGAGGTGGAATCGATGCGCAACGTAGTGGAGGGGGTCCTTTGCTCCCCCCGCTTCCTTTTCAATCACGATGCTGGAGACGGGAGAGATGTTTGGGCTCTGGCCAGCCGGCTCTCCTATTTTCTGTGGAATTCCATGCCCGACGACCAATTGCTCGGCTTGGCCGAAAGTGGACAACTACTTCAGCCAAATGTAATTCGAAAAGAGGTGACCCGGATGCTGGCCCATAAGAAGTCGAAATGGTTTGTTAGAGATTTCACGGCAAACTGGCTGCAATTCAAAACAATTGGCGCTATGAGGCCGGATCCCAAACTCTACCGGGAATATGATCCATTGCTGGAGGGCTTCATGCGCGAGGAAAGCGAGATATTCTTCGAACGGGTACTGAAGAAAAACATGCCGGTAACCACTTTTCTCGACTCAGATTTTGTCTGGATCAACGAACGTCTAGCCAAGCATTACCGGATCGATGGAGTTAAAGGCAGTC
>JAABVD010000075.1 GCA_014529615.1 Opitutia bacterium
TAACCTCGGCCACCGTTAGCAGTTTTGTGTTTCCCTCCATGACAGGATTTAAAGTAATAGCCATGAACCGAGGCTGAGAAAAATAAAAAAGCCCGTTATATCGGTAATTGTGGTCAGGAAGATGGAAGAACTTTGCGCTGGATCCAACCCCATTTTTTTCAGGATCAGGGGGATAAAGGCGCCGCAAAATCCGGAAATGGCCATGGTCAGAACCATGGATACCCAGACCACGAAAGAAACCGTCAAATCCCGCTTAATGAAATAAGCCATAATTGCTCCAACCAATCCAACTCCAACCCCATTTAGAAATCCTTTGAGAAGTTCTCTAATGGTGAGCTTGAGTTTGTCCGCATCCCGGATGCCCTCCAAGGCGAGGCTGCGGATTACCACGGCCAGGGTCTGAGCACCGGTATTGCCGCCGGTTGCCGCAATAACCGGCATGAAGACGGCCAGGAAGGTGACGCTGGCGATTTGTTCTTCGAAGAACGATACCACCCCGGCAGCAAGGGAAACGGTGAGCAAATTCACTTGCAGCCATATATGGCGTTTCTTGAGGCTGTAGGAAAGGAGATCGTGCACCGTTTCATCTGCGCCGGCGCCCACCAGTTTCTGAATATCCTCGGTTGCCTCGGCTTGCAGAATATCGATCACGTCGTCATGAGTGACGATACCGAGAAGCCTGTTGCCGGTATCGACCACGGGGAGGGCGATCAAATTGTATTCCCCCATCAGATAGGCCGCTTGTTCCCGGTCCGTTTCCGGAGATAGAACCCCCAACATCTTTGTCTTCATGATGGAAGCCACTGCAGTTTCGGGAGTGGCCATCATGAGATCTCTCAGCGAAACGACCCCAACCAACTTTTTGGATCCGTCCACCACGTAGACATAGTAAATGGTTTCCAACTCGGAAGTCTGTTTGCGAATCGCCCTGATGGCTTCGTCCACCTGGAAAAAATCATGCGTGCAACATACGTCGGGAGTCATGATTCCCCCCGCTGTGTCCGGCTCATATTCCAGCAGTTCTTTAATCTCCTGGGCCGATTCCGGCTCCATTTTGCTCAGAAGATCCTCCCGCTTGTCGTCCTCCAATTCGCCGACCACGTCGGTGGCGTCGTCGGGATCAAGTTCCTCCAGAAATTTTACCGCGCGTTGCTCCCCCATTGCCTCGACCACTTCGGCGCTGGCCTCGGTATCCATTTCCGCCAGGATTTCCGTGGCCATATCGTCGGAAACCATGCGCAGGATTTCCCGCCTCTGATCGATTTCCAGCCGGTCGATCACGTGGGCCAACTCCACCGGTGGCATTGCCTGCAAGAGGTCCGGGTCCAAATGCCGCAGTTCCCTCTGGGAAAGTCCGAGCAGGTAATCCAGTGAATAGCCCTGTTTTTTCAAGGGTCGGCCAGTTGATCCGTCGTGAGCGTTCATGCCAGGTCGTGGGGGATTGCCCAGGATTTACATACGGGACTGAGGGTTCAGGCAATCCCGGAACCCAATGAGGGGCTTGATTAAACTCGACATGGGGGCGGACATTAGGTCTCCCATGCGGGATAAACAACCCGATTTCTATGGAATGTACTTCTTGCGCGCATCCACCTGTATCAGCCTTTTTTCGGGCAAAATATAAGCGGTCAGTTTTCCTCCCCAAACACACCCGGTATCGATACCCAGCGACCTCGCTTTTGGAACAACAGAAGGTTGTGGAGAGTGCCCGTAGACGACGAACGGCTTCTGGTCCCAATTATCGGCCCAAAATGTGCCCGATGGGCAATCCTTTTGCTTACAGGGCATTCCGTCATGGCAAATATTCCGGACCCTGGTCACGATGGAGGCATCCTGTTCCTGCCAGGGAATTGCGGGCAGGAACCCTCCATGCACAAAGAGGCAATTATTTCGGGGCCAATGCAGGGTCAGGGCCATGGATGAAAGATAGGCCCAATCCTCCTCTTCAAGAGTTTCCACGGTTTTTCTATCATTGGCATTGAGATGGGCGGAATCCTGACTGTAGCGGTACTGCAGCAGGCGAAGTTCATGGTTTCCCATTAAGGATAACGCTTCCAAGCCCCGAGCCAATCGAACCACTTTCCTGGAATGGGGACCGCGATTGACCAAATCACCCAGGAAAAGTACCCGGTCCTTTTTACCGGGGTTTACCTTGTGTAGCAAATCTTCCAGTTCCCTTATACAACCGTGGACGTCACCGATAATAATCCAACGCCTGTCCGGATTGTCGGAACTTTGCAAAGCCCGCACTTGATGGTAGGGAAACAATCTGCTTTTTATTGCGGGGTTCACCAAACGAACCTGACTTCATGGAGTGGGAATTAAAGCCTTTTGGTAAGAAATCCTCTGTTTCTGGCAATCCCTTTAACGATGGGGATACCGTACATTGCTTCCTCACTCAGGATCGGGAGGGATTTTTGTCCCGGCAGGATCTTCTTGGGGATGGCTTGGACCAATTACCTCAAGAAACCCGAATCATAGGCCGTTGGACGCGAACATACAAATCCGAACCCGATGTTCGGCAAGAGAACTTGAATTACCAGAAAACGCTGGAGGAATTGTTCTTCAGTTTCTTTGAGGCAACAGAGGCGGCAGGGAGCGAAGAATCCGATGCCCTTAAACAGATCGTTTCCCTCATGCTGGAACGTAAACGCATCCTGCGCCGTGCTTCTGCCTCTGCCGCCGATAAGAGCCTGCGCTACCTGCACGTGAAATCAAAAATGGAATTCGAAGTTCCCAACCGCGACATTACACCCACCGTGATCATGCGGGTTCAAGAAAACGTCAATGCTTTGATTCGTTGAATTCAGGCAGGGGTGGCCCCGGCCTCACTCCGCTACCAGGCCCGGAGGTCAGTCGGAATAACGTCGCCTCAGATAGGTGGGTGGTATTCCGAGTTCCTCCCTGTATTTCGCCACTGTTCTCCGGGCAATCTCGATATCTTTTCCTTTCAATTTATTGACGACCACCTGATCGCTGAAAGGTTTGGCAGGATCTTCCGCGTCAATAATCTGAGCGACCATTTCCTTGATTGTGGTATTGGAAAGAGATTCACCGTCGCCCGAGGAATACCCCGGCGTAAAAAAGTACTTCAAGGGAAATAGCCCATGGGGTGTTTTGATGTATTTTCCGGCTATGGCCCGACTCACCGTCGTTTCGTGAACCCCGACTTCTTCGGCCACTTGGATCATGGTGAGAGGGCGCAATTTACCCAGCCCATCTTCAAAAAAGTCCTTTTGAAAAGTGAGGATGCAACGCGTGATTTTTTCGATGGTTTGTTGGCGCTGTTCAATGGAATTGATGATGAACTTTCCCGATCGAATTTTCTCCCGGATGTATTCCTTCTCTTCTTTGCTCAGGTTCCCGCGGGCGATAATTTCCTTGCACACATTGCTGATGCGCAATCGCGGTATGTATTCATCGTTCAGGGACACGGTCCAATACCCATTGTCCTTTTCCACCGTTACATCCGGAGTAACGACGTGGTTGGTATCATCACTGAACTTTCTTCCCGGAGAGGGATCGAGGGTGGCTATCTCTTCGATGGCGTCCTCCACCTCTCCCAGGCCGTTCCCAGTGCGCTTGGCGATTTCGGGAATTCGGCGGCGCGGTAGAAGGTTGAAATGATGCTTTACCACCCTTGCCGCCAAACTGTTTTCCCGGTCTCGTTGTTTCAGTTGAATCAACAGACAGTCCTGCAGATCCTCGGCCCCGATTCCCGGGGGATCGAGGGTCTTCAAGACGCGGTGGGCTTCCTTCAATTTCCCCAGCGGTTTTCGGGACAGGAGGGAAAGCTCCAGCAAGGATGCGGTCAAATATCCTCGATCATCCAGACTCCCGATTAAAAACCCCATGGCTTCGATTTGTTCCTCGTCCAGGTCGGACAGCTTGGCTTGGCCCATCAGGTGTTCCTGCAGGCTGATTCCGCTCACCAGGCTGTTGAAAAAGTGCTGCCTCTTTTTAGAATCCTCCGAGGTATAAATCTGGTTGGAGCCCTCCCGGGCCAATTGTTCGCGCCAATCCCTATCCAATTGTTGCAGGGTCTCAAAATTCATTTCCTCGGAAGAGTCGGGCAGTGAGGCTTCTTCATCATTGCCCAAGGCGGATTCGAGGCTGGTCCCCTCCATGGGCAACTCTTCCAGAGCGGGATTGGTTTCCAACTCCCCGAGAATTTCATTGCGTAAATCCAAGGTGGGGGCCTGCAGGATTTTAAGCGACTGCCGCAGTTGAGGAGCCAGGACCAGGGTTTGGGACTGCTTTTGTTCTTGCTGTAGGCCTTGCCAAGGTATCGCCATGAATGAAAACTAGATAGCATTGCTTCAACATTTTCAAGCGCCTATTTGAAAAGGAGGGTGGCGTCGCGAATGGAACCGGGGAGGGTGGGGCAAAGAAAACGCATTGGTAAGGTTGACTTTTTTGCCGTTTGGGTCATGGATGGTGGCATGATTTCAATAACTGAATCTGCCGCCAGGCGGATTGCCGCCTTGCACGATAACGAGAACGATCCCGATAAAATGCTGCGCATATTCGTGGATGCCGGCGGTTGCTCCGGCATGGAATACGGTATGGGTTTTGATCAAGCCAAAGAGGGGGACCAAGTGCTCCGGAATGGAGGCGTCTCCTTTCTCTTGGACGAAACGAGCCTGGCTCACTTGGCCGGATCGGTGGTCGATTTTGACGACGGCCTACACGGCAAAGGATTCGAAATTACCAATCCAAACGCCAAGACCACTTGCGGGTGTGGTCGCTCGTTCAGTTGACCTGGGGAAACCCCGGACTTTAAAAATCGACTTCGGGATCGCAGGGGGCTCCGTAATCCACCCCGGGAATTCCGAAACCGAAGAGTTTTAAAAACTCGGCCTTGTAACCGGCATAATCGGTAATGTCCTGGAAATTTTCATTGGTCACCTGTTTCCACAACATGGCCACGGCGTTCTGGACTTCCGGCTTCATCTCCCAGTCATCGAGGCGGACCTGGCCCGTTTCGTCGAGGCTGGTACCCGAATCGTTATACATCTGGGTGGCGTAAAGGCGGTAAAGCTGTTCGATGCAACCCTCGTGAAGCCCTTTGTTCTTCATGATTTTGTAAAGAATGGAAATGTAATGGGGAAGGTTGGGGTTGGCAGCGCTGGCCTGCGTGACAACGGCTTTGTTCACACTGATAAAAGCCCCTCCACCAGTGGTTTTCAAGGATGCGTCGATGCGTTGGGCGGCCTTGGCCAGATCGTGTTTGGCCCGTCCTATGGTGCCCCGCTTGTAAATGGGCCAAGTCTGCTTAGGGCCAATATAGGAAAAAGCGACCGACCGGCAGCCTTCCCCCAACAGGCCGGCTTCCCCCAATTGGTTCATCCACATTTCCCAATCCTCGCCGCCCATAACGGCCACCGTATCCCCAATTTCCCGTTTTGAGGCCGGTGGCAGGTGTATGTCCTTGATTATCCCTCTATCGGTATCGACGGTCGGTCCCGAAAAGGATTCTCCAATGGGCTTGAGAACGGACTTGTGGAGAAGCCCCGTTTCGGAATGTACCCGCCTCGGAGCAGCCAAACTGTAGATGACGAGGTCGAGCGGGCCAAGTTCGTTTTTCAGGACCCGAATCACCCGCTCCTTGACCGGGTTGGAAAATGCGTCCCCATTTATACTTTTGACATATAATCCCTCTCGCCGGGCTTTTTTCTCAAATGCAGCGGAGTTGTACCAACCCGCCGAGGCACACCTTCCATTGGTGGAGGGACGTTCAAAAAAAACTCCCACCGTAGCAGCCTTTCCCCCAAAGGCGGCGGCAATTCTCGCCGCCAAGCCATAGCCCGTGGAAGCGCCGATCACCAAAACCTTCCTTGGACCATTTCGCAACGGCGCCTGGCTCCTTACGAAATCTATTTGCTCCTGCACATGGGCTGCGCAACCTTCCGGATGGGCCGTAATGCAAATAAATCCGCGAACTTTGGGTTTAATGATCATGATGGCCAATATCGGTCTTCCAGGAAGAGGCTGGTTTGTACACCCTCAGGTTTCAGGGCGGCAAGAAGGAAATTTTTCGGCTCAAACCAGCGTTCTGCGACGGGCTGTCGCGTGGTGACCGGATGGATAGGTGATCTGCGGCAGGCCGACAGCGGAGAGGCTTCCGGAAGGGGAATCGATAGTGAGAAAAAATTTGACACCTCTCCAAGCATACCCGATTATTAGCCCCTTTAATGTCGACGAACATCTTAGCTTCTGGGTTTGGTTACAATTCGGAAGCTAACTAATCAGCAAAACATATCATGGAAAATATAATCGAAACAGCCGTTAAATGGATTAAGAAACTAACAGAAGCAGGTATCGCCCTCATAGCTTTGGCCATTGTCGTCCAAGTGATTTTTGGCATGGATGCCGCTTTTGTGCCCGGTAATGTAATTGGCACAATTACCAGCATTATCGGGGAACTCGGTTCAAATGGTCTGGTTGGTTTGGCAGCCCTCGCTGTCATCTACGTGATTTTCAAGCGTTAGATTGACGGGATATATTCGGTTTTTTCCGGCCGGGTGAATCGGAGCAATACCCTGTTCGCCCGGTTAGGAATTAGTTGATCGCTTGGCAGCCTTTATCCGGTCTCGCAAATCTTCCGTCCGGGGCCTTCGCGATTTGTCGCGAGGTTATCTACTCGGGAACGGTTGGTGCGGGAACGGATCGGCTGCCCGGTGATGCAAGTCCCCAGAGGATATAAAGTCAAGTTATTACAGGGACTGACCCAAGGCATCGCAACCGGCAGGCGGCACTTCTGCCGATCTTTGATGACCTTGGGGTCAAGCCCCCGGGTAGTCATTTAACCCGCATGTCTCACAAATATTCTACTGCGCTCCGGAATGCCGGCACTGGCGCTGACTTCGTTGGATTCACGACTTTGCAGGGTGTCGACCCAGCTTCATCCGCTCATCGGCGCGAAGCCCACACCAGCACTCGATCTTCGTTCGCTCGCTACGAATTTTGTGAGACATGCGGGTTAACTTTTTTTGGAAAAAATCATAAGGGAGAAGGGTAGGGGCGATCCGGTTTTCAGAATCGGTGGCCTCTGGAATCACTCTCCCCGACAAATTGCCCACCATCTGGCAGGGGTTCCAGGGTGGTTGGTGCCAGAGGGCAGAGTTGAACTGCCGACCAAGAGCTTATGAGTCTCCTGCTCTACCACTGAGCTACTCTGGCATTTTTGAAAAAGCTGATGAAAGCAGTTATCCACCTTAAAGAAAACACTGCAAGCCAAATGCAGGCGCAGGAACGACGCTTTTCCTGAGGGTGTTGCAACCGCTTGACCTGAGACCATTTCTGCCGAAAGGATCCCAAATCTCCTTCCCAAAATTCCAGTCGGCGCCACCGTCCGGCATTTTTTACGCAGGCTTTTGGGCTTGGGCTTATGGTACCCATCACTGCTGGGCGGCTTTGAACTGTTGCGGCTATTTTTAGCAAGCTGTTGCTCGAGTACTTCGACACGCTCCATCAGATCCAAAAGCAGTTCAACGACTGCCTCGGGATCCTTTTGAATCAACTCCAAAAGCGCCCGCTTTTACGATTCCCTATCTTGCATTCTTTTTCATAAGTATATGACAGATGGAAAATTAAAAGTACAGCTTTTTTATGTTTTTTATAGTATTTTATTATTCTGGGTTCTCACTCCTTAATATTGTCTCCCCTAACCCACCTGAGTAGTTACATTAGGAGTATATCACCCCATGAATAAGAAATCCCAACTTACCTGCTTTTTTCTCCTTACCTCGCTGGCCGTTCCCCAATTAGCGGCTCAGGAATTGGAGTCGGAGGAGGAAATTTACGAACTCGAAGAATTGGTCGTGGTGGGTTCCCGCCATCATGCCCGCTCTGCCGCCGAATCTCCCGTTCCGGTTGAGGTGGTCCCCCAGGATGATTTTCTCAACCAGGGATACACGGACATGGACTCGATGCTATCACTTGTCATCCCCTCCTACAACGTTAACGAACAGCCGGTCAGTGGCAGTCCGTCCCTGGTGCGTCCAGCTTATCTCCGAGGGTTGCCCGGGGATTCCACCCTGGTTCTGGTCAACGGCAAGAGGCGGCATCGCGCATCCGTAATCAACATCTTCGGCGCCGGGGTCACCGATGGGTCCCACGGCTCCGATCTCGCCGCCATACCCGCCATAGCGCTGAAGCGGGTGGAAGTGCTGTGCGATGGCGCCTCCGCTCAATATGGCACCGACGCCGTTGCAGGGGTGCTCAACTTTGTCTTGAAAGATGATCCTTCCGGCAGCGCTCTGGAATCCCGCTGGGGGCAATATTACGAGGGAGACGGCGCCACTCTCACCTTCGCCGCCAACCTTGGCATTCCCTTACTCGAAACGGGTTTCGCCAACCTCAGTTTCGAATACACGAAAGTCGACCCGACCAGTCGCAGCGTTCAGCACACCGGCGCCCAAGCCCTTATCGACCAGGGAGAAGAACTGAAACAAAAACGATCTTCCGGGGCCCAACTCACCTATGAGGAAGAAACCGCCATCCTGACCGGCGACAACGTGCCAAGGCCCGCCCAGCGCTGGGGCGTTCCGCAAATCCATTACAATTACAAAATTTTCGGAAACATGGGTTTCGATCTGGGCAAGGGGCAATTCTACCTTTTTACCAACTGGGCGCAACGTAAGATGTACCAGGGTTTTTGGTATCGCTACCCCTCCGGAGGGCGGTTATATCCTACCTGGGCCATTTTGGATGATGGTAGCGTCTTTGACCCCAGAAATGTTTTTCCCGGTGGGTTTACCCCGGATTTCGGGGGAGTGGCAACGGACATGAGCCTGGCTTCCGGCATTCGTGGAGAGTTGGATAACGGTTGGTCTTATGACTTCAGCGGCGTTGTGGGGCAACACGACACCTCTTTCAGCATCTGGAACACGGTGAATCCACAGCTTCTCCATCTAAAGGAGGATATCCCTACCTTCTACCGGCCCGGGGGCTACACGGAGACGGACTACACCTTCAACTTCGATTTAAGCCAATCCTTCCATTTGGATGGTATGCATTCCCCACTCAACGTCGCCTTGGGTCTCGAGTATCGCGTAGAGCAATATGAAATTGTGGCGGGAGAACCCAATTCCTGGTTCGACCACTCCGGCGTTCCGATGGCTTCCCGGGCTTTAACCGGGAGTTCGCGGGCACAGCCGACCGAGGCAACTACTCCGCCTACTTCGACCTCGAAACGGATGTTTCCGATGCCGTCCTGGTCGGCGTGGCGGCCAGGTATGAGAATTATGAAGACTTTGGAGGTACCCTCAACGGAAAGCTGTCTACCCGTTGGCAATTGACCGAGAGCTTTGCTTGGCGCGGATCGATCAGCACGGGGTTTCGGGCGCCCACGGTGGGACAGGCCAACCTCGTCGACGTTACATCAGCCTTTGACGACGACGGCAACCTGGTGAACAACGCCACCTTGCCACCGACCCACCCGGCCTCGGTAACATTGGGCGCCGATCCCCTCGAGCCGGAAACCGCCCTGAACTTTACCGGAGGACCGGTGTTCAACATCGGCGACGTCGGTTTCACTATCGACTACTACCGCATTGAGATGCAGGACCGCATTTCGCTGACTCGCCAAGCGGACTTGACCGACGAGCAAAGGGCCGATTTGATTGCTCAGGGCGCCCCGGGAGCCGCCGCCATCAGGACGGTGCGCTACTTTGCCAACGACTTTGACACCACCACCCAGGGGATTGATTTCGTGACTGATTACAACACCGACCACTTTGGCGGCGAAACCAATTTCACATTGGCGGCCACTTGGAACGATACCTCCGTGGAAAGTGTCACCTCCAGCGGTATCGATACCAAGAGGATCAATCAAATCGAGCGCAACCTGCCGGAATTTCGCGGTATCCTGACCGCCCAACATGGATGGGATTCCTGGCAATTCCTGGCCCGGCTTCGCTATTACGACTCATTTTTGGAGTACCATGCCGATTGGGTAGGTTGGCCCATAGAAGCTGGAAGCCGCACCTTGATGGACGCGGAACTGGGTTACACATTAAAGAGAGGCATGCGATTGGTGGCGGGAGCGCAAAACCTCTTCGACACCTATCCCACCGAAAACCCGCACGCCAGATCTTCCGGCGCCAGATACCCCGATTCTTCCCCCTATGGATTCAGCGGCGGTTTCTACTACCTCAAGGTAAGTTTGAACCTCCCCTGATCCGGAGTGGAAACGTGAATTTCCATCGTGTTAAAGCAAAGTAAAATTACAATATTACTTGGGAATTGTAACTACTCAGGTGGTTTAGTAGGCAGAATAAATAAAGAATAAAACAGGGAGTGGGAGCTTGGAAGGCTCTTGCAAAGATATTTGACCGCGCTGGCTTGTCCCTGATTATTAATCTTTCATTACCCAGAGGATCCAGCACCCTCGCTGGGAACCTGAGTAGTTACTGGGATTTTTTTAAAATTATCACTTGATTTCTGCCAACTAAATTGAGATTCAATTCATTAATCCGTCTTTATTCACAGTAAACCAATGTATCTCATGAAATACGCTTGCTTATCCAGTCTCTTGACAATTCTTACTTTCTCGGCCCTGTTTGCGCAACAGGACGAGGCCGAAGAAATCTTCGATGAAGAAGCACTCGGGGAGATTGTGGAACTCGGGGAATTTGTCGTGGTCGGGTCCCGACATGAAGAGCGCGCTCTTCTGGAATCATCCTTGCCGGTGGATTTGATCGGTGGAGGAGAGCTTGCTCCCCAGGGATACCGGGACATGGACGATCTTCTTTCCAACATACTCCCCTCTTTCAATATCAACCCTCAGCCCATCAGCGACGCCGCGACTTTGGTCCGGCCCGCCAGTCTACGCGGCCTCCCCTCGGACGCTACCCTGATATTGATCAACGGTAAGCGCCGGCACCGCGCTTCCGTCATCTCCTTCCTGGGAGGCGGGACCGCCGATGGAGCCCAAGGCCCGGACATCACCGCCATTCCCGCCATCGCGCTGGACCGCGTGGAAGTTCTCCGAGACGGCGCTTCGGCCCAATACGGTTCCGACGCCATTGCCGGGGTTCTCAACTTCGTCCTCAAAGACGACGCCTATGGGGGTAGGTACGAAACGAGTTGGGGGGAACATTATGAAGGGGATGGGCTGTCCCAATCCATCGCCGCCAATTGGGGCGCGCCCCTCACCGAGAAAGGCTTTGCCAATATCAGCTTTGAATACATCAAGGCCGGCCCCACCGTTCGCAGTGCGCAGCGTGCAGACGCCCAAGGGTTGATCGATGCCAACCAGCCTCATATCAGCCCGTATATCCGCCAGCCCTATGCGCAGATATGGGGCTCCCCCGAGGTCCATTCCGATTTCAAATCTTTCGTCAACCTGGGGGCGGAAATCAGTGACGATGCCGAATTCTACAGCTTCGGCAGTTTCGCCAAACGCAAGGTTGACGGCGGGTTTTATTTTCGGAATCCCACCATTCGAGGCGGTGTCTTCAGGGGAATTCCCAACGAGACCGTCAAAGTGGCCGATTTAAGGGACAACCCCGATCCGGATACCGTTCCCGTGGTCAGGCTCATCCCAGCCGCCAATGGCGCCCTGGTTCCCGACCCGGTTGCTCTTGCCGCGGTGCAGGCCAGCCCCGATTTCTTTGCCTTCAATGAAAAGTTGCCCGGTGGATTTACGCCGCAGTTTGGCGGGTACATCAACGATATGAGTTGGGCATCCGGAGTGCGCGGAGAATTGGAAAACTGGTGGCGCTACGATTTGAGCGCCGTCATCGGACGACACGAGACGCAGTTCTACATGCATAGAACCATCAATCCGCAGACCATCGTCCACCCGGATTTCCGCAACGACCCCGCATCGATTCCCACTACTTACAGACCTGGAGATTACATCGAAACGGACTACACCATCAACCTGGATATTTCCCGCCTCTTCGAGGTGGATTTTCTCGATGACCCGTTGAGTTTCTCCGCTGGCCTGGAATACCGGGTGGAAGAGTTTGAAATTGTAGCCGGGGAAGAATACGCTTGGTATGTCGACGGCCGGGAAGGGGGAATAGCCGCACAGGGGTTTGGCGTGGGCTCCAATGGATTTCCAGCCTTCCCGCCTTCCATTGCGGGAACAGAAAGCCGGGCCAGCTACGCGGCTTATCTCGATTTGGAAGCCGAAATCTCCGAAGACGCGCTGTTGAGTGGCGCTATTCGCTATGAGAATTACGAGAATTTCGACGCTATCATCGGCGGTAAGGTGTCCTATCGCTATGAAGTGTCGGATGATATCGCTTTGCGTGGCTCCGCCAATACGGGGTTCCGAGTGCCCTCCATCGGACAGGCCAGCGTGCGCAATGTCACTACCGAGTTCGGCGCTCTCCCGGACGGTGGCTTCGGGTTGCGCGATCGCGCTCTCACTCCTGCAAGTGAACTGCCCGCCTCATTGGGAGCCGTACCTCTGAAGGAAGAAACTTCCACTAACTTCAGCCTCGGCGCCGTCTTCGAGTATGGCGAATACCACTTTACGGTGGATTATTACAACATCAAGGTAAAGGACCGGATCGCGGTAACCGACGCGGTCAATTGGCCGACTGATGCTCCCAATCCCAACAATTATTCCGCTGTGACCTGGTTTGCCAACGACTTCGACACCACCTCGCAAGGACTGGATATTGTGGGCGACTACGACATCGAATGGGAAGGCGGCAGCACCGTGCTGACCTTGGCGGTCAATCTCAGTGATACCAGTGTCGATGAAGCGGGCGACTTCATAACTGCCAAGCGAATTGAACAATTGGAGAAAACCATACCGAAAAATCGTCTCATCCTGAGCGCCGAAAGCATTATGGGGCCCTGGCGCTTCATGCTGCCCCGCATACGTTATTACGGTGAATTTGTTGAATACACCTCCAACACGGACGCTTGGAGACAAGAATACGGCGCCAAGACGCTCGTGGACGTGGAAGCGGAATACTCCTTTAACAATGGTGTTTATATCGCCGCCGGAGTGAAAAACCTCTTTGACACTTATCCGGATGAAAACAATCCTCTCGCAATCGCGGGTGTAGGCGCCCCTTACCCGGAAGTTGCGCCTTTTGGCTTCAACGGAGGATACTACTACGTGAGAGCAGTTTACGACTTTTGACTTTCGGGCCCTTCGAACCGGCCCGTCTCAGGCGCCGTAAGTCGGTGTTTATGCCGCTCTCACCGAAGAGTTGCATAAACACCGCTTCGTCGTACGGCCCTTAACCATTCGGAATTGACCCTCACAGGGCATGCCCTATGCAATGGCCCATTTACAGACACCCTCTTGCCCGCATATCTCACAAATCTTCTACTGCGCTCCGGAATCCCGGCACTGGCGCGGACTTCGTTGGTTTCGCGACTTTGCAGGGTGTCGACCCTCGATCTTCGTTCGCTCGCTACGAATTTTGTGAGACATGTGGGCTAGGTGTTTGATTTGCCACCTGAAAAGACATGGTACAAGCCTCTGCCAAGATACTCATTATAGATGACGATTCCCAAGTACGCTATTCCCTGAAACGGGTATTGCAGTCCCACGGGTTCGCAGTGGTGGAAGCGGGTAGTGGAGAAAAGGGCATCGAGGTGGCCTCACGGGAACAACCGGACGTAATTTTTCTGGATAACCGTATGGAAGGCATGTCGGGGTTGGAGACCCTGCAGCACTTGAAAGGGGTGAGTGACCGTTTCCTCGTAGTCATGATGACCGCATTTGGAACTACCAAGACCGCTATTGAAGCCATGAAATTCGGCGCCTTCGACTACATCGTCAAACCCTTTGACGTGCAACAGGTTTTGCGGTTGGTCAACGCCGCCTTGGAGGCGAAGGCGGATCGCGATAAAACCGAAGCTTATGAACCCTTGCTGGACAGCGATGACTACAAGGAAGGCATAGTAGGCAGCTCCCAGCCCATGCAGGAGGTCTTCAAACAAATCGGACAGATTGCGGCCAGCGACGTGACTGTTTTGATAACGGGGGAAAGTGGAACCGGGAAGGAACTGATCGCCAAGGCGATCTACCGGCACAGTCTGCGGTCGTCCGGTCCGTATCTTCCGGTCAATTGCGCCACCATTCCGGAGAATTTGATTGAGAGCGAGTTGTTCGGCCACGAAAAAGGGTCCTTTACCGGCGCCAGCAAAATGCGGAAGGGAACCTTTGAAATTTGCGACCGGGGAACGATTTTTCTCGACGAAATCGGGGACATGGCGCTGGCCACCCAAACTAAAATCCTGCGCGCATTACAGGAAGGGGAGATCCAAAGGGTAGGGGGAAGTTCTTCCATTAAAGTCGATGTCCGGCTCATTGCCGCCACCAATAAGGACTTGGAGAAACTTGTTGAGGAAAAGCAATTCCGGCAAGATTTGTATTACCGCCTCCACGTTGCCCGCATTCGGTTGCCCAAGCTGGTTGACCGCAACGAAGATATCCCGGAATTGGTCGATTTTATGCTGCAACGCCTGGGCAAAAAGGGCAATACCGAGATCAAACGGGTTAGTGCGAACGCCAGATCCCTGCTTATCCGGTATCCCTGGCCCGGGAATGTGCGCCAATTGGAAAACGTGATCAACCGGGCCTGCGTTATCGCGCAAGGAGATACCATTCTGCTGAAGGATCTACCTCAGGAATTGACCGAATGGGCAGCGGAAAACGGGGTAGAATTATCTTCCGGAACATCCGCCAAGCCGCCTATGCCCGGCCCGAAAGAAGGGGAAGAGAAGGGTTTGATCGGCCAAGCGGACAAGAGTTTCTCCGCCCGGGAGGGGGATAACCTCAAAGACTGTTTCGATAAGCTTTACCAGTTGCTGCGCGAGAAAAATCGGGAAGCGATTTTGAAGGTAATCGAAGGAGAAATGATCCGGCGAGCGCTCGGTGAATCGGGGGGGAACCAGGTCAAGGCCTCGAGATTCCTGGGAATGACCAGAGCCACCTTGAGGAAGCGAATCGAACGGTTTGACAAGGTCTAGCGTGGTGTCCCGTTAAATTCCTTATACCAATACCGCAGCGATTTCAAGTTTTAGGAGCGGCACAGGCACACCTAATAGGAATGGGGAGGGATTAACCACAAAAAGCACAAAAGACTCAAAAGGGGAGGGGGAAAACCACGGATTTCACGGATGAGCACGGATGGCTCTCAATCCTGATCTTGATCGTGATCCTGATCGTGATCGAAAAAATGACTGAAGAGTGGTGGAATTGAATAGAGATCCTGAGTTGCTGAGGTGCCTTCACCAATTGCACTGTCACCCTTTCCTAATTCCTAATTCCTAATTCCTAAAT
>JAABVD010000076.1:0-8073 GCA_014529615.1 Opitutia bacterium
AATCGGACTGCATGATTGTGGCCGGTACGGTTACGTATAAAATGGCTCCCGCGATTCGGCGGATTTACGATCAGATGTCCGAACCCAAGTGGGTTATTGCCATGGGGGCCTGTGCCTCGACTGGTGGAATGTATCGGAGCTATGCCACCATGCAGGGTGTGGACCGCATCCTGCCGGTAGATGTCTACGTGAGCGGTTGTCCACCGCGACCCGAAGCCCTATTGGATGCCTTTATTCAACTGCAACGCAAAATCGCTGCTGAACCTTCCGCAAAAAATCTGGTTCCCACCTGATCCGATTCCCATGGAAGACCCCATTTTATCCCAACTGACCGCCTCTTATCCCTATCTCACTCCTCGCCCCAGTTCCGACCATCCCTCGGTCAATTGCCCGGTGGAAAATTTGCTCGAACTGGCTGGGGCTTTGAAGGATAGGGAAAGCTTCGACATGTTGTCCGATATCACTTGTATCGATTGGTTCACGTCCTCTCCCCGATTCAGCGCGGTTTATCATTTCTATTCATCGACCGGTCACCGTTACTTGCGCGTCGTCGTCGCACTGAAAGACGATGAGCATCCCCGGGCGCCATCCTTGACAGGTTTGTGGCCGGCGGCGGATTGGCACGAACGCGAAGCCTACGACATGTTCGGGGTCGCGTTTGAAAATCACCCGGATCTGCGCCGGATTTTGATGTGGGAAGGTTATGCCTGGCATCCCCTGCGCAAGGAATTTCCCCTGGCAGGCCACGAAACCGACCTGCCCGATGAAGAGATCCGTCGGGAAACCGGGACGCGCGTGATTCCCGCTCCCATGGATGGGGGCCCCTTTGCCGCCAGCCAGCAGAGCGGCATCATGAGCAGACGCGAACCCCGTGGTGCGGACGAGAGCTGGAACGAAGACAAGGAGAAACCCCAATAGCCATGGCAACCCACCAAATTTCGGTGGGCGACGTCCGCAGCCGCACATCCGAGATCGAGCAGGATCTGGGTCCTGAGAAGATGAGCCTGAACATGGGGCCTTCCCATCCCAGTACCCATGGGGTGCTGCGGTTGAAGCTGGAATTGGATGGAGAAGTCGTGACCAAGTGTGATCCGGATCTGGGGTATCTTCATCACGGCGATGAAAAGATCGCCGAAAACATGACCTACAACCAGTTTATTGCCTATACGGAGCGGTTGGTGTATCTTGCCCGATTGGCCAACAACGTGGCCTTCGCCCTGGCGGTGGAAAATCTGGCCCATCTGGAGGTTCCCCCGCGTTGCCGGGCCATTCGGGTAATCATCAGCGAACTGGCCCGCATTTCAGCCCACCTGTTGGGTTTGGGCGTTTACGCCATGGACACGGGAGCCCTCAGCGTTTTCATGTACACGTTCACCGAGCGGGAAAAACTCTACACTTTGTTTGAGAAGCTGACCGGCGCCCGGCTGACCACGAGTTATACGCGAATCGGTGGGTTGGCCCGTGATTTGCCCGAGGGTTGGCTGGGAGAGGTAAACAGGTTCATAGCCAACCTGATTCCCCTGGTCGACGAGGTGGATGCCCTGCTCTCCCGCAATCGCATCTTTGTCGACCGCACCCGGGATGTGGGGGTCATCTCGGCCGAGGATGCGTTGGCCTACGGCTTGACCGGGCCGAATTTGCGCGCCTCGGGCGTGCCGATGGATTTGCGCAAGGACAGGCCCTACTGTGGTTACCAAAATTATGATTTCGACATCCCGGTGGGTGGAACAGGGGACAGCTACGACCGTTACAGGGTGCGCATGGAAGAAATTAGGCAGAGCGCCGGTATCGTGCGACAGGTCATTGAGAAAATGCCGGATGGTCCGTATTATGCGGAGGAGGCCAAGCGCATTTTCCCTCCGCCCAAGGAACGGGTCATGACCCGGATGGAGGAGTTGATCCAAAATTTCATGATAACGACACAGGGCCCACAGATTCCGCCCGGAGAAGTATACTTTGAAGCGGAAAATCCGAAGGGGGCCCTGGGATTTTTTATTCATTCCAAGGGCGGCGGCGTGCCCTATCGCCTCAAAATTCGCGGGCCTTCCTTCTGCAACCTCAGCATCCTGCCCAAGATTTGCGTAGGGGCCATGTTATCCGATGTGGTCGTCATATTGGTGAGCCTGGATTTTGTCATGGGTGAATGCGACCGGTAGGGGGGACAAGCGAGGCCAGCATGAAGTTGTCACCGAACACCCTCCAAAGAATCGAGACGGCGATGGGGCATTATCCGCGGAAGCAAAGCGCAGTCATGACCCTGTTGCACCTCATCCAGGAGGAGCGCGGTTTCCTGTCCAATGAAGCGATCGAATGGGTGGCTGATAAACTGGAGATCCAACCGATCAAGGTATTGGAACTGGTGACCTTTTATCCTCACTACCGCCGGAAGAAACTGGGCAAGACGCGCGTGCGCCTCTGCCGCACGCTACCTTGCGCCTTGATGGGCGCATACAGGGTGGGGGATCAGTTGGAAACGGCCCTGAATTGCAAGATGGGGCGGAGCAAGGATGACGGCACGCTGACGCTGGAGTATGCCGAATGCCTGGCCGCCTGTGCTGGCGGTCCGGTGGCGCTGGTGGACGAGGACCTGTACGAGAACCTGAACCGCCCGGGGATGTTGCAGACCTTGGTCGACACCGTTCGGGACCGGGCCGGGGAGGGGGCATCGACCCTTTAAAAAAACATATGACGGCGGAAAGAAAAATCCTTCTGCGACACGCGGATGAACCCTATTACTCTCCCGGTATATCAAGCTACCTGGCATACGGCGGTTACGAGGGGCTGAAAAAGGCCCTGAAGCGAAAACCGGAGGATTTGAGGCAGGAGGTCCTGAGGTCCGGGCTTCGCGGGCGGGGCGGCGCGGGATTCTCCTGCGGACTCAAATGGAGCCTGGTGGAACGGAAAAGCGGAAAGCCGATTTACCTGATTTGCAATTGCGACGAATCCGAGCCGGGAACCTTCAAGGACCGGCAACTGGCGCACAAGGACCCCCATCAAGTCATTGAGGGAATGATGATCGCGGCTTACGCCAACGACGTGGTACAGGCTTTTATCTATATTCGTGAGGAGATGCCCTTGGGGGCCAAGATTTTGCAAAGAGCCATCGAGGAGGCCCGGGCCATGGGATTTGTCGGTGGGGACATTTGCCACAGTGGATATTCCTGTGACATCGTGGTTCACAGGGGCGCCGGAGCCTACATTTGCGGGGAAGAAACCGGATTGATCGAATCAATGGAAGGCAAGCGCCCCTATCCGCGCATCAAGCCGCCCTATTTTCCGGCCGTGCTGGGTCTTTACCAGTGCCCCACCATCGTCAACAACGTGGAGACCCTTTGTAACATTGCACATATAGTGCGTATGGGAGGAGAGGCCTACGCCGAGATCGGTCGCCACGGAAATACGGGCACGCGCATCTGGTGTGTGAGCGGAAAGGTGCGCAACCCGGGCTATTTCGAATTGGAGACCCTCACCATGAGGGAACTGCTTTACGACCTTTGCGGCGGGCCGCTGCCCGGCCGGAAGTTGGTCGGAATTATCCCCGGAGGGGCTTCGATGAAAATTCTCAAAGTCGACGACAACTTCCGGAACCGCGATGGCCGAGCCATAACCTTCGATGATATCATAATCGATTTCGACGGGATACAGGCGGCCGGTTCCATGTCGGGTTCGGCTGGAATGATAGTGCTGGATGATTCGGTCAATATTGTTGAAGCATTGGCCAATATCATTGCATTTTTCGCCCACGAAACCTGCGGACAGTGCACCCCCTGCCGGGAGGGCTCCTATTGGGCCCGGAAGATCCTTGCGCGCATGTGCTCGGGCGGGGCCAGGGAAGAGGACGTTGCCCTGCTCTACGATCTGGCCGGCAACATCGGAGGCCGCACCGTTTGCCCGATGGGCTATTCCATCACCTGGCCGGTGCAAAGTTACATCGGCAAATTTCGGGATCAATTTGAAGCAAATGCCAAGTCAAACACTTGCGGTGTGGAATCGTTTGCGGAAAGGTTGATTGAGAAATGAGCGCCGGAAAAGGAGTGGAAGACCGGATCGACGTTTTTATCGACGGCGAGAAGGTGTCGTGCCCACCCGGAACGAACCTGATCGATTTGGTGGCAGGTATGGGAAAAGAAATTCCCCATTACTGCTATCATCCCAAATTGAGTGTGTCGGGCAACTGTCGCATGTGCCTGGTCGAATTGGGTACGCCGGCCATCAATAGGGAAACGGGTAAACCTGTTCTGGATGAGAAAGGCGCCCCCAAAATCATGTTTTTTCCAAACCCGGCGATCGCCTGCGCAACGCGATTGACTTCCGGTATGCACGTGAAGACCCAGTCGGCCAAGGTCAAGGAATGCCGGAAAGCCGTCCTGGAGTTTCTGTTGATCAATCACCCCCTCGATTGTCCCATTTGCGATCAGGCGGGGGAATGCCTTTTGCAGGAATTCGCCACGGACTACGGCAGGGGATACAGCCGCTTTATCGAGGACAAGGTGGTCAAACCGAAACGCACTGTCCTGGGCCCGAGGGTAATGCTGGATGACGAGCGTTGCATTCTATGTTCGCGTTGCATTCGCTTTTGCCAGGAGGTGGTGGAGGACGATGTTCTGGGATTCGTCGATCGGGGCACCTACACCACCCTGAGCTGTTATCCGGGAAAGCAGTTGGAAAACAACTACTCTCTCAACACGGTCGACATATGCCCGGTCGGGGCCCTGACCAGCCGGGATTTTCGCTTCAGGATGCGGGTCTGGTTTCTCAAGGAAACTCCCAGTATCTGCACCGAAAGCAGTGTGGGCGTGAACACCCTGGTGGGCAGCAGGGAGGGGAAAGTGTACCGCATTACTCCGCGGAGAAACGACGAAGTGAACGACACCTGGATGCCGGACAGCGGGCGGGCTCTTTACAATAGGATCGACGCGAAAAACCGTCTGCTCAAATTTCGGGTAAACCGCCTTCCGGTTCGGCCGGAGGAGGCCCTGCAAGAGGCGCTCCGGCGACTGCAAGGGGAAAAGGTCGCCTTCGTGGGCTCGGGTCAGAGTAGTGTGGAAGAACACTTCCTCTTCGATTGCCTCAGTCGTGCGGCGCGGAGCGTCCTCAACTGCCTGGTGGGCCGGACCCGGGAAGGGGATGGATTTTTGATTTCCAATGACGCCAATCCCAATGTTCGAGGAGCGCTATGCCTTGGATTTATCGACACTTTGCCCGGAGCCGAATTGACCGGTCTGGCCGAAAAAATCAATCGGGGCCAAGTGAATACCGTGGTGGTCCACAACGAGGATCTCACCACCGCGGGAATTGGCCCAGGCCAGTTGGAAAAGGTCGAGGTGGTCTATCTGGGCAGCCATGGCAACGGCACTGCGGAGATTGCCTCGGTGGTCATTCCCACCCTCACCGTCTTCGAAAAATCGGGCACCTTCATCAACCAGCAGTTCCGTTTGCAGAAATTTCTCCAAGCCATCCCGGGACCCCCGGGAGTGTTGGACGACCTGGTGACGATTTCCCGGTTGCTCAATCTCCTGGACGGCGATGAGGACCGGTTGGCAACCCCCGAGGCGGTCTGGTCCGTCCTTTCCGGCAAGCTGAAATGTTTTGAGGGTATTGCCTTCGACACCCTGCCCGAGACCGGAGTGCCCCTGGATGCCTCGGCCTTTCGGAGCCTTCCCTTTTGCGAAGGGGCCTCCCTGCACTTTGAACCCGAAACCGAATCCGTGGAGGCCAGGGCATAACACATGGAGGTTTTCAATATCCTTTGGATTACGGCAAAAGCGTTCGTCGTCATCATCGTCCTGTTGTCTCTCTCCAACCTGGCAATTCTGGCAGAGCGAAAAGTGTCGGGTTGGATACAGGGAAGGGTGGGTCCGAACCGGACCGCACTACCCGTAATCGGCGCGATTCCGATCCTGGGCACCGGTCTGACCCGCTTGGGACTCTTTCAACCCCTGGCCGACGGCCTGAAATTGCTTTTGAAGGAAGATCCGGTTCCCGATCACGTCAACAAGTTCTACTACTTTCTGGCCCCGGTGGCAGCCTTTATTCCCGCGGTGACCGCCATATCCGTGCTTCCTTTCGGTGAGACCGTTCGGAATGGGGTTCCTCAACCGATTGTGCTGGCCGATCTGGACATAGGCATTCTCTTCATATTTGCGGTGGCTTCCCTGGGGGTTTACGGGGTCATTCTGGCGGGATGGGCCTCCAACAGCAAGTACCCCTTCCTGGGTGGAATTCGTTCCTCCGCCCAAATGATCTCCTATGAATTGGCCTTGGGGCTTTCCATCCTGCCGGTATTCATGTGGTCCAATGCGCCGGGTTCCGGGGCCGGCCTCAACCTGTTTGCCGTGGTGCAGGGGCAAGAACACATTTGGAACGTGTTCTGGATGCCGGTTTCCGCCTTGCTCTTTCTGGTTGCAATTTTTGCGGAAACCAATCGCTTGCCCTTCGACATGGCGGAATCGGAATCAGAATTGGTATCCGGGTTCAGCACGGAATATGGAAGTTTCAAATTCGGGCTCTTTTTTCTGGCGGAGTACGCCCATATCGTGGTGGGTTCGGGAGTGTTTACCGTTCTTTTCCTGGGCGGTTGGCGCCTCCCCTTCATCGCGTCGTACTTTTCCGGTGGAATGACCGGGGCGGCGCTATCCGTGATGGTTTTCTGCGCCAAGACCTTTCTGGTCGTCTTTCTTTTCATGTGGGTGCGGTGGACTCTGCCCCGGTTTCGCTACGATCAGATAATGAAGTTGGGTTGGACGGTGATGCTTCCCCTGTCCCTGCTCAATATAATCGGATATGCCATTTTATTGGCCATCTGGGATGGAATGTAAGGAATAATCATGGCTGTAAAGAAGATGGAGAGACGGCCCCTGTCCCTGCTGGAAAAGACCTACCTTCCGCAGATCCTCACCGGGTTGAAGATAACCTTGAGAAACCTCTTTCGTCCGGCCGTAACCCTTCAGTATCCCGAGGAAAGGCCGGATATTCCCGAGGGTTATCGCGGGGTTCCCACTCTGGTCAAGGATGCCAATGGACGGGAGAAATGTGTGGCCTGCCAATTGTGCGAGTTTGTCTGTCCTCCCAGGGCCTTTCGCATGCCGCCGCGCGCGCTGGTATCCGGCCGGGAGGATACCCACATTGAACAGGTTCCTGAGGGTATTGCCAGGAGGTTAGTCCGGAGGAGGCCATCTGGTTCCAGGATATTTTTTCCATCTCCGGATACAGCCGGGAAGCAATGGTCTTCGATAAGGAAAAACTGTACCAACTGGGCGGAACCCTGCCCGACAGCCACTTCAAGTGGGACAAGAAAAAGGCGGCGGAGGAGGCTGCCAAGCGGCCTTAGCAAGGCGCTCATTCGGGCATGGTCGACTTTCTGTTTTATCTGTTCTCCCTCACTACGCTCTTGGCTGCAGGGACGCTCATTTTGACCCGCAATCCCATAAATGCGGCCATGCTGCTGATCCTTACCTTTGTCGGGACGGGGGCTCTCTTTGTTTTGCTGGGGGCCTATTTCCTGGCGGCGGTGCAGTTGGCGGTATACGCGGGAGCGGTCATCGTATTGTTTTTGTTCATCATCATGCTGCTCGACGTGGATGCGGCCCGTTCCAGAAAGCTCCATTACCCGGGATTGATCGCGGGAATCGGGGTGGGGGGGTTGCTCGTGGCCGGGGCTCTGGTCCTGTTTAAACGGGGTGATTATTTTACTTTGGCGACTCTAAGAGAATCGGTGTTGGTCGGCGCGAGCACGAGGTCCTACGGTGTCGAGCTGTTCACTACCTACATGCTGCCGGTTCAAATGGCGGGGGTCCTGCTCCTGATAGCCATGCTCGGGGTAATCCATGTGAGCAAGCGGACGAGAGAATCTGCCGAGGAGGAAGCCTCTCATCGGAAATGACCTTGGGGCTCCATGAATTTCTCATGGTGAGCGGCCTTCTGTTCGCCATTGGCTTCGTAGGTCTTCTCACCCGGCGCAATGTGCTGATACTTTTCATGTGTCTGGAGTTAATGCTCAACGCGGTGAACCTGGCCCTGGTTGCGTTTTCACGTTTTACCGAAACCATGGGCGGCAACTTGTTCGTTTTTTTC
>JAABVD010000076.1:8299-12127 GCA_014529615.1 Opitutia bacterium
CTACGGGGCGGCTAGGTTTTCCTGGACCCAATCCTGGTTTTCCCAGGGGGAGGGCTTTACCTTCAGCGTCGGGGCGCATTTTGACGAGCTCGCCGCCCTCATGTTGCTGGTCCTGATCGTGGTGGGATTTCTGGTACAGGTATTCAGTCTGGGATACATGAAAGGCGACCCGGGGAAAGCGCGGTTTTTTGCCGGACTATCCTTTTTCATGTTCTCCATGTCGGGAATCATATTGGCCGACAACCTGGTCTTGCTCTTTATTTTTTGGGAATTGGTCGGATTCAGCTCCTACATGCTGATCAACCATTACTACGACCTGCCCGCCGCCGTTTCGGCTTCCAAAAAAGCTTTCGTGGTAAACCGGATTGGGGACTTCGGTCTTTTGTTGGGTATTCTGTTTATCAACGGGCAGTTTGGGACCTTCGACCTGGTGGAATTGGAGGCCAAAGCCAGAGCTCGACCGGAGTTGCTATCCACCACCCTGGGGCTATTGTTGTTTTGCGGGGTGTTGGGAAAATCCGCTCAAATGCCCCTCCACGTGTGGTTGCCCGATGCCATGGAGGGACCGACCCCGATCTCCGCCTTGATCAATGCCGCGCGCATGGTGGCGGCGGGAATTTATGTTACGGGGGGGGATCTTTTTCTCATGAGTCGGGGGGCGTTGGAAGTAATCCTGTGGATTGGAACCATAACCGCGGCATTCGCCGCCCTGGTCGCGTTCGGCCAGAAGGATATCAAGAGGATTTTGGCGTTTTCCACCCTTTCACAGCTCGGTTACATGGTGGCGGCTCTGGGGTTGGGAGGACAGGACGGATCCCGCGGGGAGGGCGGCCAAGTGGTGGTGAGCGCCGGGGTGGCGGCGGCCATGTTCCACCTTGCCACTCACGGGTTTGGCAAAGCCTTACTCTTTTTGAATGCCGGGTCGATCCTCCATGCATGCGCACATGAGCGGGATATTTTCCGATTGGGCGGTTTGTCCGGCCGGATGAAACTGACCTTTGCCACCTTTACCCTGGGGCTGTTGGCCATGGGAGGTTTTCCCTTTTTGTCCGGATTTTTCAGCAAGGACACCATCCTGCATTTGGCGCAGGAGAAAAATCTGTCCGTCTACTTCATCCTTTTGGGCACTGCCGCCCTGACCGGTCTCTATCTGGGCAGGCTCTACGTGGTGACTTTTTTTGGAAAACCGCGGTCGCACCGGGCCGAACGCGCCGGGGAATCCGGCCTTTCCATGACCATTCCCTTACTGGTTCTGGGTGTGCTCTCCGCCATCGGCGGGTACGGTTGGTTCTTTGGCGACACCTTTGATGGGGTCATTTCCGGACTTCCATCGGGGGGAAGTTCCTTTGAGACCGGCATGATCGTTGCAGGATTTCTTTTTTCCTTGGGGGGTGTCCTGATTGCCTGGTTGGTGTGGAATCCCAAAAGGAGAGCGGATGCCTTGGAGGCCAAGCTGCCGGGTCTTTTCAGAGCTTTGGCGGCGAGGATGTATATCGATGATGCCTACGACGGGTACGTGAAAAAGGTGCAGGATCCGTTTTCCCAGGGACTGAGTTTTTTCCTGGACCGGCTGCTCGTCCACGGCCTCATGGTGCGTGGGGTGGCGGGGATGGTGGGCCTGCTCGGAATTCTCGGCCGGTCGCTGCACCTGGGCAGCATACACGCCTATATCTACTGGTTTGCCGCCGGGATGCTCCTTTTGGGAGCTATCGCATTCGGGATTTTTTGAGGAGGGAGATTGTGCATGAATAGTTACAATGTTCTCCTTCTCAATGCGATAATCCTGCCGCTGTCCATGGCCATGATTCTACTGGTGGGCCGAAATCTTTCCCTCAGGACGGTCCGGTTCCTAGCCACTACCGGTTTCTTTTTCCCCGCCTTGGCCGCTCTGGTCTTGTGGTCGAATTTCCAACCGATCGACCCATCGGGTTACGATTACCTGTGTTCATTCAATACGGGTCTGGAAGGCTTGGGCATAACCCTCAAACTGGGGTTGAACGGTCTATCCATGCCGATGATCGTGCTGGCTGGGATCGTGGGTTGCGCAGCCGGGAGCTACGCCCTGCAAAGCGAGGCCCGGCCGCAGCGCCAGTACCTGATGCTGTTGCTCTTCATGCAATCCGGCTCGATGGGAATTTTCGCCTCGGTGGATGTTTTCTTCTTCTACTTCTTCCACGAATTGGCCCTCATTCCGACCTTTATCTGTATTGGCGCATGGGGTGGCCGGGATCGTCACATCGCCGCCATGGAAGTCGCCATTTACCTTACCTTGGGGGCCATGATTTCCCTGGTGGGATTGCTCGCAATCTGTTTTCAGAGCGGAGCCGATTCCTTTGACATGATTACGCTGAAAAGGTTTTTGGGCAGCGCCCCGCTCGATGGTGAGGCACAGCATATCATATTCGCCTTATTGCTCTTTGGCTTCGGAATCCTGGTATCCTTGTTTCCCTTTTATTCCTGGGCGCCTCGAGGTTATGGAGCGGCCCCTACATCCGTGGCGATGCTCCACGCCGGGGTTTTGAAGAAATTTGGTTTGTATGGATTACTCCAGGTGGGGCTCCCCCTGGTTCCACTGGGCGCCCTTCAATGGAGGGAGGAAATGTGCTGGCTGGCCCTGGGCAGCGTGGTGATCATCGGTATGGTCACCCTGGCGCAACGGGACCTGAAACAGATGATCGGCTACAGTTCGGTGATGCACATGGGTTACTGTTTTTTGGGAGTTGCCTGCCTGTCGGTCCTTGGCGCCGGCGGTGTGGTGATCCTGATGGTAGCACATGGGTTGAGCGTGGCTTTGTTGTTTCTGCTCGGTCACGTCGTCTACCGCCGGACCGACACCTTCAATATGGAAGAAATGGGTGGGTTGGTCAGCCGGGCCCCGGTCTTGGCCGCCCTTTTTTCAGCGGCGGTCCTGGCCAGCGTGGCCCTGCCCGGACCCGGACTCCTCAATTTCTGGGGTGAATTTGCCATTTTCTTAGCGCTGTGGGACTACCATGTGCCCTTTGTGGTGATGGCGGCATTGGGCCTCATCATATCCGCCGTTTACGGTTTGCGGGCCATCGCCCGGATTTTCTTCGGTCCGCCCTCCGAAGCCTTTGCCGACTATCTCAAGAGCAATACGGTCAAGGATATTACCACCGCAGAAAAGTTGCCGGCGTTGGTGTTACTGGCGGCTTTGATCCTTACCGGGTTTTGGCCCCGCCTGTTCACTGATGAGATGAACAGGACCCTGGAGGAAAACTTTTCCCCTGTAATCGCTGTCGTTTCCCAGGCAGAGGAACCGGATCCCGACAGGGAATGAGTCGAAATGAATTGGACCCATAATTTTGCCCTTACCGCGTCCCATCAATGGGGCTCCATACTTCCCGAGATCTGCCTGGTGGTTCTGGCCATGAGCCTGTTGCTCATCGACGTGTTGGGAGGCCGGCGGATCGACCGGGGCCTGGTGGCGCGGGTGGCCATGACCGGGCAACTCCTTCTGGTTCTGGTCTCTTTGATCGCCCTGTTCGGAAACGAAGGTCGGCTCGACCGGGAAACTTTTTCCGGAATGCTGGTTCATTCCCAATTCGGACAGATCATGCGTTTCTTCTTTCTGGCGAGTTCGGTTCTGGTCACCTACCTGGGTGGCATCTTCCTGAAGAAAAACCCGCTGCCCGGGACTGAATTTCATGCCATCTGGTTGTTGGTCACCGCAGGGCTGATGCTATTGGCCCAAAGCAATCATTTCGTGATGTTGTTCGTTGCCCTCGAGACCGTCACGGTTGGTTTTTATGTTTTGGTCAGTTACAATCGCAACCTCTCCAACGGATTGGCCGCCGGCCTGAAATACCT
>JAABVD010000076.1:12164-21214 GCA_014529615.1 Opitutia bacterium
TGGAAGGTAGCGGTGGCAATGCCTTGAAATTTGACGAGTTGGGCACATTTTTAGCGTTCAACAGCGAGAATCTGGTCGCCAGGACAGGGGTATTGGTTGTGGTGGCGGGCATAGCCTTCTAGATTGGAACGGTTCCTTTCCAGGTTTGGATTCCCGATGTCTACCAGGGAGCTCCCACCCCGGTGACGGCCGCCCTGGCAGTATCTTCCAAGGCGGGAGGATTTGCCGTCCTGGTGGCTTTAGTCAACGGTCCCTTCCAGCCCATGGCCGATTTGCTGGTTCCGGTGCTCAGCGCCATTGCCATGGCGACCATTCTCTTTGGCAATATCGCCGCTCTGACCATGCGCAATGTAAAGCGTCTCATGGGGCTTTCGGGGGTTTCCCACGCCGGCTACCTTCTCATTGGCGTAGTGGCCTTGTTTTCCATTCCCGAGGCGCGGAATGCCATCGTGTTTTACCTGGTCACTTACCTGTTGGCCGCTTTTTCCGTCTTTGGTGTCATGGCCCACGTATCGGAAGGGGGCAGGGACGATATGCAGCCGATGGATGCTTATCAGAATTTATCCAGGGAAAATCCTTTTCTGGGGGGAGTGTTGGCCCTGGGGCTGGCTTCTCTGGCCGGAATTCCTCCTCTGGCCGGATTTGTCGGGAAGTTCCTCCTCTTTTACGCCGCCTTCAAAGCGCAGCTCTATGGACTTTTGGGGGTAGCAGTTATCGGGGTGGTCCTCTCCATCTACTATTATTTTGGCTGGATAAGGGAAGCCACCTTCCGGTTTTGGAAATTACCTCGATTGGAAGAGGAACCATCCCCGCAGCCCAGGGTGTTGCCCGAGATCGGTTTGGTTGGGAAAATTACCCTGGGGGGCCTGGCCCTGTTGATCCTACTCCTCGGTCTTTATCCGGGTCCGCTGAGCAGTCTTAGTCAGTATTGAAAGTTTGACCCTCCTCCAACCAGCTATCTATCGTTTTTGCCATGTCCTCTATCTGGATCCATTACATGACCCTGATGGCCTTTGCCGTGGCCGGTCTGGTTCTGGCCTGCACCCCCCTCCTCATCGCGAGGTTTATCTGCCCGAAGAAACCGAGCGCCTTGAAGGAGGCAACCTACGAATGCGGTTTGGAATCGACCGGGGAAGCGTGGGGAAAGTTCAAGATGCAATACTACCTCTATGCCCTGGTCTTTGTAATCTTCGATATCGAGGCGGTTTTTATCTACCCATGGGCAACCGCGTTTACCGACATCAGTTTCGGCGCCTTCCTGGCCATGGGAATCTTTATTTTAATCATGGCCGAGAGTTTGGTTTACTTGTGGCTCAAAGGCTGTCTGGAATGGAAATAATGCAATGAACTCTCCCGACCTGTCAGATCAGAAAGCAGTCGACCTCTCCCCCGAGGGGACGGCAAAAGCCGGAGTCATTTTATCCTCCCTCGTCTGGATTTATAATTGGAGCCGCAGCAATTCGGTATGGCCCCTGCTGTTCGGGTGGGCCTGCTGCGCCATCGAGATGATCGGCACGGCCGGGTCGCGCCACGACATAGCGCGTTTCGGAGCCGAGGTGTTTCGACCTTCCCCCCGCCAGTCCGATCTCATGATCGTTTCGGGAACGGTGACCAAAAAAATGGCCCCGCAAGTGGTGCGGATCTACAATCAGATGCCCGAGCCCAAGTACGTCATCGCAATGGGGGCCTGCGCCATATCGGGGGGACCCTTCAAACAAGGATACAACGTGCTCAAGGGGATCGACCGATACATTCCAGTCGATGTGTACCTTCCCGGCTGCCCACCCCGTCCCGAGGCCCTGCTTCACTCCTTGATGACCCTTCAGAAGCAAATCAAACGACAGAAATCCCTGGGAAGAACCATTACCAATCCGGCTTATGGAGAAGGCAGGCGCATTTATCCGGTGCCCGAACTGAGGGGCGATGATCTGTTTCCCCCCTTTAACCCGGAAGTTTGGACACCTCCGGCCAAGAACCCCAATGTGGAGGACGGATGCCCTGCAGGGAGGAAGTCCGTATAGGTGACCCGACCACCAGAACCATTGAGACGAGATTGGGTATATGGCCGCTATTGACCACAAGGGGGTAATCCGACAGTTTCCCGAACTCGAATGGGAGGCATCTTCGGGAAGCCTTATCCTGTCCCCTGAAAAAGTGGACGAGGTGGTATCCTGGCTGAAGGAGGATCCCGCCTATCGCCTGGATTATCTCAGTTGTGTTTCCGGGGTCGATTACCTCGAGAAGGAAGTAAAAACCAGAGTCCGCAACGAAGCGGGAAAAATGGTGTTCAAGACCAGCCTGTCGCCGGAAAAAATGGAGGTGGTCTACCATTTCTATTCCATGGAAAAGAAGACCGGACCCTTCATTTTGAAGCAGCGCGTCCTTTCCAGGGAAAACCCGGTGGTCACTTCCCTCACCCCCCATTATGGGGGGGCCGAATTAATGGAACGGGAGGTCTACGACCTCTTTGGCATTCGCTTTACGGGGCATCCCGATCTCCGCCGGATCCTCATGTGGGAGGGTTTTCAACACTATCCGATGCGCAAGGATTACGTCCCTCCCAATGACTACGAATACGAGCCCACTCCCCACGGGGACGTACTGGAACGCGCCAGGGAAAGGCGTGAGGAATTGGAGGGACAATCGCCATGAGCCCCGTCCAAACCATGCCTCCCCGCAGCTACCACATCGGCAAGGACGATCTGGGAGCCGATATTCTCGAGGTGGCCATGGGGCCCCACCACCCCTCCACCCACGGGGTCTTCCGCATGGATCTGAAACTCGATGGGGAAACCGTGGTCGATCTGAAACCGGTATTCGGATACCTGCACCGAAACCACGAAAAAATCGCCGAAGACATCACCTACCCCATGTCCATGCCGTTTACCGACCGCCTGGATTACCTGTGTGGAATGACCAATAACTGGGCCTATGCTCTGAGCGCGGAAAAATTGATTGAAATCAAGGTTCCCGAAAGGGCGGAATACATTCGCGTGATAGTCGCTGAACTCACTCGCCTGGTAAACCACTGCCTCCTCATTGGATTCTTCGTCAACGACTTGGGCGCCCTTGGAACTCCCTTGCTCTACGCCCTGCGCGAACGCGAGAAAATCCTCGATCTTTTCGAAGTCCTGAGCGGCGCGCGCATGATGGTAAACTACATCCGGTTCGGAGGTGTTCGCTGCGATCCGCCCGATGGTTGGTTGAAAGAGTGCCAGCGAATTGTCGACGCCTTTCCCGCCTTTCTCGACGAATATGAAACCCTTTTGACCGAGAACGAGATTATCATAGCCCGTGCTCAAAACGTGGGGGTAGTGACCCGGGAGGAAGCCATCAACTTCAGCCTCACCGGTCCCATGCTACGGGCCAGCGGAGTCAATTACGATATCCGCAAAGTCGACCGCTACGGCATCTACGACCGGTTCGATTTCAAAGTTCCCATTGGCGGGCACGGGGATTGTTACGATCGCTTCATGGTCCGCATGCTCGAAATGCGGCAAAGCGTAAAAATTCTCAAACAGGCCATCCGGGATTTGCCTGAAGGTGAAATCATGGGTAAGGCGCCCAAAATTTTCCGACCTGCCCCGGGAGAGGCATACGGCCGCATCGAAGCCCCCAAGGGCGAACTCGGTTTCTACCTCATCTCCGACGGCACTCCCATTCCTTACCGTTTTAAAGTACGGCCGCCGTCCTTCGTCAACCTCACCGCTCTTCGCCACATGTGCCTGGGACATAAGGTGGCGGACGCCGTGATCATTCTCGGGAGCATCGACATCGTGCTTGGGGAGGTCGATCGCTGAGATGAAAGTTTTCTCCGCAACGTTATGAGCTTGATAGGAAAAGGTATTCTCAAAGGGATGGGGGTTACGGCCAAGAACTTCTTCCAAAGTTATTACCGGAAGGAGCGTCTTCCGACCGTCGAGTACCCCGAGGAGAAGGCCACCATTAACCAATTCTCCCGGAATTTCCCCTTCCTCCTCTACGATGGGGACGACCCTGTCGACGGTATGCGCTGTACCGCCTGCACCCTGTGCGAAAGAGCTTGTCCGCCCCAATGCATTTATATCATCAAGGACAAGGATGAAAACGGTAAAGCCATCCTGAGCCCCCGGATTTTCGACATCGACACATCCGTCTGCATGAGCTGCCAACTCTGTGTCGAAGTGTGCCCTTACGAAGCCATTCGCATGGACAGCGCCTTCGAACTCTCCAACGAGAACCGCTTCGAGGGCCTGCTCCTCAACCGGGAGGAACTGCTCAAGCCCAACGCCTACTACCACGAAATTCACCCTCTGGAGGCACGGGAAACCGACGACCGCATGGCCGCTAAAGCCGCCTTGGCCGAGGCCAAGAAAAAGGCCCGCCAAAAGAGAGCCCGGTTGGCCGCCAAAAATAAACCGCCACCCGGCCTGAAGAAAACCCCTCCCACTCGGAAAAAACCACCCCAACGCGAAAAGAGTGAATAATTATTTCGACCTCAAACTGGTGGAACTCGGACGGTGGATAGAGGCCTTCTTCGCCCATTACCCGACGCTCAAGTTAGTCGTCCACCTGTTATTGTGCACTTTGCCCTTGGCCTTGTCTTTTATGGGAGCTTTCGCCTTTACCACCTGGTTGGAACGGAAGGGGCTGGCCCGCATCCAGAACCGGCCCGGACCCAATAGGGTAGGCCTGTTCGGGTTACTTCAACCGATTGCCGACGGTATAAAAATGTTGCTCAAGGAGGACATCGTTCCGGAACGATCGGACAAGTTATTCCATTTTTTGGCTCCTATCATGTTGATGATTCCCGCCATGATCGGGGTCGGTTTCCTGCCCTTGGGGGATGGGCTCCACGCCTTGCCGCTCGATTCCGCCATTATCTTTTTCTTTGCCATCAGTTCCTTGAACACCATAGCGGTTTTCATGGCGGGATGGTCTTCCCGCAACAAGTACTCCCTGCTCGGAGGCATGCGTGCGGTGGCGCAAATGATCAGCTACGAAATTCCCCTGGTACTGTCTGCGGTCGCCGTCATCATGATGGCCGGTTCGCTCAATGCCCAGGAGGTAGTGGCTTCCCAACAGATTTCCTCCTGGGTTGGCAGCGGAAATATCCTCCAGGAATTCTTTGGCCGGATTCTCGGCTGGAACGTATTCAAACCTTGGGGGTTTGCGGGGTTCATATTCTTCTTCATCGCCGCCCTGGCCGAGGCCAACCGTTCCCCTTTCGATTTACCCGAGGCGGATTCCGAAATCATTGCCGGCCACCTTACGGAATACAGCGGGTTTAAATACGCCATCCTCTTCATGGGCGAATACATCAGCGCTTTTGCCATAGCCGGTATCGGCGTGACCCTCTTCCTGGGCGGATGGAACGGGCCGGTTTTTGCCGGACTTCCCTGGTTTGTGCTCAAGCTTTTCAGTCTTTTTGCCGTAATGATCTGGATACGCGGCACCCTTCCCCGACTCCGGGTCGACCAATTGATGGGCTACGCCTGGAAGTTTCTCTTTCCCTTGGCCATCCTCAACATATTCCTGGCCGGCTTTTATCATTTCCTGGAACGGCAATGGGGAACGGCCATTGCCATGCTGGCCGGTTGGTTATTCGGTTTCGGCGCACTGCAACTCGCCGCCATAGCCCTCAGTCGCCTCAACCAATCCCCCACGATTCGAAGCAAACGCGTTTACCAACTTGTGGAATGATTGTCGCCTTTTACCTTCTCGCCTTGATAGCCGTCCTGGGAGCCGGTTTGGCTATCACTTTGCGCAACGTCGTTCACGCCGTCTTTTCCGTATTGTTGTTCTTTTCCGCCCTGGCCGGTCTCTTTCTCCTGTTGCTGGCCGAGTTCATCGCCGCCGTTCAGGTGCTGGTCTATATTGGTTCGGTGGGAATCCTCATGCTGTTCGCCATCATGCTCACTACCAATGTGGTGGGCGATCCCAACCGCCCGGTTCAATCCCGGGGATGGGTTTGGGGAGGATTGGCCGTGGTCGCATTGCTTGCGGGTGTGCTATTGCCCATCATTTCCCGAACCGGCGGCCAATCCCCAACCCCGCTCTCCGACTTCAATCCATCCGTGAAACAACTGGGACTGGTTTTGATGGATCCCTATTTCGCCTCCCTCGGGGTTATAGCCCTTTTGCTCACGGCCGGCCTGATTGGCGCGGTGGTGGCTGCGACCGGAGCCAGTGAGGCCGACCAAGCGAAGACCGTTCCGGAAAATCGCCCCCGTTTTCCCAATAACTGACCATGGGATTGACCCTCCACCATTTCCTCATCCTTTCCGCCATTCTGTTTTCCATTGGTTTGGTGGGCGCGCTGACGCGTCGCCATATTATCATAATGCTGATCTGCCTGGAGATCATGCTGAACGCGGCCAATCTCAACTTGATCGCTTTCTGGCATTTCAGTTCCAATCCCTTGCTCATGCACGGGCCGTTGTTCACCCTCTTTGCCATCGCCATTGCCGCTACCGAAGCGGCTCTTGGATTGGCCTTGGTGCTGGCCATCTTTCGCCACTATAAAACGATCGACCTGGAGTCGATTCGGGACTTGAAGGAATGAACCTGTTTGATTTTTCGCATTCAGTGGGTTGGTTGTGGTGGATTCCGCTCTTTCCATTAATGGCAACGGTATGGCTGGGGTTCTTTAATCCCTCCGGAAAATTTGCCGCGGCGGTTGCCAATGCGGCTCTGCTGGCTTCGCTTCTTCTATCCATCCGGGCCTTTGCCATGACTTGGGGCCCGGAAGCAGGCGTCCTGACCGCCAATTTTACCTGGATCCAGGTGGCCGGGGTTAACCTGGAGTTCGGGGTGGTGCTCAATCCCCTGACTGGGGCCATGCTGGCCATGGTCACCTTTGTCGGGCTTTTGATTTTTCTCTATTCCACCAGTTACATGAGCCGCGATCCAGGTATGACGCGGTTCTTCTGCTACCTCTCCCTTTTTATGGTGGGCATGCTGGGGTTGGTCATGTCCAACAGCCTTCTGCTGCTTTTCATGTTTTGGGAAATTGTCGGACTCGCCTCCTATCTCCTCATCGGGTTCTGGTTCCGGAAACCCAGCGCGGCAGCCGCGGCGAAAAAAGCATTTATCACCACGCGTATCGGCGACCTGGGATTTCTCCTGGGGTTGCTTTGGGCCTTTAAGGCCACCTCCACTTTTCTCCTGTTCGACGGGGGCCAGGGCCTGCTGGAGATCGAGCAGATCACTGCCCTCAGCGCCACCAAGGATGTGCTCTTCGGGTTAAACGGCGCCGGTGTGATCGCATTGTTCCTCTTTATCGGCGCGGTGGGCAAATCGGGGCAGTTGCCCCTCCACGTGTGGTTGCCCGATGCCATGGAGGGTCCCACCCCGGTATCTGCCCTGATTCATGCCGCTACCATGGTGGCGGCGGGGGTTTTCCTGGTGGCTCGGGCCTTTCCCCTTTTCCTGGCCGATGCAACGGTGCTGGGAATTGTTTCCTGGGTTGGCGCCCTCACCGCGCTTTTTGCCGCTTTGGTTGCCCTTGGGCAATATGACATCAAACGGATTTTGGCCTATTCTACCGTCAGTCAGCTTGGACTGATGATGGTGGGCCTCGGAGCCGGGGGTCTGGCCCTGAGCGAGGGAGGGGTATCCATCGGTACTTTCCACCTTCTCACTCACGCTTTTTTCAAGGCCCTCCTGTTCCTCGGGGCCGGCGCCATCATTCATGGATGCGGTCACGAACAGGACATTCGCCTGATGGGCGGAGTTTTCAACCGGATGAAGGTAGCGAGCATCTGTTACCTGGCCGGGGCGCTGGCTCTCTGCGCCTTTCCCTTCACCAGTGGGTATTACAGTAAGGATCAAATTTTGCTCAGCGCCTGGACGGCCCATGGCGCCGTCTTCTGGATCAGCGCCTCCGCCTCCCTGCTCACGGCGTTTTACATGACCCGGCAGTGCTGCTACGTTTTTTTGGGGGATTACCGGGGGAAAGGCCCCATTCGCCAAAGCCCGTCCCTGATGACGGCCCCATTGGTAATACTGGCCATCTTTTCCCTGGCAATGGGGATTGTCAGCGAGGAGTTCTACCACATTCTCACTTACCTTTCCGGAATTGCGGTGGACCAGCACGCCTGGATCGTGGTGGTTGTCAGTTGGGTGATCGCGCTGGGAGGAATTGCCCTGGGTCTCCTGATTTATGGCGGTTCCCAATTGGGTTTGGACGCGACCGATCCCATGAAGGGCTCCTTGCGCACACCTTATGCCTGGTTGGAAAACCAATTTTTTATCGATGAGTTGTACGACGCCACGGTGGCCAGACTTTGGAAAGCTTCGGCTGTTCTGATCGTTTTCCTCGAGTCTGGCATCCATTTCCTGGTCGAGACGGTGAGGGGATTGGTGACCGGAATGGGTGGATTCCTATCCAAGACCATCGATCAAAAATTGATCGACCAGATCTCCTTCGACGGGGTCTGCGACCGCATTTATAAAAGTGGTCGACTCAACGCTATTATTCAAAACGGGTTTCTTCAGGGCTATCTCCGCAGCGTCACCTTGGGAGCGGTGATCCTGGGGGTCCTTTACCTCGTTTTTGCCCGTTGAGATGGGGTATGCCATGATTACGACCATCACATTCATTCCCCTTTTGGCCGCCCTCATCATTGTTTTGTCTCCCGGCCGCAACCGAAGGCAGATCATGCTGACCGCCTTGATCGGTATTCTCCTTTCATCCGTTTTGACCCTGTCCCTGGCCCTTCAATTCGTCTCCAGCAATGGCCTGCAGTTCGTGGAAAAACGGGTTTGGATCCCTTCCATAGGGGTCGATTATTTTGTAGGGATTGACGGCTTGAACCTGTTGCTGGTTCTGATGGTGGCGATCCTTTCGCCCATTATAGTCCTGGCTTCAAGGGGGATCGAGGGAAAGGAAAAACCTTACTTCAGTCTTCTGTCCGTCCAGGTCACGGCGCTCTATGGAGCCTTTACCGCCCTCAATTTCTTCCACTGGTTCATTTTCTGGGAGGCGGCTCTGGTTCCCGCCTTCTTCCTGATAAAATTGTTTGGAGGCGCCAAGTGTCACAAAGCGGCCCTGAACTTCTTCATTTTCA
>JAABVD010000076.1:21497-27753 GCA_014529615.1 Opitutia bacterium
TATGCGGATACCTTGCTTGCCTTTGCCTTGATTACCCTTCTCTGGGGGGCCTTTATCGCCTTGCGCCAGCGGGACCTGAAACGGGTGTTGGCCTACTCCTCCCTTAATCACGTGGCCTACTGCATGTTCGGCATCTTCGCCCTGGGCGCGGCGGTGAGTCCGGAGGGGATGAACGCCCCTGCCATCGCCGTTCAGGGCGTCATTCTCCAGATGTTCGCTCACGGTATCGGGATCTCCGGCCTCTTCTATGCAGTGGGAAAGCTGGAGGCCGTCGCCGGCAGCCGGGACATTCATGAATTTGGTGGACTCGGTTCGGTCATGCCGCGCTACGTTTTTGTATTCGGCCTGCTCGTCTTTTCATCCCTGGGGCTTCCTTTTCTGGCCGGGTTTGCCGCCGAAATACTGATTTTCACCGGGGCCTTTGCCTTGGCCCCCTGGCATACCGGTCTGGCCCTGCTCGGCCTGCTGGCCACCGCCGTATTCCTGCTCAACATCCTCCAACGTCTTTTCACCGGACCGGTTAATCCGGACAGATCCGGGATGGCCGACATTTCCTTCCGCGAGGTTTTGTATATATCTCCCTTACTCGTTCTCACGGTCTGGATAGGGGTATTTCCCGACGCCTGGTTGGCCTTCAGCGCTCCGTTTGTCGAATCCTTTACCATTCTGATTTCCCAGTAGATGACCGCCTTGCTGACAGTAATAATCAGTTACCTCGCCGCAGTTGTCCTGGGGATAATTCCCGGCAGACACTATCGTTTGATTCGGGGCCTCGCCCTGGTCACGGGGTTGTCCACTTTAGCCGTTTCGCTGGTCTGTTACGGCCAATTCCGGTTGGGGGAAGGGGGGACATTCCAGAATGTGATCGAGCTTCCCTGGATACCGGCCATTGGGGCGGAGTTCAAAGTTGGGGTGGACGGTCTGAGTATCAGTCTGTTGATGCTGACCGGTTTGGTGGCCGTCTGCGGGGTGTTGTTTACCTGGACACTCCGCGAAAGGGCCAACCAGTTTTACGCATATTACTTCGCCCTGATCGGGGGAGTATTTGGCGTTTTCCTCTCCCTCGATCTCTTTCTGCTGTTTGTCTTTTACGAACTGGCCATCGTGCCGAAATATTTTATCATCGCCATCTGGGGCAGTGGCAGGAAGACCTACGCGGCCATGAAACTGGTGCTATTTTCCTTCGTGGGATCCGCCGTGGCCTTGTTGGGATTGATCGCCATTTACTACGGTTCGGGGCAACACACTTTCGATCTGGTTCAGCTCATGCACTCCGGGGAATTTTCCCCGAAGTTTCAGATTGTGGTTTTCCCCGTCCTTTTCGTTGGTTTTGGCATTCTGGCCGGCATGTGGCCTTTCCATACCTGGGCTCCCACCGGGCACGTGGCGGCGCCCACGGCCGCCTCCATGCTGTTGGCCGGAGTGGTTATGAAATTGGGGGCATATGGCTGCCTTCGCGTGGCTATCGGCCTGTTGCCCGAGGGGGCGGTTTATTGGGCGCCGGTGGTGGGATGGATTGCCGTCATCAATATTGTCTACGGCGCGCTTATCGCCCTTGTTCAGACTGATTTCAAATATGTAATCGGGTATTCAAGCGTCAGCCACATGGGGTTTGTTTTGTTGGGCCTGGCTACGCTCAATGAAGTGGGGCTGGTGGGCGCCTCCCTGCAGATGTTTTCCCACGGAGTCATTGGCGCCCTCCTTTTTGCCCTGGTCGGCTCGGTTGTTTACTCCCGCACCCGATCCCGGCAGTTGGGTGATTTTCACAACCTGGTTCAGCGCATGCCTGGAATTTGTTGGACGTTTGTCGCCGCCGGATTGGCCTCCATGGGCCTGCCCGGGTTCAGCGGATTCGTCGCCGAACTTCACGTGCTGATCGGCGCTTGGAATCAGGACCGATTTTCCATCTGGATCATGGTAATGGCCGGTATCGGGGTCCTCGCCACCTTTGCCTACACCTTGGTCAAGATCCACGAGGCCTTCTTTGGCAAATCAAGCGCCTCCGCTTCGGACGAACCGTATGCGCCCATGACCCTGGCTGAAAAAATCGGTTGTGGGTTATTATTGTCCATTGCCACGGTCATTGGAATCTACCCGCCTCTGCTGACATCCATTCTGGAACCCAGCTTGGCGCCCATTTTGGAAGCCCTGGCCGCGGCTGGAAAGGAGGTCTTTTAACCGTGGATTACACGCAATTGCTTCTCGTCACATGGCCGGACCTGATCGTGGTCCTGGGAGTATTTGCCGCTCTCAGTGTCGATTACACCAGATACAAGAATTCCCCCATCGAGATCCGTAGCGACAAAGTGGCCATGATTACATCGCTCTCCCTGCTCCTGGCCCTTGCCGGGGTGGTGTGGCAATTGATTTTGGGAGAGGGTAGTCCCGGGGTTCCGGCCGGCATCTGGGAGGGCCAGATCGTCCTCACTCCCCTTACCCTTGGGTTCAAAGCCCTCGTCTTTGCTTTGGCCTTGTTTATCCTGCAGTTTGCCAGATCCCAGGTTCCCAACCAGCACGTGAGCGAGTATTTCGGACTTATTCTCCTCAGCACTTTGGGAATGGGCTTTCTCATTACCACCCAGAACCTGCTCATGCTCTTTATTTCCATAGAACTGATTTCCATCAGTCTCTACGGACTCACCGCGTTTCAAAATTCCCAACGGTTTTCCGTCGAGGCGGGCATCAAATATTTTGCCATTGGGGGGGTATCCTCCGCCTTTCTGCTTTTTGGCATCAGCTACCTCTACGGGGCCACCAACGCCCTGGCTTTCGACGCCATCGTTGCCGCGCTGAACAACGGTGCGGTACCGTCCGGTTACTTGTGGATCGGTTCGGCTTTCCTCTTGGTGGGCCTGGGGTTCAAGATTGCCGCTGTCCCTTTTCACCTCTGGGCTCCCGACGTTTATCAATGCGCCCCCGTCCCGGTAGCGGCATGGATAGCTACGGGGTCCAAAATTGCCAGCTTCTTCGTGTTGGTGCAGCTTTTCGGGCCCGTTCTGCAGATCTCGGTCCATCGGAACACCCTCATCATCGGGATCGTTTTGATCTCCCTGCTCAGCATGGCGCTGGGAAACATCGGCGCCCTCCGACAAACTTGCGTCAAACGCCTGCTGGCCTACTCCAGTATCGCCCATGCCGGCTACATCCTCATCGGCTTCATTGCCGCCAGCCGGGAAGGTAACGTATCGGTCCTTTTTTACAGTGTCGTCTATGCCGCCGCCACCTTGGGGGCCTTTGCCATTATCGGCATTCTCAGCCATCGCCTCGGACGCGAAGCCCTGATCAAAGATTTCAACGGCTGCTGGAAAAAAAATCCCGGTCTCAGCCTGCTGTTTATGATCTTTATCCTTTCCCTGGCCGGCATTCCACCCCTGTCAGGTTTTTTCGGAAAATTTTATCTCTTCATGGCGGCCATCGGCTCGCGACCGGAAATCGCGGGATGGAGCGACGGATTTTACTGGCTGGTCGCCGTGGCCCTCCTCATGTCGGCCGTCTCCTTGTTTTATTACATCATGGTGCTTAAAGCCTTCCTGGTTTCAAATGAGTCTCCCAGCCCGTCCCCGATTAAACTGAGCAAAGTGGAAGGGACAGGTTTGGTTATCCTCGCCCTCCTCGTGCTTGGCCTCGGCATCCTTCCCATGGTCCTGGTCGACTTCATAAACTACGGATTCAGCTACCCTTGACACCTCGTTGTTTCAACCAATTCGTGCATGAATGCCATTCGATTACGGCGGATGAGACGCTTCCCCTTGGCCGCGCGCCGGGATTGGGTAATGTGAAAACAGTGGATCGGCTATTGGCAAAATGAGCGACGGCGCCCTGATTCTTGCTATCGGCGATGTTCATCTGGGCACGGCGTGTTCGGGGTTGCCGGGCCAGATCAAATCCTGGGGGGTGGACCCGGCGGAACTCACGCCCGCCGCGGCATTGCGCCGCGCCGTCGATTTCGCGATCGAAAAGCGAGTGGATGCGGTGCTGTTTGCCGGTGACGTGGTTGACGGGGACAATGCCCGATTCGAGGCCATGGCGCCTCTGGAAGAAAGCGTCCGGCGGTTGTTGGACAAGGATATCGCCGTCATCGCGGTTGCGGGCAATCATGACTTTAAGGCGCTGCCGCGGCTGGCGGCGCTGATGGATGGTTTCACCCTTTTGGGGGCAGGAGGCAAGTGGGATGCGGTAACCGTGGCAAAGGCCGCAATTCCACACGCCGAAGTAGTCGGCTGGTCGTTCGGGGATCAATATGTGCGTCAGAGCCCGGTGGCGATGCTGCTTACCCATCCGTTGCCAGCGCCCTCGCCGCCGGTTCCAAGGATCGGCCTGCTGCACGGCGATCTCGACGCTTCCGGCGGGCCCTACGCTCCCATCCGGCAGACCGAACTCAACGATACCGGTTACGACGCCTGGTTGCTGGGCCATATCCACAAGCCATCGTTGGAAGGGCTATTGGGATGGGGCGGCTCGCGGCCTTGCGGCTACCTGGGTTCCCTGGTCGGGCTCGATCCTTCGGAAACGGGGCCGCATGGCCCTTGGCTCCTGAACGGTTCCGATGACGGCGGCATCAGCCTGGAGCAGATTCCCCTGGCCCCTCTGCGTTGGGAGCCCATGGACGTGGATATAACCGGAATCGAGCACGTCGAGGATGTGTCCGACCGGTTGTTGGATGCAGCGCAAGAACACTTCCGGAAACTGGAGCAAGCGGGCCAGCCGCTGCCACGCGCCCTCGGTCTCCGCGTGCAGCTTACCGGCGCGAGCGCCTCTTATGAGTCCATCCGGCAGTGGATCGCGAATGGTCAATGGCGTTCGATGTGGCGCGCCGTCGATGGCACGGTCATTTTCTTCAACAGGGTCGTAGACGCGATGGAGTTGCATCTGGACCTTGAAAACATCGCCTCGGGAGATGACCCCGCCGCCCTGCTGGCCCGCCGTTTGCTGTCCCTCGGACGGGACGATGACCGGGCCAAGGAACTTCTTGGCAGAGCGCGCGATAAACTGGTTGAAATCACCCGGCAGGATTTCTGGTTTCCCCTGCAGGAACACCACGACGCCACCGATCCTCTGTCGGAGGAGGCCCTGCGCGATGTGCTGCTGCGTTCGGGAAAGGCGGCCTTGAACGAGATGTTTTCCGGACGGGAGGCCGGTGATCGACGGTGATTCTCAAGCGACTTGCCATCCTTCGGCTCCCCGGTATCGGCCAACCCTTTGAAATCCAAGCTGACCGAGCCGGTGTCCACGTCATTTTCGGACCGAACGGCGTCGGAAAGTCGAGCATTTGCCGAGCCGTCGAAGGACTCTACTGGGATGACCGCGGGCCCTCCCGACACACCTCGGTGAACGGCGAATTTGATTGGGACGGCTCCATCTGGCGAGCAGAGCGCGAGGGAACGTTTGTGCGGTGGAGGCGCGATGGCGAAGGAAAGGCTTCCCCGAAATTTCCTTCCTCCCGATCTGCTGGATCCGTCCCGGGACAGCACGTCCGATATCGTTTCTGAAATCCGGCGCCAGATGTCCGGCGGCTTCGATCTGGACCGGATTGCGGTGGAGCAGTTCACCCAGGTCACTCACCACCTTAAACGGCGGAAACGAAATAAGTTCAACGAGGCAAGGGATGAGGTCCAGCGTGAGGCAAGCCATCAATCCCATCTCCAGGAGCGGGTCGATCAACTCGAGCAACTGAAATCCCGACTGCGGGAAGCGGAAGCGGCCGCTCGCCGCCTGCCACATGTCGAACGCGCATCCGGCTTGGCAGAACGCCGAGAGGAACTTGCCCGGATCGTGGAACGGCTCGAAATCATGCCCAAAGCCCTGGCAAATCTGACGGGCAAGGAGCACGATGACCTCGCCGGGCTCCGGAAACAAATGGCCCAACAGGAGGCGCTTGATCGTGATCTGGAAAAGAACCTGCAGAAAGCGCGGACGGACCGAGAGAAATCCGGACTTTCCGAGCCCCTCGCGCAGGCCGAACTGGCAACTTGGCGGAACAAGGCCGACGAGTTGGTGCGGGTCGAATTGGAACTCAAGGCGGCTCGAACCGAATGTGCAACCGTGCGAGGCGAACTCGCCTCGGCCCTGGAAGCGGTCGGCGGCGAGGATGTGGACAAGGCGCGGCTGACCCTGCCCAATCACGCCGAGCTGTTCGCGTTTTTTCGCGCGGTCCAGAAGCATGCTTCGCGCGTCCAAAGCATTCGGGATCGGCTACGTCTGCTCGATCGCGTAATTCCATCCGGGCTGAACCCACAGGAGCTTGAAAAGCTCCGGA
>JAABVD010000077.1 GCA_014529615.1 Opitutia bacterium
TTTTAGACACATGCAGGCTAGTAGGAAAAATCAGTTCCACCTTACATGATTGATCCGTGGGCAGTCTCCGTGGTGATTCCCACCTACAACCGCAGGGGGAGGCTCGGACGGTGCATTGAATCGGTTACGGGCCAGACGAAAGCGCACGAGGCCGTTTTGGTGGTGGATGATGGATCGACCGATGGAACGGCCGATTGGGTGAGAAGAACCTATCCTCGGGTGACGGTAATCGAGCAAAAGCACGCTGGGGTGAGCGCTGCTCGGAACAATGGCATTGAAAACGCGGCCACGGATTGGATCGCGTTTCTGGATTCGGACGATCGTTGGATGCCTGACAAGCTTGAAAAGCAAATGCGCTCCCTTGCCCTGAATTCCAGTTATCGCCTATGCCACACGGAGGAGCGTTGGATATACCGGGGAAAGGAAAGGCCGGTGGCTGGTCCGTATCGAAAGAGGGGAGGATGGATTTTCCGGAGGTGTCTACCCGTTTGCGCCATTTCTCCTTCTACCGTTGTAATGCACCGAACGGTCTTTGCAGAGGTGGGAATATTCGATGAATCGTTACCTGCCTGTGAGGATTATGACCTGTGGTTGCGGATTACCTCGCGAATGCCTGTCCTGTTGGTAGACGAACCGCTGATTGAAAAACATGGTGGGCATCGAGATCAACTATCGGCATCATGGGGACTGGATAGATACCGCATCAGAGCATTGGAGAAGATTCTGAGGGATGAGGGATTGGGCCCCGATCAGCGTCTATTGGCCGAGGAAAAGCTGAAGGAGAAGTGTCTTGTGTTTGCCCGGGGCTTGGAAAAACATGGGAAGATTGCCCAGGCGCGGTATTTCCGCTCGTTCCCCAGGAATTGTACGAAAAAGTAAGGGGTTAATGTTTTCAACTATGCATCCATCGTTCCTCATGGAATTATTGGCCTTGTAAACCGAGGATGGACGAGAAAGGTAATGGGGCGCATGGAAAAGCCACGACAGGATCGTCGAATTGACTACATCGAGTTCCGGGTCGCACACATCGCCAAGTCTAAGGAATTTTACGGCAAAGCATTTGGTTGGACCTTTACCGATTGCGGCCCCGACTACTGCGAATTTTCCGACGGACATTTGAAGGGTGGATTTGATGGGAGCGGAACCGTTACCCCCGGGGGACCTCTCGTCGTCCTCTACGCCACCGATTTGGCAGATCTCGCGCGTCGCATCGAAGCGGCTGGAGGTATGGTGACGAAACCCGTATTCGAATTCCCCGGCGGCCGCAGATTCCATTTTACCGATCCCGACGGTTACGAACTCGCGGTATGGACCGAAGCCTAGTGTGGTGGCTCACCCATCTCTTCCTTGACCCCTTCCTTTTCCGAGGTAGTCATTCCTTGCAAAGTTGCTTAACTTGGCGCCGTTCCCATCTGATTTTTAAGCAAAACAGTTCCATGAATAAAATGAGTCGAAAACAATTTGTGACCGGAATGACCGCCACGGCGGCTTCCCTGTCCCTGGGGAACACCTTGACCGGGGCCGGCCGCAAGGCATCGGAAAAGATCAAGGTCTGCATATTCTCCAAGCACCTGCAGTTTCTCGATTACGCCGACATGGCCCGAACGGCCGCTGAGATCGGGTTTGCCGGAGTGGCCCTCACCGTCCGGCCAGGAGGTCACGTGCTGCCGGAAAATGTAGAACGCGATATGCCCAAGGCCGTCAAGGCAGTCGAGCAAGCCGGAATCAAGGTTTATACCATCACCACGCGGATAAGCGATCCGGATGACGTGCACACCGAAAAGATACTCAAAACGGCCAGCGATCTGGGCGTGAAGTACTACCGGATGGGTTCTTTCCGTTACGACAATTCCATATCCATCGACGAAAACCTCCGGAAACACCGGGTCACCATGGAACGGTTGGCCGAACTCAACGAGAAGTACAACATACACGGGGCTTACCAGAACCACTCCGGAACCCAAGTCGGCGCCCCTGTCTGGGATCTCTGGCACCTGCTAAAAGGTCTCAACCCCAAGTGGATCGGCTGTCAATACGACGTTAAACACGCCACCCAGGAAGGCGGAACCGCCTGGCCGCTGGGCCTCCGATTGCTGAAGGATTACATCAAGTTTACCGCCAACAAGGATTTTCGGTGGTTCAAGGAGGAAAATGGATGGCGGGCAAGGCACGTTCCTTTAGGAACCGGCATGGTCGACTTTCCAGCTTATTTCAAACTGGTAAAGGAATTGCGCCTTACGGGTCCCATTTCCATGCACTTCGAATACCCGCTGGGCGGGGCCAATCGTGGAAATCGAGAAATAACCATCCCAAAGCGGGAGGTGGTAGCTGCCATGCGTCGTGACCTGGGGATTCTGTGGGGTTGGCTGGAGGAATATGTGAGCTGAGCAGTGCTCTTAACATCTTCCCAAACGTCCGCGCCTGTTTGCAGCAGGCGAGCGGAAGTTCCAAGTTTATTCGATTGTAGTTGTTGTTACCGTATTAAAAGCTCCGGGAGTATGGTATTTACATCCGGAGCTTTTTCAGTAGTTAAGGCTAACCACCAATGAGGGATTTTCGATCGCCGGGGACTGGGTGACGGCAAGCCCCCTATCCAGACTGGATTAATGAATCCCTATTTAAATTACCGAAAAGCATTTATCACATGAAAAAAAGTACATTTGCGATCATCCTGCTTCTTCTGACAGCCATTACCGCTCAGGCATTTGAACGCTCTGATGAAGCGTTCAAGGTATTCCAGTTCCCGCCAGAACACATTCCGCATATTGACGGCAAGACAGTTGACTGGGACATAGTCGGCGAGGAATACACCTATCGCACCGACCAGCTCGATGGCACTGAGGGCGGGTATGAGGATGGAATTGTCAAACCGGAAGACCTCGATATTTCGGTGAAAGTCGGCTGGGTCAAAGGACTGAACCGCCTTTATTTCCTGTATGAAGCCTATGACGACTACTGGGATTTTGGGCGTTTCGATGTAAAACGCAGCTACCAGAATGATATTTTCGAGATTTCACTCGATGCGGACATATCCGGCGGACAATTCATCCACAATACGCAGATCGAAGATCCGGTCGAAAACTATTTCCGTTTCAGCGGTGTCCATGCTCAGAACTATCACATCTTCACCCCACCAATCAATCAGCAGTGGTGCATGGTCTGGGGCGGTAATCCGTGGATCGCCTGGTTTCCCTGGGCGCATCAGGCCTACGATTACAACTTCAAACCTGGAGAAGGTGGAAAACTCGTCCTTGAATTCTGGGTGACTCCGTTCGACTACGCGCCCCATGACGGCCCTGAGCGTGCAGTTACCTCCAAACTGGTCGAAGATCAGCTCATCGGGCTCTCCTGGGCCGTGCTTGATTTTGATAACGGGAAAAAGGACGGCAAGGGTAATTCTACCCTCGCCGGTCATCGCATGAGCGTTCAAGACGCATCATATCTCTGCGCATTCCGCCTGATGCCAATCGAAAAGAACCTTCTCCCTACTATGGATTCCAGGTTTTCCTTCAAAATCATCGACATGGATCAGCGGCTTGTCTATTTCAAGGATGAATCAATCGGGAACATAACAAAGTGGACATGGCATTTTGGTGACGGTGAAACATCAAACGAACAAAACCCGATCCACAAATATGACACTTCAAGTTTCAAACATAATGTATTGCTTGAAGTTGAAGGCCCTGATGGAGCATCGCGATTTTCCAGACATCGGGAAGTACTTATTAAATAAAAAACGGGGATGTGGACGGATTTGGTTGTTTTGCGTTTCTTACGGAAAGGGCAACCTGATCATGAAACCCTTTCCTCTGTTTTCACTGTTATTTGTCATACTTGTTCAATGGGTCTCCCCATCAATCGCCGCGGAATCCGATCCTCCCAACATACTGTGGGTTCAGTATGGAGTAGCCAACAACACGCTTAAACTGGCGGCTCATACCGATGTCGATCCCATGGACCGGACTTCGGCTTCGGCAAAGTTGCAATTGAGTTTCGGGGAGGGCTGGAAAACGTTTGCGGAGGTCGAGGTGGATCCGCTGACCTCGGTAGCTGAGTTCCGTATCGAGAATTGGAATACTGGTAACAATCGTGCCTATCGGGTCCAATGTGGCGCCAGCCAGATTGAGGGGACGATACGGGCGGATCCGGTTGACCAGAAGTTTTTCAAACTCCTGGCAATCTCCTGCGTGAACGACAAGAAGTTTCCCTATCGAAAAACGGTGGAGCAGATGATCGCTCAGAATCCCGATCTGGTTTTCTTTGCCGGTGACCAACTCTACCAGAGCAATTCGGGCGGAGAAACAATTGAAGCGGAAACTGAAGCGGATGTATTACCGGCCATGAAGAGCTATTTGGCGAAGTGGCGGAAATTCGGCCTGACGTTTCGTGACCTGTTAAGGGACCGGCCCTGTGTGATCATCACTGACGATCATGATGTCTATGCGAGAGACCTTTGGGGTGATGGCGGAAGGCGTATGACCGGTGACCGTACGACTGGTGGATATCTGCATCCAAAATGGGTAAATGCCGTGGAGCGTGCGCAAATGTGGCACCTTCCTGACCCCGTCAACCCGGGTCCCTGGGGGGATGCCGGAATTTTCGCATACTTTACTTCCCTGGAATATGGGGGTGTCAGTTTTGCAATCCTGGAAGATCGTAAATTCAAGTCACCACCCACGGACATTCTCAAACGAGCGATCGATGACCCTCGTACCAGTAAACCGAATACGACTCCGGAAGTGATCATGGATCCCGCTTTCGATACACGAACCCTGGATGCGCCTGGTCTGAATTTGCTGGGAGAAGCGCAGGAGGAATTCGTCCGTCAATGGGCAAAACGTGTCGGCAAGAGTAGGCGCCTTGCCGCCGTATTGCATCAGTCTCCTTATGTAAATGTCGGGAACTATCAACGCACATTCGGCGACATGGATTCGAATGGCTGGCCTCAAACAGCGCGGAATAATGCACTCCGGGCCTTGAATCCCTCCAAGGCCGTTTTGATTTCCGGAGACCTTCACTACGGAGTCATTCTACGACAAGGTGTCGAGGACTGGAATGACAGTCTTTGGGAATATTCGCTTCCTCCTTTTGGATCAACTCAAGGCCGGATATGGGATCCTGTGGAGGAACCGAATGGTGGGGAAATTCCTGGAATGCCAGGCTCCGGCAACCATTTTGATCGCTTTGGAAACAAACTTACGGTGGCAGCGAAAGCCGATGGATTTGTCGGTTACGGCATGATTATCTTCGACAAGGATAATCGCGATATCACTTTCCAGTTTCATCCCATGGACCCCGACACGCGCGATCCCCTCGACGTCGACGTCCCCGGATGGCCCAAGGGTATTAGAGTAAAATAACCGTTTAAAATGCGCCGATGCCATGGTGCTTTTCGAATGGCTTCCGGACAATCTCCTCCATTGGCGAGGAATTAAGTCCACGAATTCCGGGTTTGATCCGGAACAGCTTCATGATGGCGTGCCGAGGCGGTATGAGTTGATGAGCTTGTTGCCGTCGATTACGTATTCGCAATTGAGCTCCCGTTCCAAGTCGCAATAAAAGCCCCTCACTTTCTTCCACTTGATGACCGCCAGGGTGGCGTTCAGCGCATTCAACTCGGCAAGTTGAGCATTCCTCTCGTATTCGCCCGGCACGGCGTCCCCGGCCATGTCCAGGCAGTCTGCGGCGTGGCCATTGTGTTCCGGGTAGAAGGCAGTCGCCCGGATGATCCCGGCGATGGAGCCGTTAACGCGGTAGAGGCCCATACCAGCATCGATGAGCAAGGTGTTATGATCCATGCAGGTTTCAAGAATTTGGGCCTTGATCCGGTGTCCATCCATGCAGAGGAAGACCGTGTCGAAGGCGCCCAATTCCCGGACGTTGGCCTCGTCAATACGCGTGTTGTGCGGGATGATGCCCGTGCGCATCCCCGAGTATCGTTCAGCGTGGAAAATCGATTTGACGGGCCCACCCTCGAGTTCGCTTCGGGAGAAGGAGCCGGGAGAACGAAAGGCGTTGTGCTGAAGAAACGGGTCGTCGTCGAAGAGATGAATTTCCCGCACCCACGTTTTGGCTACCAGGTCGAGGACATAGGAACCCGTTCCTCCTACGCCGACGATGGCTACTCGGTCATTTCGGAGCTTTCGGGCAAGATCCACCGTGTTTTGCCGAACCGTGGCCGTATCCGCAAAGTGAAAAACACTATCGGGTTCATCCTCCTTGGGAACGACTTTCCACTGTTGGGCAGTTGAATCAGGGGAGATCAGACGAGCTTCGCGGCTCAGGATTTCCACGTAAGTGCTCACCTTGTGGTAATAGTCGCTGTAGCCGTAGTCGGGCTTGGCCGAAAGCTCGTATACCGTTGGAAGGGAATCGGAGAGCGACATCCTTTTCGCGTCTCCCTTGATCAAGGCAAGGAGCTTCTCGCCATTGGCTTCATAGGGAAACTCTCCGACCCAGTAAGCGATATGAGCAATATGGTCGGCTGGCAGGACCGTTTCTTCTCCACTCAAAGTCAGGTGCAGGATCAAGGCGCTTTCCTGGACCTCGCCATTGACCGTCACATAGGGGACATTATCGATCAGGAGATACGCTTCGTCGACGATGCGAAGCGTATAGCCCTCGTCCTCGAGCCTTCGCAGGTCCCGGTTACGAGCGATCAGTGCGCGTGACATTGAACACGGTCCCGTCCTTGATCCTTATTCTCCGGCGATTACTTACCTTGCCTTGCAGCGGTCGACCGCCGCCGTTATAGAAGTTGACGGTAAATTTTACAAGGGGACCTCGATTTCCGTCCGGATAGGCGTGATCGACGATCTGGTCGAGTGAAATCAATTCGCCTTTCACGCGATAGGTGATGCCGTTGATAATGATATCGAAGGCTTTATTTTCTTTTACTCTGGGATTGGCTCTGGCTGTTATAGGCATTGGAATTTCTCCTTTGGGTTACATTGGTTGGGTTGGCGCCCTGGATCGGGCGCGCAATGGAAGCTGGCAAAAGCTACTCGCTTCCCTGGTTCTTTCGAAGTATTTGCTTGCTACAATCAAACAACATGCATTCCCTACAAAGCGCAGTAGCTTGATTTGTCAAGCATCATGCTTAAATATTTTAGCAAAAGTGGGGATCGACCTTAAGTGAGTGATTTAGCGCAAGAGTTGTCGCGTTTGCGCAAGCTCAGGGGCAAGACCCTTCGCGCAGTCGAGGAAGAGACAGGGGTCTCGAACGCCTACTTGTCCCAGCTCGAGAATGGGTTGGTCAAAAGACCGCGTCCCCACGTCCTGCACAAACTTGCCGACTTTTACGAAATCGCCTACGAAGACCTGATGACCGCGGCCGGGTATCTGTCTCGTAAGGAGAAAAAGCGGCCGGTTGATCCGGAACTGGTTGAGATCCAACTGATGAGTGCGGGTCTCAGCCACCAGCAGAAGAAGGAATTGAAGCGATTCATACGCTTCTTGCAGCAATCGGAGGAGGAAGAGTGAGCGTTTATCCGAGCAGAAGTGTCATGGTCCGCCCGGAGAGCGCCGATGAAGTGTCGAAATACGCCATGAGGACATTGCGGGCCGCAGATGCCCTTGGCAAACTCCCCACACCGATGGATGATCTTTTAGCTGCCGCCAAGATTGGCAACCTGCAGATCGATGAAGAAGCAAAGGAGAATTTTTCCGCCCGACTCATCGGCGCCGCAAAAAATGAGTTTAATTTGATGTGGGAGAGGATTCGCGGAATTGCGGATCTTCGAAAACGCATAATTTACGTAGATGAGAACACTACGCTGCCCAGAATCCTATTCGCCAAGGGGCACGAACTCGGCCATGAAGTCTTGTCTTGGCATTACCTGGACCCAGGTCGCTTTGACGACGAGAAGAGCCTGACCGAAGAGGCCGAGGAGATTTTCGACATGGAGGCGAATTTCTTCTCCGCGGAAGTGATTTTTCAGGGCGGCAATTTCACCCGACTCGTTCGCGACTACAACGTCGGTTTTGACTCCATTTTCCATCTTGCTGACATGCACGGTGCCTCCCGTCATGCTACAGCTTGGCGTTATGTCGAAGAACAGGATGAATCTGTCGCGCTGGTGATATATTGGCCGAGCAGGTTCAATTCAGAAATTCTTCGCCGAGGCAAGGTCGTTGCATCTCCCAATTTCCTCCTCAATTTCGGTGACATCGATCTACCGGAACAACTGGATCCGGGCCATTCCTGGATGGCTGCCCAAGCCTCCAACCTCGTTTTCGGCGATATGATTTCACTGACCTGCGGGAATGTCGCCTTCCGGTTCGAATGGGAAGCTTGGTGGAATGGGTACGGACTGTTGGTGATGCTGCGGCGGAAACCGAAGCTTCACTTTGTCCGGGACCTCGTGGATAAAGTTACGATAGCTTCCAGCAGTTAACCCGCATGTCTCACAAATCTTCTACTGCGCTCCAGTATTCCGGAGCGCAGTAGAAGATTTGTGAGACATGCGGGTTAGGACAATCTCCGTGAGATTATCGCGTCGAGGCGTTCGATGAGTTGTTCCATAATGGCTTGTTGGAGCGGGTCCTCTGCATCGAATAAGGCAAATTCGCTGACCTCTATCTTGAAGCTCCTGGGGTCAAAGGAAGGGATTTCGGCACATGCCCTTTCCAGAAGGATTTCCAGGGCGTGGATCTTGGCCAGGACCAGCAATCTGAATCCGGATTCCGGTGATTCCATTGTTTCAGTTGTCATGTCCTTTTGGTTAGCAAATTCCGGGAAAGAAGTAAACCAACTGAAGCATCTATCCGAATTCAAGGGTAGATTTCCCTGAGGTTCCTGGTGCTTCAGGACAAACCTAACCCGCAATTCTCACAAAGTTCATTGCGAGCTAATCCGCATGTCTCACAGAATTCATAGCGAGCGAACAGAGACCGAGTGCTGGCGCGGGTTAGGCTATGGAGACCTGAGTTGTTTCAAAATTTTTTAAAAAACTTTGACATGCTGCAGAAGTGTATTACATTGTCTTACATGAATGCAATTACAGTTCGTATACCGGATGAGCTCAAAAGTGATTTACA
>JAABVD010000078.1:0-8976 GCA_014529615.1 Opitutia bacterium
GTGCCTTTGTGCCTTTGTGCCTTTGTGCCTTTGTGCCTTTGTGCCTTTGTGCCTTTCTCCCCCCCTAATTCCTAATTGGCGCGCCTTCCAATACCTCGCGCATTTTGGGTTCACGCCTTTCAATACTTTCGCAGAGCTTCATCTGGACCCGGGCACGGTTCAGGTTGTGGCCATTGTAATTGGTTTTAAAATATACATCCCCGGCCAGATAATCCGTGAAAAAACGCAATCCCAATTCGAAGGTGATGAGGCGAATCGAGTCGTAGAGATACCTGCGGTCCCAATCCGTGAGGAAGCTTCCCGCCTGTTCAAGGTAACCCTTCACCAGAGCGGCAAAGGCTTCGACATCGAAAAAAACCTTTCTCAGGTCCTTGGCCTCCTCACCGGCCGGATTGCAGGCCGAACGAACACAATCCCCGAAGTCGTATTGAATCAATCCGGGTTTGACCGTGTCGAGGTCGATCATGGCCGTCCCCTTCCCCGTGATATCATCCACCATGATGTTGGTGATCTTGGGATCTCCGTGAATGGAACGCAGTTTCAGTTCGCCCCGTCCACGAGCATCTTCCAAAACAGAGGCAAACCCACGGCGCTCCTCCACAAAGGCTTCCATGCGACGCGCCTCCAGTGAGGCGCCCAGTCGTTTCTTCGCCTCTACCGTATCCAGGACTTCGTCATAATACTTCAAGTAGCCCGGCGTAATGTGAAAACCGGGAAGCGTATCGGCCAAGCGATCCGGCGGGAACTCGGATATAATCTTTTGAAAATGCCCCAGCACGTATCCCGTCTCGTAAGCGTGCTCGACGTCGATCACGGTTTCGTGAGAGGTGGCCGAAGCAATCATGGACAAGGCCCGCCAGTGCTCTCCCTTTTCATCGACAAAATAATCCTCTCCACCCAAGGTCGGAATGACACGGGGAAGTTGCCAGATGCGATCGGCCTTATCGGCCTCCTCCTCCAATCGCCGATGACAGAAATCGGTGATGGCTTTCATATTGGCCATGACCAGATCCGGTCGTGGAAAGACGGCCTGATTAATGCGCTGAAGGACAAATTGCCCTTCCGAATAGGAGGTGCGTTTAATCACCCGGTAAGTATCGTTCACGTTGCCGGTATCGATGGGGAGCAAGGCGACAACGCGTCCCGGCACATCAAATTCAGCGGCTATGGTCTCGGGAGTCATGGAGAAGCGCGCCAAGGCGCGCGAATTAGGAATTAGGGAGAGTTTCTGAGGCGCCGAGATGCTGAGAGGAGAGGATTTACCACAGAGGACTCAGAGAGCACAGAGAGGGAGAGGGAGAGAAGTATTAGGAATTAGGAATTAGGAATTAGGAATTAGGATTGATAATCCAATATAGGGCTAAGTGGAAGAAGCGATTGGCGGTCAATCGAAAAAGGATTTCCTCGCCAAGATGGGCATCGCCAACAAGGAAGCTCGCGAGACGCATTACTGGCATCAACTGCTTCGCGAATCCAAAATTCTGTCCGAAAGCAATCAATTCCCAATTCCTGATTCTTCTCGTCTTTGCGACCTTCCCGCTCTTTGCGAGAGTCTATTTCTGGATGCTGGTCCGTGACCTTGGCTCCTCTGTGCTTTTTGTGTTTTTTATGGCTAATTTTCCAATCCGTGCTCATCCGTGAAATCTGTGGTTATCCCCTCTCCCCACTTTGTGCCTTTGTGCCTCTGTGCCTTTGCCCCTTTCTCCCCCCTAATTCCTGATACGGGGTTGTCCGGCGGCGGGTCAACGGTCGACCCAATCGCTCATTTTACCAGCTTGCTACTTGGGTAAAAAGGCTCTATGTAATTGATATCGTCTTACTTTCCTATTAATTAATTCTGAGATCTATAAGCCATGACGCCCATATTGAACCGATTCGGTTATCACACCATAGGACGCCGCCAATTTCTGCGTGCGGCCGGGGCATTGATCGCCCTTCCATCTTTGGAAAGCATTGCCAAACCGCTGGCCAAGGCGGCAGCCGCCACCCGACCTCGCAACCTCGTTTCCATCGGCACCTACCTGGGTTGGCACCAGAAAGCATTTTTTCCCAAGGAGGTAGGTAAAGGTTATGGACTTCCCCCCATTCTCGAGCCCTTGGCCGACCATCAGGAAGACTTCACCGTTTTCTCCGGCCTCGACCACCGGGCGCCCAATGGCCACGGGGCCTGGAGCAACTTTCTTTGCGGGAACAGCCCGAAAAACTATTCCATGGACCAAATGGTGGCCGACCAGATCGGGCAGAAGTCACGCTTCCCTTCCGTGCAGCTCACCGCAGGCACGGGCGAGGGCAGCAAAGCGATGAGTTTTACCAAGCAAGGGATTGGTCTTCCCATGATCCAACGGCCGAGTGTGTTCTACAAGCAGATGTTCATGTCCGAGGCAGACAAGGAGCGCATGGAATACATGCTTCGCAGCGGAAAAAGTTCTCTCGACCTGGTCTTGCAAGACGCCCAGCGCCTGCAAAATTCGCTGCCCCAAAACGACAGCGACAAGCTGGAAGAGTATTTTGATTCCATGCGCTCGGTGGAAAAACGCATGGCCCATCAAATCGCCTCCATTAACGATCCGCTTCCGACCACCGATTACAAACTCCCGGATTCCGATCCGATCACCCCCAACCTCCTGATGGAGGCGGAAACGCTCATGTACGATCTGATGGCCCTGGCCCTGGATACCGATTCGAGCCGGGTTCTGTCCTTTTTCATAGATGGATTGGGGCAAGTTTTCTCCTTCGACGGTACAGCTCTCAAGTCCGGATATCACGGCCTCTCTCACCACGGCAATGACCCTGAAATGATCCGGGATTTGATCGCCATCGAAACGGCCCACATGCACTGCTTCAATGGTTTCCTCAATCAATTGAAGGAAAAGAAGCGTCCCAACGGCAAATCGTTACTGGACGAAACCATCATACTTATGGGAACGGGTATGGGCGACGCCAGCCGTCACTCCAATGCCAATTTACCCACCCTCGTAGCGGGTGGCGGATTCAGGCACGGAAGCCACATTGCTATCGATGGTTCCAAGACTGATGCTCCACTTCTGGGTGATTTGTATATTACTTTGATGCAGAGATTAGGTGTAGAGACGAACGCGTTCTCCAACGCCAACCGCAATTTGAATCACCTGTTTTCCTGATGGGTAACCAGTTTCTTTCCGTTCTGCTGTTCACATGCGCGGCAGCCCAAGGCCTTCGAGCTTCAGAAGGTACGCCTGTTTCGGATACACACTACGATCTCCTCTCCAACTACTGCCTCAATTGCCACGATGAGGTAGAAATGAAAGGGGACGTAAACCTCGACCACTACACCGTCGACTGGACCAGAAAAGAGAATCGAGATCTTTGGGAAAAAGCGCTACACATGCTTCAGGAAGGCCACATGCCTCCCGAGGACGAAGATCAGCCAAGCGATGAAAAACGCGCCATCCTCACGTCCTGGCTGGATGAATATCTTCTCGATAACACTCCCCTCGGCGGCACCATACCCCGGCGGCTCAGCGCAGAAGAATATCGCTCTACCATCCGGGATCTTTTCGACCTGCCTGATTACGAACTGCCTCTGGGATTTCCCAAGGATTCGGAGTACCATGGTTTCAACAACGTTGGTGAAGGTCTGGTCCTTTCCCCACCCCTTATGGAGGCCTATGCCAAAGTGGCCGAGGAAATTGCCAATACCGTCTATCCCCCTACGCAAATTGCTCCTCCATCCAATACCCGAACTGCGGGTCCTGAGGAAATGGTGCTCAGTTTCTCCGCTGCAAAGGTGAAGGACGATGCCTTGCTTCTCGTTTCAAGAGGGCAAGAAATTTTTCGCAGTTGCTCCTGGCCGAGTCGCATGGAAATCATGGCGTCCGGGGTCTACCGGATCACGGTTAGCGCCGCCAAGCACAAACCCGTCTCCGATGAACCTCTGCTACTCGAGATACGCGCCCGCGAACTCAGTGCCAGCGACCGCTCCAGAGCCGAAATCTTCCGCCTGCTGAAAGTGATGGAGGTGCCATCGACGACACCAAACACAGTCACCTTCGAGGCCGATCTCTACGAAGGCCAGACCTTGCTCTTCCGCTGGGCCAATGCGGAGATGGACCACGGCTATACCGAGTTCGCTAAACATATGCGCGAGTGGTGGTCACAGGATTCACGCTGGTTGGCAGCCTGGCAACACGCCGTGTTCCCCAATGGGGACTTCAGTGAAAAAAGAGTATCCGTGCTTCGCGGACTTAATGGTTGGAATATCATTACCAAGGCGCTCGCCAATCCCGATTTGGACATGAGTAACGCGACCATGGACAACGAACTGACTGTCGAACTCCTGAAAATCGCCGATTCCAATTCAGGCATGTTCAACCTTGCCGACGTATTGTGTCATTACTATTTCACCAACGGTCCTGCCCTGGAATTCCACCATGCATCGATCGAAGGGCCCTTGAAGATCGTGGACGGTCCTCGTGAAATGCTGGCCAAAAAGCTGCAACGGCAATTTACCGGCAACCGCAAGCCAGACCAATCCGATGAGTCGTTTACGCGAGAAATATTGACCCGTTTTCTGCCCAGGGCTTTCCGTCGACCCGTTGACAAGCAAACCATCGAAACTTATCTGAGCATCGCGAAACAACACTGGTCGGAAGGGAACTCCTTTGACGACGGCATGCATTTGCTCATCCGAAACATCCTCATATCACCGCGTTTTCTCTATAGGTCCCTCGATCCCGCCGAAATGGACGACTACGACCTGGCCAGCCGCCTGTCTTATTTCCTGGCACAGGCGCCCCCCGACGCGCAACTCATCAAGCTGGCCCATGCCGGCCGATTGTCCGACCCCGAAGTTCTGCGCGGAGAAGCGTTGCGCCTGCTCCCCGATCATCCATCTGATGCCCTGATTCAAAGTTTCACCAGTCAGTGGCTGGATACAAAACTATTGCCTGAAATAATGCCGGATCCCGTTTTCGAATTCAGCGATGAGGAAATCGCCACGGCCAAAAGCGAAGTGGAGCATTTTTTCGCGGCCATGCTCAGGGACAATTTACCGATGACCGATTTCATCGATCCCGATTTCACCTACACTTCCTTGAAATTTGCCAAGGAGAATTACCATTACGAGGACAAGGGCAGTTCAGGAGGCGGCGCCGGATATGAAGAGGGGGACTCCGAAATAGGACGACTTCCCATGCCCCGAGGAGGACGATTTGGAGGATTGTTGGGGCAATCGGCCATCATGATGGCCACCGCCAACGGAGTGGACACCCAACCGGTTCTGCGTGGCGTCTGGGTATCGGAAAACATTCTGGGAAAGCCTCCGGGAGAACCACCGGAGAACGTTCCGGCCCTGACTCCCGATATCCGCGGAGCAAAAACACCGAGGGAAATGCTTGCCGCACACACGGCGGACAATGCCTGCTCCTCCTGCCACAGCAGCATCGACCCCCTGGGACTCATGCTGGAGAATTTCGATCCGGTGGGCAATTGGCGGGAATTATGGCCCAAAGTGAACACCCCGATAGATTCCACCTGCGTCCTTCCGGATGGCACCCCCATCGATGACATCACCGATTTCAAAGCCTGGCTGGTCGACAACATCGATTTGTTCTCCCAATGTCTGGCAGAGAAGCTCATGACCTACGCGACCGGGCGGGTTCCCAACTACTCCGAGCGGAAAGAGATCCAAGGCATCGTTTCCCAAAACCGGAAAAATGGGAACGGTTTCAAGGATCTTTTCCTGGCCCTGGTCACCAGTGAAACATTCCGAACGAAATGAGGTTGGAGGAGGGAGAAACCCACGGATGACACGGATGAGCACGGATTAAGGGCTGGCGCCCTTGTCTGGCCAACTCCCCCTCAAGGGTGGAGTGATGTATGGGCACTGATCCCGCTGCGCCAGAAGGCTACGGCAGGACAGGTTGGGCCTCAATCTTGATCTCACTCCATCACTTCAAATTCCCGCCTCTGTGCATCTCCCCCAGCCTTTCGGCCAGGACCAGGATATATATGGCCGACAGCCTGTCTGTGCGTCACCGCACGCAGACAGGGCATGTCCGCCCTCCGTTATTCTTCCTGCCTTTTTCCCCATCCGTGCTTATCCGTGAAATCCGTGGTCCAGGCTCTCCCCATTCCCAATCCTGTCCATCCTGTGCAACTTGTCCTGCCGTAGCCCTTGGGCGAAGCGGGATCCATGTTCCATTCCCCTCTCCCCATTCCTAATTCCTGATAGGCGCGCCCTGGCGCGCCTATCCCGCCTACTTTGAAAGGAAGATCTCGCTCTGGGTCACGGCATGGATTAAGGAACGGAATCCATAACCCTCCTGACTTAGAGCTTCCACCATCCGGTTGATCTCGCGGCGGTCGGCGAAGGCGATCTCAGCGCCGGTTGCGTAAGTGATGACCTGCTTCACCATATTTCCGGCTATCTGATCGATGTCGGAGAGAGCAAGCGCTTTGAATCCCTCGATATCCTTGAATGACCTTCCATCCGGAAATTGATAACTGGCATCCACAACCGGTCCGGTATTCCATTTTCCCTTTGGGTTTATGGCCCGGTAGTGTTCTCTCCAACCTCCGATCACGTCGTAATTTTCAAGGGCAAATCCCGGGGGATCTATCTTCTTGTGGCAGGCCATGCAGGATTCAGTGGATCTGTGTTTATCGAGTTGATCACGGATGGAGGTAACCCCTCGAATATCGGGTTCGACCGCTGGAACCTGATCAGGCGGAGGCGGGATGTGTTGGCCCAATATGCGCTCCATCAGCCATACGCCACGGATAATGGGTGAGGTCGTCGTGCCATTGGCAGTTACCTTCAACACACTGGCCTGAGTGATGATTCCGCCACGATGGTGTTCCGGATTGAGAGGCACTTTCCGCAATCCGGTTCGGGTTCCGAAATCCATTCCGTAGTGCTTTGCCATGCGCTCATTGAGCATGGCGAAATCGGAATCGATCACGTTAGTCACGCTCAGGTTCTCATCGATCATTTGCTGAAGAAACGCCCGCGTCTCATCCAACATGGAATGAAGCAGAATGTTATCAAACTCCGGGTAGAGTTTTGCATCGGGCGTAGTGAAGGCGATGTCCCGGAGTTCGAGCCAACTGTCGGAAAAGTTCCGCACAAAGGCTTCCGCCATAGGATCGTTTAGCATACGCTCGACTTGAGCCCGCAAAACAGCGGGTTTGGTCAAGCGGCCCTTCCTGGCATGTTCAAGGAGTTCTTCATCCGGCATCGTGCTCCAGAGAAAATAACTCAGACGGGAAGCGACACTGTAATCATCCAACTTTCCAGGATCCTCGGAAAAATAGATAAAACGGTGAGAAGAAAGTATCGCCCGATAACCGGCCTTAACCGCTTTCACAAGGGAGCCACTCGATTGAAGCGCTTCCAGGGCAAACTGGAAATAAGGACTTAACTCCGAGGGCTTCACCGCTCGGCGAAAGGCTCGCTCAGCGAACCTTGTCAACAGCGCTTTCAGGTCCCTCTCCGGTCTCTCGCTAACAAGTTCTCCATCCTGAACCGCGAGATTCCCAAATAATCTCCTCTTGAGTTGCGTTGGCTTTAATCCGGGGAAAATACGCTCTATTTCCAGGCTTTCGACTGCGATACCCGGGGCGCCATCATGCAAGACGGACAGGTCGGCGATCTTTTTTGATGACACCCACTCGATCGTTTTATCGATCGGCTGAATTCCGATTATGTGGTCCTTTCTGATCCAGGCATCGAAGACGAATTCCTCTACCTCCCGGGTGGCCTCGAATTTTCCCACCCAATATACCGCGGGCGCCTTGGCTCGCAGAATACCGGTATGGATTCGCCCCCATACATTGCGGCCTCGAGGCGGGTTGTGGGCTTTTGCTCTCACCTTCAGACGATACCAACCCGTTGCGGGAACTTCGGTTCCGGCCATCCTGCCATGAAAACCTTGCGTAGTCGGGAAGCTGTATACATGGCCGTCGTGGTAAATTCCCTGACGTTCGTTGGCATTTCGCTCCGTCCCGATTCCCAATTCTTTTGGATTATAGAACCGCTTGAAAGGACCGACGGTCAGGACTTCCATGATCTCGGCATTTCTCGCCTTGGTTCCCTCCAGGTCCAGAGGCAAATTCATATCCACCCACTCGCCCTCCGTGTAACGGTAGGTCTTGTTTTCCTCGGTGTGAAAAAGCTTCTTCCCTTCCCAATGGAAAATGGAGCCAAACTGGGAATCGATCACCGTGGGCTGCATGTCCATGGGTAACGGGTCTTCCGCAACTGGCGGTGGATTGATGGCACGACCGAAGGAATCCTCCAGCATAAGGTCCACTACTCCGAGGTACTTTTGTAGCAAATGATAAGATACCTGTTGTCCATCGGCGATATTGCTGAAGCCGTCGATGGTAAGATCTTCCGGAAGCATCTCCAACAGGGGAATCTCAACACCCAGCAGATCGTGAATGGTATTTTCAAACTCGACACGACTCAAACGACGCAATTTGACGCGCCCTTCCGCCAACAATCGTTCACGAGAAACCTCGTGCAAGACCGCTTCAAATTTTTCAAGAAAGCCTGCCCGTTCGGCGGGCTCAACCAGTGAATCCTCCGGTGGCGGCATCTCCCCGTCTCTCACGCGATCGTGCAGAAATGCCCATAAATCCATCGTCGAGGGATCGTTTGGATCAAAGGCGAGGGACTCCAGATCGAGTTCGCCTTTCTTATCCACCGCATTGTGGCATTCGTAACAATTCAAATCGATGAACCCCTTTACCACGGGAGGAAGCTGAAGCGAATCACCACCGATCCCCCATAAAGGAAGGCCGACCGTTAAGAGCAGCAAAATGGGAACCTGCGTTGGCATGTTGGAAATGTATCAGAAAGGGAGTTGGGAAAAGGCGGGAGAAGGTTCGATTCCTTTTCCTAAGCCGTAACTACTCAGATCTCCATAGTCTAACCTGCATTTCTACCAAATTTTCATGGGATGGTGATTTAGAGAACTGTAGGAGGGGGTTGAT
>JAABVD010000078.1:9082-10329 GCA_014529615.1 Opitutia bacterium
CTCGTGGCAAAGCGATCAACCTCCAATCCATGACGGCGCAGAATACTGAGGTAGAGATTGGGAAGCGGATAATTATTGCTTGTATCAAAGGCCAGGTGTTGGCCGTGCCTGAACCCACCGCCGGCCAGGAGAACCGGCATATTCCGGTTGTCATGAGAACTCGCATTTCCGAGGTTGGAGGTCATCAGGACGCTGGTGTTATCCAACACGGTTCCGTTCGATTCTTCAGATCCCTTGAGATCGCGCAGGAAATCTCCCCATTTTCGGACCAGCCCGGTTTCTACCAGGGTGAGTTGCTCAATTTTGTCATCATCGAGCCCGTGGTGACTCAAACTGTGGTAACCCTCATTCACCCCTTCAAGGGGCACGGCCCCTCCCTCCCCGTTAAGGTGCAGGGTGATAAAGCGGGTCGAGTCGGTCTGAAGAGCCAGGAGCATGACGTCGAGCATTAGTCTTTTGCGGTCTATGATCGCATCCCTGTTTTCAATATCGACAGGTGAATTCACGTTCACTTTCGGCTTTGGCCTGAGCGCCCATTCCTGCGCCTCACCCAGGCGCTTTTCGAAATTTCGGACCGAGGTAAAGTACTGGTCCATCTTCTGAAGGTCCCCCGAACTCAACTTTTTCTCCACTCGTTTCACATCGGCAGCAACCACGTCCATGATGCTCCGGCCCTGTTTCAAGCGTTCTACCTGCCGGGCCTTTTCTTCGGGTGTATCGGGTATGAAAAGCTGATTGAAGACCTTGGAAGGGGACTCCTCCGCCGGAATCATACTTCCCGATTCCGTGTAGGAGGCGCTGGTGGTTCCGTTGATGTTGAGCACGAGGGACGGAAAGCGAGTGTGATGCCCCTGATGCTTCGCCAGATACTGATCCAAGGAAACGGAGTTCCTAAAAGCGGCATTGCGCGAATAAGGGGCGGCGGAAAGAATACTGCCCTCCGCTTGGTGGCCTCCACTCACGCCGGGATGAGAGGAACCGGTGACAACGGTCATATCTCCGATCAGGTCTTTTACTTCTGAAAGATAGAGAGAGGGAGTGTATTTTCGACCTGTTTCCTTTGGATTGAGGTTAGGTCCATGTAAACCCAAGGCGAGGGTTACCGCAACAAACCGCCTCGGTGGTTGGTGGGCAATCGAGGAGGCAAAGGCCGGTGTCATGGCCTCCAACCACGGCAAAGCCATAAACGCGCCGGCGCCCTTGAGGAAGGTCCGCCGGGAAAGCGATTTGGAGAAATTATAGTATAC
>JAABVD010000079.1:0-11813 GCA_014529615.1 Opitutia bacterium
AGTTCCTCATCCGGAGAAGAGTTCCAAAGAAAATAGGCGAGTCGTTCCGCCAATGCGTGGCCACCAAGCTGTCCCTCAGTGGCTTGATGATAGATATATCCCGGAGACGCAAGCACGGCGGTGTAGCCGGCGATCATGGATTCAGTAAAGCTGTGTCCAACGTCCAGAGCTTTGAGAATCAGGCCTAAAAAGCGATCGTGATCCGCTTGGCTAACCGGGCGGCGATAGGCTTGTTGAAGGAAGCGCTTCAGCAACCGGTCCGCATCCCCGGACGGGTGTTGGCTTTCGACGATGACGTGCTCTCTGACGGGCGGCATATTATGCGCATTATAGATGCCATCGAGGATATCCAATTCGTTAGGTTCTGAGGTATACGACGGAGGCTCGTAATTCGGATACTCCTCTATCACGTATGTATCCGTTGCATTGCGAGGGTCGTTAACCGTCTTTAAATCACCAAACAACAGTTTATGACCAGCCGGAGGCCAACTCTCGAACAGGGGGCCTTCAACTTCCATCCACTTATAGGCAACTCCTGGCATACCATCTTCTTCAAGAAGTGGATTTTTGAAATCGGGGGGTCGCGACCGGACCAGTCGAGACGCGTCGGGTCGAATCGTTTCTCCGGCCTTCAGCCAGACTTCAATTTCCTGCACCGAGGGTTCCGGGCCAAAGTCGAAGTGACCCAATCGACGCAGGGTTCGTGGAGGAAGGTCAGAATAGATGGCGATCGGTTCAGTCCGCCTTCCTTTAGTGACATTCGTATAATCGGGAGACATCCAAACCGTGTAACCGGCGAACTTGAGCCGATAGCGTGCGGAAACCGGCGCGCGAAATGCGTCGAACTGAACCTCCACATGCTCGTAGGTGCTCATGACCTTGACTACGGCCTCCTCCTCCCTGCGAGTGGGATCTGAATAGTCCCCCGGAAGCGGACGGATAAATTTACCCTGTATGTCAGTAGCCCGAACATTGAGATCCTCTTGTATCTCGTATCCCAACACCGGATACGTTTTGCGAATGGCCGGTCCATTGCCTCTGGTAAACTTGAACTGATCCCAGGAGTAATAACGCCGTCGGAGTGGTTCTGGCTTTTCCACCTGGGTAATCACAGCTTCCCGCAACGCGCTCTCGGCCGTGCGCAGATACCGAGATAATTGGACATGCGAAACGTCGAGCGCCTCTCCCGATTTGTTGTAGCCGTGCGCGGTCCGATCTTCGGGCAGCGAATCCTTGATCTTCAAGTAAGGAAGAGAGAGCAAGTCACGCACCGAGTGTTCGTACTCGTACCGATTCAAGCGTCGTTTGACTGAACGACCGATATCCGCCAGCATCGCTTGCTCCGTGTCGATGATTTCACCTGAAACAAGCTCGAGGAATTCATCTAATTGCGACTTCTCTGGCCGACGCTTTTTCTTCGGAGGCATCTCGCCGGCCTGGGCCCGGTCGTGAGCCTTGATCCAAGTTTGAAACGTATCGGGAGTGATCGGTTGTTCCGTCAAAGACCACAGATCCAGGTCTCCCTTTTTCTCCACATCGTCGTGACAACCGGCACAATGTTGATCGATGAACTGAGGGATCTTGGCCGGCAATGAGTCGGCGCTACCGGCGAGCGCAAGCGGTCCGGCAACAAGGCCATGGAGGATAAACCCCTTCAAAGAATACCCAAGAATGATAAATTTCCTCTTGCAAAAGGAATTTGCCAGCGCGCGGCGTATCAACATCGAGGGAAAAAACATGGCTCTATGACTAGGGTCGGGCACCTACCAATCTTATATCATCAAGAATGACCTCACTGTGTCGGTCACCGAAGATAATGGAGAAGCGAGCGTTCTCGACGGACTCCGATTCGTGCACGTAGGTAAATTCATATATTTGAAGATCTCCGTGGATTTCCACAGGATCGGATGTCCATAAAACGGGATCGTTTCCGGCATTTCCCAACTGCACGCGCAACTGAGTATTTCCGGTAGCGCTCTTTGCATAAAAGGAAATATCGTAGGTGTTTCCCTGGCGAAGCTGGATCATGTAAAATCCTTCGGAATAGAACCTCCAAGTGGGCTTGGTTTCCTGATAGATGACCGGCTCTCTGGGATTGGTGAACATCACCATACACCGCAGCGCCCTTGAACCGTCGACCCCCTGACCATCAGCCGTTCCCAGGGTAACCTGGGCGTTGGAGTACCAATGAAAAGTATCCATCATGAAAGCAGAATTGTTGATCTGATTGGTCGGGAGTGTCATCAACTCCGGTTTTTGTCCGGTCAGGGCTTCGACTACATCCGCCGTTTTTTCAAGCCCCCACTCCGAGTCGTAGAGGCCGTAAGGCCATGCATTGTTAAATACACCGCAGTAGTACATCCAATCGATGTCTCTTTTGGCACACTCCTTGGTCACAAAATTTACCAGTTCCAACACATCCTCCCGAGGATTAACCAAACGGCTTCCCCATTCGCTCAAAAGGACTTTCTTGTTGTGGGAGCGGGCCCACTGATCCGCCAACTCCAGTTCATGGAGGACTTGCTCCTTCCAATCGGGAAATAACTCGTTCAGCGATTTTGCTACATTGCTGTGTGAAAATCCGGGTGGCTTGTAGTTGTGAAAAATTCCCCAGATATTTTCGTCCTCCTTAAATCCAGTGCCATCAGGGAGGCGGTAATTCAGATATTCAGAAGTGACATACTTCACCAGCATGTCAGGGTGGTTATAGTTCGGGCCTCCCACTGCGATTACCCGGGTCGGATTCGTTGCCCGAATGGCCACAATGGCATCACCGAGCCACTCCATTACTTCGACATCGTACTTCGGTTCGTTTGGGTGTCCCGCCATCAAGGGTTCGTTCATGATCTCGAACACCAACTCTTTGGGATACATCTGGTAGCTTTCCGCAAAGTCTCTCCAGTATTCAACAAATGACTCTTTTCCATGGACCCTTCCCGTGAATCCGGTAATCACCACGGGCAGCCCTCTATTGATGGCCCCATCGATCGCTTTCCGGTAATGCAGGGGATCAACGCCCTGCTTGACGAAAAATCGGACGCTATCAAATCCGGCCGCCTTGAATACGTCGTAAGGTGGTCGAAAAATCGAGATTAACCCCCTGGCCTATTACCGGCCAGTACTCGGAGGCCTGACTCAAGGCCAAGCTGAATTGCGAAATTATTGGGATTAAAACTGCGATTTTCTTCAAGGTAAGGAGAGGTAGAGATTACTTGCAATTGATTGCAAATCTTCCGTGAAATCCCGTTTTCGTCAAGAATATTACAAAAGGCAAAAGGGGTCAGGTAGTATGACGCATTGGAAAACTGGCTCGAACAGGCCGAAGACGAAGGACCGTTTGGCCAATTGATAAAACCGGAAGAAGTGGCGGAACTGTTGGCCCTGATTCTGAGTGATAAAGGCGGTAACATGACCGGAGCGATTATCAATTACGACCAATTTGTCGTTGAGGCTTCTGATTAACCGATGGAGGCTGTTAAGGATTTTGCAATCCGGTTGCGTTGTGATTGAATGAATCGATTTTATTAGATCCTATCCCATAGCCTATGAAAAAAAGTTGTGCACTATTCCTGGCCTTGGCCGTGGTCCTTGTCGGATGCGGTCCCCGAAACGGAGAGAACGAGGCCGAAAAACTTCGGATAGCCGTCATACCCAAAAGTACCAATAACGTGTTTTGGAAGAATGTCCACGCGGGAGCAGTGAAGGCGGCCACGGAGCTTGACGTATCCATAGATTGGCAGGGACCTGCCAAGGAGACGGACCGCCAACAACAAGTTTCCACCGTTCAGAATTTCATCAGCCGCAAAATGGATGCCATCGTTCTTGCGCCGTCGGATTCCCGCAGCATGGTCCGGGTGGTCAGAGACGCGGGCAAGGCAGGTATACCGGTGGTTATTTTCGATTCCGGCTTGGACTCGAATGACTATATCAGCTTTGTCGCCACCGATAATTATCGGGGCGGTCAATTGTGTGCGGAGAAACTGGCCGAGGTAATTGACGGTAACAAAGTGGTGGTCCTGCGCCATAGTGAGGGTTCCGCCAGCACTATGAAGCGCGAAAAGGGTTTCCTCGATCGTATCCAGGAGCTTATGCCCGATATTGAACTGGTTTCCACCAATCAATATGGAGGGGCCAGCGTAGAGAAAGGGCTTCAGGTGGCTCAAAACCTGCTAAATCGGTTCAGTGAGATCGACGGAATTTTTTGTCCCAGTGAACCGACCGCGCAGGCTATGTTGCGCGCCTTGCAAATCTCCGGCAAATCGAAGCAAATCAAGTTTATCGGTTTTGATGCCAACGGTGACTTAATCGATGGCCTTGAACAGGGAGAGATTCATGGGCTGGCTCTTCAGGATCCTTTTAATATGGGTTACCTGGCTGTCAAAACGGCTGTCGATCATTTGAAGGGACAATCGGTGGAGGAACGCATTGACACCGGGGTCAATATGATAACTCCGGACAATATGAACCAACCGAGAATGCAGGAGCTGTTGAAGCCACCCGTGAAAGAGTGGTTGGACGAATGATTGTCCGGTGAAGAAAAGCAGCCCCGTTCTGACCCTCTCCAATATCAGCAAAACCTTCGGCCCGGTCGAAGCGTTGAAAAACATTGAGCTGGAGGTTTATGGTGAGGAAATCCTGGCCATCATTGGAGAAAACGGAGCCGGAAAAAGCACCCTGATGAAAATCCTGAGCGGGGCTTATCAGCCGGATGCCGGTGGTTCGATGTGCTTGGACGGGAAGGACTACTTTCCGGCCAATCCCGCTGAAGGCCGCGATGCCGGTATTTCCATGATTTACCAGGAACTGAACCTGGCATTGCACTTGTCGATTGAAGAGAACATCCTGCTGGGAATTGAAAAAGCCCGCATGGGCTGGATACGTTCCCAGAGAGAGAAAGTAAAGGAAATATTGGCCTGGTTGAGGCACACCGATCTGTTACCGGAAACCGAGGTTGGAGAGTTGAGCATTGGCCAGCAGCAGTTAGTTGAAATTGCCCGAGCTCTCATCAGCGATGCCCGGATCGTCATCATGGATGAACCGACCAGCTCCTTGTCAGACGAAGACAGCAAATCCTTGTTCAAGGTTATCCGCCAGTTGAGGGACGAGGGAATGGCGGTCATCTACATCAGTCATTTTCTGGAGGAAGTTGCGGACATCGCCGATCGATATGTGGTCCTGCGGGACGGAGATTTGGTGGCCACGGGTGAAGTCGCGGAATCATCCCTGGAAGAAATGATTGAACATATGGTGGGACGAACGGTGGACGAGCTTTATCCGCGTAGGCCTCATGTAGTGGGAGAACAAATACTGGAGGTGAAAAACCTGACTGTTGATTCGGGACCCGAGGAGGTTACTTTCGCACTGCATCGCGGGGAGATTTTGGGAATCGCCGGACTGGTCGGTGCGGGCCGTTCTGAAACGATCCGGGCAATCTTTGGCCTGGAAGAAGTTCATGAGGGAACGGTTCGCCTGTCCGATAACCCACAGTTAAATGCCTCTTGGATGACTCCTCCGCGGGCCCTTGCTTCTAAACTGGATTACCTGAGCGAAGACAGAAAGGAGGAAGGATTGGCTTTGAATCTTTCCATTGCTACAAACGTCACGCTATCCCATCTTAGGAAATACAGCCGCATGGGAATCCTCCGGTTGAAAGAGGAGGCATCGACTGCAACAGCCTTTGTCAATCGACTCCGCCTCAAATACAACGATATCAACCAGAATGTTTCCAACTTGTCCGGCGGTAACCAGCAGAAAGCATCTATCGCACGATTATTGCATCACGACAGCGATATATTTTTTCTCGACGAGCCTACCCGCGGTATCGATGTGGGGAGCAAAGCTGAAATCTATGCGATCATCCACCAATTGGCGGCCCAGGGTAAATCCATTATTATGGTCAGTTCCTACCTTCCCGAATTGTTTGGGGTTTGTGACACCCTGGCAGTCATGCATCGCGGGTCGATATCTCCGGTCAAACCTGTCGAAGCATGGGAAGAGAAAGCAGTCATGCTGTTTGCCACCTCGGGTAGAACTGAGGTTGAAACAAACATGAATTAAACTTTGGAAAATCCAAGAGCCCATAAAAGTGAAGCGAAACATCCCATTGTCCCTCGTCCAATTCGGTCCCTTTTTTGGCCTGCTCTTTGTCATAGCCTTGTTTGGAATACTGGGGTTCACCCGTGATGATTTCCACGAATCCTTTTTTTCGTTTTATAATTTCAAGACCATACTCACCCAGACGGTCATCATAGGCATTGGTGCCCTGGGAATGACCCTGGTCATTATTTCCGGCGGGATCGATCTCAGCGTGGGTTCCCAGGTGGCCTTGGGAACGGTGGTCATCGCCCTGGTCCTGGGCGACCCGAATGCACAGGACCTGGGAATCTTTTGGCCGCTCCTGGCCGCTATGGCGGCAGTCGGCGCCTGTGGATTGATGGGTTGGTTTGGTGGATTTGTCAGCGCAAAATTCGGCATCGTCCCCTTTATCGTAACTCTTGGGACCATGCAAATTGCCCGGGGGATTGCCAAATGGCTTGCGAACGAGCAAACGATCGCCACCCCCGATAATTGGATGCAGGAATTAATGAGCATCAATCCTGAACCGTCCTGGCTCATTTTTGCACCCGGTATCTGGATGGCCCTGTTTTTGTTGCTGGTACTGACTTTGATACTTCGTTACACGGTCTTCGGCCGTCACGTGTTTGCGTTGGGCTCTAATGAAAATACAGCCCGGCTCTGCGGGATTAATGTGACCTTTAATCGCATCCTCATTTACACCCTCTGCGGACTGTTTGCCGGAGTGGCAGCGGTTATGCAGTACAGCAATCTGAGTATCGGAGATCCAACTTCGGCCGTGGCCATGGAACTGGATATCATCGCTGCCGTCGTCATAGGCGGTGGTTCTCTGCGTGGAGGTGAAGGAAGTGCAGTCGGATCCATCATCGGAGCCCTGCTCATCGCCGTTTTGAAGAACGCCTGCGTTATCATTGGAGTGCCCACCTATTTTCAGGAAATCATTATCGGAGGTATCATCATCGGAGCGGTACTGGTTGACAATTTGAAACATCGCATTACATAAATCCACATCGGACAAATCTCCGCTGCTAGAACCATAATCCCCATATTTCGCCTCTTTCGAAGAATCCGCCGTTTACCTCTGTTTCGGCCTGAGGACTCCAATATTTACCACTGCTGCATCCTCCCATTTAATATCCATCCATGTCTGAATCCCATCCAGGTTCTTCCGACGAACGAGTAACCCCCCCTTGGTGGCTGCGCCGCTAAAAAGCAAATTCCTGTCATTAGTATGAAGCAGATTGTGTTGATGTGTGTCGCGATGCTGATGGTCGGCTGTTCTTCCAATCGGAGCGACTATGAATCGCCATTGGAGATTAAGCGTCTGGCATTCGGATCCTGCAACAACCCGCGCCTGTACAACGAAAACATGTTTGCGGCCATCGAGAAACGTCAACCGGACATCTTCCTGATGCTCGGTGACAATATCTATGGGGATACTGAAGACATGGATCTCCTGAAAGAAAAATACCAGGAACTGGCCGATGCGCCAGGCTTCGCCAGCCTACGGGAATCTTCTCCGATATTGGCCATCTGGGACGATCACGATTACGGCGTCAATGACGGCGGCCGCCATTATGTGAAGAAGCTGCAGTCAGAGCAGGTCTTTCTCGATTTCTTTGAACCGGGCCAACAAAGCCCACGGTCCCAAAGGCCGGGACTTTATACCTCCGGCCTCTATGGACCCGCGGGCCGTCAGGTACAGATAATTATTCTCGATGCCCGCTACTTTCGCGATGAGTTGCCGCGGACCGGATGGGAGCGCACGACAGATTATGTCGGGTCGTATGAGGCAACCATGAATCCGGAACTCACATTGCTCGGGGAGCGGCAGTGGCGATGGCTGGATCGGCAGTTATCCGTGCCCGCCAACGTGCGGTTAATCGTCAGCAGCATCCAGGTTCTGGCCCATGAAAAGGGTATGGAAAACTGGGGTCACTACCCCCATGAGCGCCAGCGGCTTTTTGAGCTTCTGAAAAAGCATCGAGTCAGCAACACCCTGGTCTTGTCAGGTGATGTACACTTCGCGGAGATTTCCAAGAGGAACATCCCTTCTTATCCCCTCTATGACTTTACCAGTAGCGGTTTGACCCACGCTAATAAGGCCTGGGCCATGGCGAAGAATCACTATCGAGTCGGGAATGCAGTTCACGAACTCAATGCCGGCGTCATTGATATCGACTGGGAGGCGAGACGATTCGTCCTGAGGATTATCGACAGGACATCCAAAGAACTTGAAGTGCAGGAAATCCCATTTGAGCAATTGCAGTTCGATTAGTGGTATGTACCGGAGCGTTCCTTCAATGCAATACCTCTTCTAAGGAATAAAAAAACCAAAATGGTATAACAAAATTTCAAAGGATATTCATGTTACACAAAATTCTACTCATATTGATTATGCTGAGCGCATCAATTGTAGTCGCACTCTCACTCAATAATCTTGAGACCTCTGCCGTCGAAGCGGAAAAAACAGAAGGGACTGCTGAAATCTCTACAAAACCGTCAATCGTTGCTTTAGCGACTATTATGAAAAATTTCCGCGCATCGCTAAGCAGTGAACTCCTTGACGCAGCATCCTACCCACTCGGACACAAAGAATCTTACTCATGGACGAATACTCCGCCAAGTATGGGCGGCGATCGCGGCGGTATCCGTTTTGGCAGATTGTCCGCTGAACAATTGACACATTTTTATGAAGTTCTGGACGCATTTTTGAGTGATGACGGCTATACCAAAGTCTCTCTGATTACCAAAGAAGTTGAAACACATCTCAGCAAAATCAGACCCGGCTTTTGGGACCCGAATCATTACCATATTGCTCTGTTTGGTAACCCGGAGACAGATGGATCGTGGGGTTTCCAGTTGGATGGACATCATTTGGCGCTCAACTTTCTGGTACACGGCGATGAAGTCTCTATTGTTCCCGCCTTCATTGGATCCGAACCGGCAACCGTCAACGGCATTGAGGTGCTTGCGGATGAAAGAGGCAACGCTTTCGCCTTAATGAATAGTCTCAATGCCACGCAAAAAGAGAATGCAATTCAAACGGGTCGTCGTAGGCTCCAAGTCGGTCCCGGCAGATCTACAGATCCGTTTCTGAATTACGATTACTCCGATTTTGTGGGGATCGGTCTGAAAGCATCGGAGATGAACGCTACTCAAATAGAGAACCTACGGAATCTGATTAAGACGTATGTCTACAACCTTGAAACCGAATTTGCGGATGTCTGGATGGCGGATATTGATATCGGACTCGACCATACTTATTTTGTCTGGATTGGTGGCACGACCACGGATGATCCCATCTACTATCGCGTTTTCAATCCCGCGGTTTGGATTGAATTCAACAACGAAGGCGGTGTCGGTGGTGGACGTAGGCGCGGTGGAAGCGGAACCCGCGAGGGCTATCTGGATCACATCCACTCTATTACCCGAGCACCGAACGGAAAAGACTATGGCATTTTCGCCTTGAATCAGGGTCCTAAAATGCTTTTGGAACATTATGCCCTCAAAGGTCACCACGGAATTACCAACATATTAATTGATTATAGCCTTTCAAATTTGCCAGTCAGGGAAAATATGGAGGCACCGTAATGCTTGAAAATGTTTTAAAAGAAGTCGAGGAGCAGTGTCGAGAAGAACGAATTCCGATGCTGGGTCCTGACAAGGCGCGACTGCTCGCTAAACGGGCTAACCCTCCCCTTGGCGGCTGCGCCGCTAAAAGGCAAATTCCTGTCAGTAAATCTCTGGAAATGAAGGCAGTAACGCTGTTCATAATTCTCATAGCGGGGATTGCTTTATCAAGTACGGAAGAGGCGTATGCTGTGAATGCGGACAAGAACCTTCCGATGGGGAATGCCGAGGATATAATAATTGAGGGAGATGTAGTTCACTTTGCTGCGCAAAAGCGGGGAAGTCCGCAGTCCATGTGGTTCGGTTTTCGAATAAAAGGAGCCAAAGGTAAAAAAATTACCTGCATTTGGGAGCGAACCAATGAAGTGCTTGGCAGTGGTTCCCTCGGTGCTGCTGTACCTGTCTACAGAGCTTTTGATAATGAACCGTTCAAGCGCATTCAGGCATCGGCATGCGAATATCAGCCAGAACATAACAGATTTGTCTTTGACATCCCTTGCGAATCGGACGAAGTGCATGTCTATTACTGTTATCCTTATGGTCCGACGGAATTAGATGCGTTCTTCTCGTCTATCCAGGAAAGCGAGTTTGTGCGGATTTCAACGTTGACAAAGAGTGAAGGTGGAAGGCCCTGTAAACTGCTGGAAATATCCGACAAAAGGGGAAAAGGTAAAAAGCAAGTATGGTTTTCAGCCCGAGCACACTCTGGTGAAGTTACCGGATCTTTCGTGCTTGAAGGTATCGTAGGGAGTATCTTAGCCGATCCAAAGATTCTGCAAAAGGCTGACTTCTATTTTGTCCCTTTTGTGGACACCGATGGCGTTTGGCTTGGCTACTATGGAAAGAATAGAGAACCCCGGGATTTTAATCGCGACTACTGTTTAGATCCCATCAGACCTGAAATTGATGCTATACTCAAAGCAGTCCGTTCAAAAAGCTCTGGTAGGGTTGATTACTCGTTTGATCTCCATCCTCCGACGCCGGGAGGCCCAGTTTATCTTGTCCCGCCAAAGCTTTCGATAATCAGCGAGGAGGAGTGGAGGGAATGTTGTAAATTTGCAGCGACGCTGGAAGAATTCTCCCCTGAAAGCTGTCCCGCAACGTTCAGCGAATTCTTAAGGCGCGCCCGGCCCGCAGCCATGAATTGGACAAATGTTAACTATGACATGACCAACACGACATTCTTATATAGAGCCTATGGAGCTTTGTCATTTATTCTCGAGACCGCTTACCATCGCGGCGAGGGTATGAGCGGGAAAGTCCTGGAACCAGACGATTGGCGAAAACTTGGGCATGGTTTGACGGAGGCTCTGAGAGCGTTGTTGGATGGTAAGCTGAAGGAGATTGGCGAGATAGGAGACAGAGGCATTGATATTTTGTCCGAATGGCACCTTGTCCAACTGCCGAGTAAGGTGAAGCTATCCGAGGTAGATGAGACTCTTGAAATAGAATCTGTGGAAGTGGAGACAAAGGGTGATTCTTTCGTTTGGCTGGCTTCGAATGCTGTATGTGAGACGGTCTCATTGGATTATGAATTGGAAGGGACAATAAGACAGTGCCAACTATCTCTGAAAGAGGTAGGCGCTTCAAAGGCTCTTCCAACTGGAAGAATTGAAAACTACAACATAGAGCTAGATGCTTCTTCGACATCCTTCAAGAAGCGCGCTGAGAACATGAAGAGGTTTCGCGTTCTGCTGCGGATAGATGGATTGAATGGCAAACTTCGGATTACGTTATCCAGCATCTGACCCCCACCTTGGCGGCTGCGCCGCTAAAAAGGAAATTCCTGTCAGTAATAGCTTTCAATAGAAAAACTACTTGCTCCCAGCCACCGGGGGCAAGGGCCACTCGTCGCCAGCCGTGAAGCCGCCATCGACGTAAATACACTGCCCGGTGAGGTAATCCGAAGCTGGCGCGGCGAGAAAGACGGCTGTGCCGACCAAGTCTTCGGGCGTCCCCAAGCGGTTGAGCACAACCCGCCCCTCGCCCCAAGCGCGCATGGTTTCGTCGGCCCACAGCTTCTCAGTGAGCGAGGTGATTATAAAGCCCGGGCAGATGGCGTTGACCTGGATGTTGTGCGACCCGAACTCAATGGCTTGGCCCTT
>JAABVD010000079.1:11907-15121 GCA_014529615.1 Opitutia bacterium
GGAAGTACAGGCCCTTGAGGTTGACGGCCATGATCTGGTCGTAGTTTTCCTCCGAGACCTCGACGATGGGCTGGCGGATGTTCATGCCGGCATTATTGAACAAGATGTCTATGGGACCGCATTGCTCCAAGGCCGCATCCATGCCCTCCAAGTCGGCCATGTCCAACTCGACCGCGCGGGCCTTGCCGCCGGAGGCCTCAATGGCAGTGACGGCCTCGTCGAGTTGGCTGCGGGTGCGGGCGGCGCAAATAACTGTGGCTCCGGCCTCAGCCATGCCCGCGGCCACTCCGCGACCAATGCCGCGACTGGCGCCGGTGACGAGGGCGACTTTTCCCGCTAGCGAAAATAGATTCACAATACACTCCTTCGTTGTTAGTGGTTGCGTTGATTAATGACAATTGAAACTGGTGTTCCAGCAAGGCTTTTCAGGGGGGCAGGCAAGAAGCCGCTTGCCAAATCTAAAACCAACCCATAACCACGAAAAATAAGAGAATCCCGTGTCCACTACCAGTACAGTTCAAAACCCATTCCTCCTCCCTGGCCCCAGGAGCAGTTGGGGTCTGCACGACGACGCGGCACATGCCGAGCATTGACTGAACGGTTCGTATGATCAGCGTGGCCGCTATGACGAACGGCACGGTCACGAACAACCCCCGTCATGGTGGCTATGCCGCTAAAAAAGCAAATTCCTTTCATTTAATCGTTAGGGACGGGCGCCCACCAATTTTATATCATCGAGAATGACCTCGCTATGGCGGTCGCTGAAAATAATGGAAAAGCGGGCGTTCGCAACAGACTCTGTTTCGTGCACGTAAGTAAGCTCATATTTTTTGAGATCTGAATCGATCTCCACAGGCTCGGACCTCCATAGCACGAATTCGCCAGGAAGGAAGGATACCGCGAGATAATCATCGACGACCTCTTCCAACTGCACGCGCAGCGTGGTTTTATTAGTCGTCTTGGCATAGAATGAAATGCTATAAGTGTTCCCCTGGCGAAGCTGGAGCAGGTAAAACCCAAGCGAATAAAATCTCCATTCGGGCTTTGTCTCCTGGTAGATCATTGGCTCCTGCGGCCAGACGAACATCACCATGCACCGAAGCGCGGTCGAGCCGTCGACCCCTTGCCCGTCTGCCGTACCGAGGGTCACATGTCCATTGGAGTACCAATGCTCGGTATCCATCATGAAGGCGGAATTATTGATCTGATTCGTCGGTAGCGTCATCAGTTTCGGTGCTTCTCCGGTGAGGACTTCCACCAAATCGGCCGTCTTCTCGAAGCCCCACTCCGAGTTATAAAGGGCAAAGGTCCACGCATTGTTGAATACGCCACAGTAGTACATCCAGTCGATATCTCTTTTTGCAGCCTCTTTCTTCATGAAACCCAATACTTCCAACATGTCCTCACGAGGGTTGTGCAAACGGGTTCCCCATTCGCTCAGCAACACTTTCTTGCCATGCGTTTGAGCCCACTGGTGGCCCAGATCCAGTTTCTCGGAGATTTCTCCTTTCCAATCGGGATTAACCTCGATCAACGACTTCATATTTTGGCTATGCGACCAGCCCTGCGGATTGTAGCAATGAAATATCCCCCAGATATTCTCGTCCTCCTCAAATCCAGTGCCATCCGGAAGGCGATAATTCAAATACTCGGGAGTGACGTACTTAACCAGCATATCGGCATGGTTATGGCTTGGGCCGCCCACGGCGATCACCCGGGTCGGATTGGTTTCTCGAATTGCCACAATGGCATCGCCGAGCCAGCCCATAAGTTCAACATCGTACTCAGGTTCGTTGGGGTGTCCCGCCATTTGCGGTTCGTTCATAATCTCGAAAACCAACTCTTTCGGATACATTTGGTAGAGTTTCGCAAAGTTTCTCCAGTATTGGACAAATGACTCTTTTCCATGGACCCGTCCCGTGAATCCGGTAATCACCACGGGCAGGCCTCTATTGATGGCCCCATCAATTGCTTCCCGGTAATGCAGGGGATCAACGCCCTGCTTGACGAAAAATCGGACGCTATCAAATCCGGCCGCCTTGAATACGTCGTAAAGATTGATCCCTTGGCCTATTACCGGCCAGTCTTTTGCCCCCTGAACACTTGCCAGGCCAAGTATCCAGATTACTGCGAATAATACTGCTTTGTCTTTCATATTAATTGGAGTTTGATGAATCATATATGCAACCGATTCCACATGTTCTATCAGACCCTGACGGTGTCAAGATTTGGAATAGTTTGACTGGCCCGAATCCATTGTTCTTCGATTCCGATAGTGTTCCCGATTTCGATACCGAAGAATTCTGTCAACATGAAGGTTTACCCGCGAACATGGGCCCACTCACAGCGTCTGTGCCAAAGTGAACGCTTCTGAAATAATGCTTTGGATCAATCGTGGCACAACACAATCGCCGACCCGTTCGATTTGCACGCCGTCAAACTCCGAAGACTCCTTGAGGTGAAGGAAAAGGTCTTCCCTGGATCGGCGACCCATAACGGGAACGACCCAATCGACCCCTTCGATCCACTCATCGTCGCCCGGCACAAGCAGGTATTTGTTCCATCCCGTTGGGTTGCGGGGACTGAAAACCGCGGCGACTCTGACGCGATGATTGCCCACTTCGAGAAGCGCCGTGCTGGGACGGAGTTGGATACCCTTGATGGCCGCGCGACGGTAGAAAAGCGTCCGAGTGCCGGCCTCGATGTCCTCACCGATTAAGGAATGGGAAGCGATGACCTGAACACGACAGTTGCGCTCACTGAGGTACTCCGCCGTTCCGGCCGCCTCCCAATGGCCGTTGTCATCGACCACGAGCACATTCCCGCTCGGTTCCACTTCCCCCGAAAGGATTTGGTCGGAAGACACGACAAAATCCTGATCCAGACCCGGGATGGACGGCAGCACTTGTCTCCCCAGCGTACGCGCGTGCTTCGCATCGTCTCGTTGCTGGTTCGGAAGGTTCGGTTCCGATCCTGTTGCAATCACGATCACATCAGCGGCAAGCTCCCGAAGCGAAGCCGGAGTCGCTGTCACACCAAGCTGGAGATCGACTCCCCCATCGGCCGCAGCCGCTTCAAGATAGCGTGTAACCTCGCCAATGATTTCGTGCTCGGGTTGCTTTGCCGCGAGGCGAACCTGCCCCCCCAACACTGGCTCGCGCTCCAACAGGGCAACCTTGTGGCCGCGTTTAGCCGCAATTTCCGCAACCTTTAA
>JAABVD010000079.1:15222-23641 GCA_014529615.1 Opitutia bacterium
ATACAGGCATCATTGCAAGCCACACAGAGGCGAACGAGATCCGTGCGCCCCGCCTCAAGCTTGTTGGGAGTCTCGGGATCGGCAATCAACTGGCGGGCATGGCCGATCAGGTCGGCTACTCCCGCCCGCACCATATCCTCCGCGCGTTGGGGCGGTGTGACGCGACCGAATGCGATGACGGGAAGCCCGGTGCCACGTTTTAGCGCCGCATTGAGCTTCTGAAAGTCCTCGGGCGCCACGGCAGCCGGAGGGATTTCCATCCAGTAACTCGAGAAAGAGCCCGCATCGGAATTCATGTAGTCGACAAGTCCGCTTTCTTCCAGGCATTCCACCATTTTCAGCCCGTACTCGAGCCCGTAGCCAAAAGTGGTGAATTCGTTCAGGCAGATGCGAACCCCCACCGGACAATTGTCACCGGTTGCTTTTTTAATGGCTTCGAGAACCTCGAGTGAAAGTCGCATGCGGTTTTGGAAGGAGCCGCCATAACGATCGACACGATGATTGAAAAAGGGCGAAGCGAATGAGCGGAGCAGTCCGTCGTGCGCAACTTTGATCTCGATTCCGTCAAAGCCGGCCTCGAGGGCGTTGTGGGCGCTCGCGGCAAACCCATTGATCACGGCGTCGATGTCGTCCTCGTCCATTGCCTTGGTACTGAAATGGCTCGATGGCTCAGGCATCTGTGTCGGCGCCCACAGGATATGCGGCGGCTGCTCCAGTGAAGTATGGCCGCCGTGCGTGAGTTGGCTGAAGATTTTAGCGCCGTGAGCATGAACGGCTTCTGTAATGTTGCGCAGCAAAGGTATGGCGGCAGGGTCCCAGGCATTGATAAATCTGCGGGACATCTTACCCGATGGGTGGATGGCTTGGCTCTCGAGGATGATTAAAGCGACACCACCGCGGGCGCGCTCCTCGTGATAGGCAACATGGCCATCCGAGGGCATCCCATCGAGAGTGCCCAAGGCGGTAAAGTGGGGCTGAAAGACAAAACGTCGGATACTTCATTTCTTGTCTTATCGGGAGAACCTCTTGTTGCCAGCGGGTTTGTCTATGCCGTCGGCAGACAACTGCGGACGTACTCGGTCGAGGCGCGCATCTGGGAGGAGATATAGTCCAGAGCCCAGCCGCCGGTGCCGTGGCACTTCAGGCTCGCAACGCCCTCGTAGCCGCTGGCGGCAAGGTCATGGAGCAACACTCGCCAGTCGAGGACGCCATCGGGTCGAGGTATCTGCAACTCGCCTGGGCCGAAGTCGAGGCCGTCCTTTCCGCGCTGGTAAGCGGGGTCGATGTCCCACACGTAGTAATAGAAGAGCTTCCTGCGTTCCATCAGGAAGCGCACAACGTCGCCGATGGTCTCCTGCTCCACCCATAGATGAGGCGGCGCTACGCAGACGCCGAGATAAGGTGAGTCGATGTCGGTGACGAGCCGCTTGATCTGCGCGAGCGTGTCGACCCCTTCGTCCCAACGATCTTCCTCGTGCCCGCCGCTCTCGAAGTCGGCCGTGAAGGGCACGGTCAGATGGTTCTCGACGGCGATTTTCACACCCGTTTCTTCACAGGTCTCCAGGAGAGGCGGCAGGAATTGCGAGACGAAATTGGGGTAGTGCGCCTCGCAGTCGAAAATGACATACGGGATCTCGAGCGCGGCCGCCATGAGAATGCGCTGGCGCATCTCCTCCTGGGTCTTGCCGTACATGGTCAGCCCTGTCGGGGTGATGCCGTATTTCTTCAATGTCTGCTTAATAGCCCCTATGTCATCCCCGGGATTGACGTGGTGCGCCAGAGGTGGCGCCGAGGTCCACAAATTGACATGCGTAAAGCCCATATCCGCGAGTTCCCGCAGGGACTCGTCCAAGGAGTAGTCGTGGTAGGGGACGATTTCCGCTCCTAATGTGTACATCTGGTTTTTTCCTTTTTCGCGGACGCGCCGCATGAGTTCCTGGCTGAGTTGGTTACCGGCATCATTCACTATCCGAGTCGACCATGGCCGAGTCACCTGACGGGCCATGCCTGATGAATTCCACTTTGTCCAGATAAAGGACCTGGGGTTGTAATCCGACATCGAACTCCAACCGTACATTCAATGCATCCGCTGTAGTGTGCGTGTAGAACAAGTCGTATGTGGTTTTAATTGTTTCTATGATAATTTCAGAACTATCGTAAAACACTTCCCCACCGTTCACATCCTTAAGCAGTACCTTTATCCTGCCTTTTTCAACATTGCTCCGTCCATCGGAACTTCTGGCAATAAAGCTTATCCTGTAGGTTTGGCCTTCGATGAGATGGAGCAATGTTCTGCCGGGAGCCACCCAAATGCCAGTCTCTTCCAAAACAAGGGTTTGCAGGTAAAACTGCCCCCCATTTGTGAGTTGAGGGACGGTCAGTTTCAACATGGTACTACCGCTGAAGGCGCCTCCCCGGAGGTAATTTCTGGTAATTTCGTTCGTGGTAAAACGCCACCCGTCATCCGAAAAAAATTCGCCGTTAATCACCTGATCGATATGGGGCCATACAGTTGGCGCATCCCGGCCGGTCAGCCTGGGCGTTACAATGGGGTGCCACCCCAACTCGGAATTGAATATGCCGAATGACCTCTGGTTGTGCATAATTCCCGTATACCACATACTACCGATGTCGTGGGTATTGAAGAGGTCGAAATGATGATCCAGCCATCTTTCCACATCACCACTATTATCGCGGGCCGGAAATAGCCAGCAGCCCCATTCGGTCGTGATGATCGGTTTGTCGACACCAATACGCTTTCTCCATTCCACCGCATACATTATTTGATTTGTAATGGGATCCTTCCATCTCGATTCATTATTTCCGAGACGCTGCGTCCAAAAGGCAAAATTCAACCCATCTTCGTGCCTGGGAGCATAAAAATGAATGGCAACACCGGTATTGGGATCGTCGTAAAATCCCTTGCCTCCATCAAAGGTATAGGTCAGGTGGTCTTCGGTGACGTAGGGATCTAAAAACTCGGAATCATTATAACCGGGCACACCCATAAGGATTGGACGGTCGGGGTCTTCATCCCGTATTGCCTGTGCAGCGGAATTATAGATCCGCATTGCGTTGGCATGGCTGCTGGCGCTCGTAAACCCGATTCCTCTGGGTTCGTTGAGAATTTCAATAACGAGATCACTGGGATAGTCTTTCCAGCGTCTGGCCAGGTCTCCCCATTTCTGTGCGATTTGTTGCTCACCCAGGGATACATTTCCAACCCAGGACCTCAATCCCCACATACAGACCACGATGGCCAGATTGTTGTCCAAGGCATCGATTATCTGTTGTTCGGTTTCCCTGACATTGGCGAAATAAGGCATGAATATACGAACCGATTCGAATCCCGCTTCAGCTATGGCCTGCATTTGAGAGGCATTGTGTTGAATCTTGAACCATGCTCCGCTGCTGGGACGGGACACATCAAGGTTTACGCCTTTATGCAGCTTGCGAAATACCGCTGCATATTCACTGCCGCGCGGCTCCCGTTCGACTTCGACCCGGAAAAAACGGGCTGAACCACCCGTCAACTGATAGGTCCACTCCCGCACCGTTCCGATGGGCGAATCGAAATCCAAATTGCTGGACCTGAAGAGGCCGTTGGAATAATAGACGGCATCCGACAACACAGCACGATTCCAATCCATCAAATTCTCGCTCCAACCCAAAAACACTCGTGTGGTTTCGGGGCTTATAAGCTCCCGGACTTTCAGCTCCATCAAATGGGCATCAATTTGGATCACTTTGTCTCGCACACCGGGATCTCCTCCAGTGGCATATTCCAGTTGTGCGCTCAGCCCATCACCATCGAGGTCCAGAATGGCGTCGGTAGGATCGTAAGGATCCATTTCCCACAGGGTTTCAACCGCATCGGGTACCAGGTCGTTATCTAAATCCGAAGGTGATTGTCCTGACAAAACGAATACGGACAAAAAGAAACAACAGAATAAAGTAACTGGACGAGCCTGGAATCGCATAACCAAAATTCCTCGCCGCGGGTTTAATCCAAAGATGGTACGGGTGGATCTTCGACACCTGTGAGCACATCCAGCGCGACCTGGTTCCAACCGTTTTGGGTATGAAGGATCGTAAAATTCCAATCATCATTGAAACCCACACTGTAATACATACTACCGATTTCGAAGGACACGCAAGTATCATAAATGAACTGGAGATAGGTTCGGAAGTCATTGTCCGAATGCAAAGGTGGTGCAAAAGCGCCCCATTCTGTCAGGACCACGCGTTTGCCGTAGGTCTGTGACCAATCCCGCGGAAATTCCAGGGCTTCCGTCACTTCATCCTGCCATCCAGGGATGTTCTGTAAAGAAACCGTATTGTGGGAAAAACTGTACGGATAATACATATGGACGATACCCAAGAGATTCGTGTCCTCTTCAAATCCAGTTCCATCTTTCAATTCATATGTCAGGTGTTCCGGTGTAACGTATTGGGCCAATTCTTCCGCCTCGTTCAATGCAGGACCGCTGAGTCCAAGAATTCGGTCCTCGTCTATCGCTCGGATGGCAGGAATGACCGCGTTAATGTATTGGATAGCTTTTTCATCCGTGAGGCCATTGGGCCATTGTATGCCAGATGGTTCGTTCAGGAGTTCAAAAATCAGTTCCTTTGGATAATCTTTAAAGCACTCAGCAAAATTTTCCCACAATTGGACAAACTCCTGCATTCCCGGGTCCGGATTAGATATCCAGGCGGCTTTCCCCCACATGCAAAGAACAATCGTAAGATCCCTTTCCAATGCATCCTCTACGATATCTTTGTATAACTCAGGGGAGGCCCATGAGCTGAAGAACATGCGAACGCTTCTAAATCCAGCTGCTTTACAGGCATCGAAATAGGCCGGCTTATACGTGTTCTTTCCGGCAATAGGACCTCCAGGTGGGGCAAGATCAACATTGATACCTTTTGCAAGCTTGCCAAAAATAGCTTCAAATTCGCTGTCCCAATACTTTGCCGTTGCTGTTAGGTCATGGGATGGCATAACGAAGGAAGTCACTGCATCGGTAACTTTCACGCCATAGGGATTAGAAGGATTAAATAGCCAACGATTGAAGATCGGCCCCTCAGGAGTCACATTGGCATCGATCTGCACGGTCGTGCCGCCCGTATACTCCTTGACAATAGTACCACTTTCATTGATGACCGTGAGGCTCTGAGGTTGTCCAGGCACGTAATGAGCGATTGCTATCACATCATGTGCAAGCATACTAAAATTGGTGGTGATGCTGTTCGAATCCACATCAGGTGGTACGGAAGGAGTAAACTCCCACCTCTCAAAAACTTCACCCTCAGGAGGTGGATTGGCATCAATTTGCACAGACTCACCCGCAGCATGTTCAAAAATACCGCTGTTGCTGTTCCGGATAACAGTTAAGCTATGAGGTGGCTGCAGCCCTAAGCTTACATTATCAATAGTAACATTCGCATCGGTCGTCCCCACGTTGAAATCGAGGCGAGCGTTTCTATCCCTGATTGAAGAAGTGAAAGTGTAGCTGAAATCGGACATCTCGGTAGTTAAGGCGACATCTTGTCTAAATATGTGTCTGAAAAAGGGGGGTCCGGTATTCAGGTAAACATCCATATTTCGAGGAGCTTCCGCTTTGGCGCTAAAGCGCAACCTGTATTCAGCGCCTTCTTCGATATCCAATCCATCCTGAACCAATTGAGGTTCCCATGCATTTGCGCCTACGGAGGAAAGCGAAATGACTGCTTCTCCGTTCGTGACCTCATAACTGCCTGAAGCGGTATTTTCTAAGAACACCCATGAACTGGTCCCCTGACCGAAATCACCATTCACGATAAGGTCGTCCTCACCAAACCCGGAAACGGAATCAACCTCGACCCTAAAAAAGTTACTTCCGCTATTCGCTCTCAAAAAATAGGTCCACTCCCTAACCATCCCGAGGGGTGAATCCCAATCCGACAAGAAAGAACGCACTATGTTATCGGCTGATGATCTGACATCACTCAAAGCACCTCGTTCCCACTCAATCAGGTTATTGCTCCAACCCAGTTGGATGCTGGCGGTTTTGGGGTTCAATAATTCACGCACTTTCAACCGATTCGAATTGTGATCAATCTGAATCACTATGTCATACACTGCGGGATCTCCCCCGGTAGCATATTCCAGTTGTGCGCTCAGCCCATCGCCATCGAGGTCCAGAATGGCGTCGGCAGGATCCAAAGGATTCATAGCCCAAAGCATTTCAACTCCATCAGGCAGCAAGTCATTGTCGTCATCACTATCAATGATGTCAGATATCCCGTCTTCGTCGAAATCCGTTGGCGATTGTCCTGATAAATCGGATACGGACAAGGACAGGAAACAAAAGAAAACAAGCGGGATTTCAATTGATTTCATTTCTTGGCGATGTATGGAATCCCTGAGGGCATTTCCTTATGGATCGGATAAAGGGAGAGTTGCAAAAAATCTGTTTGCCTTCGCTGAGGCAGGATTAGCCTTTCCTATTTACATACAAAAAGTAGGCGCCAACGATTCTCTCACCATTGGCATCGTCAAAATAGGTCAGGATCGAGGTTTCTCCAGCTTCCAGTTGGAAGGTGAACCGGGCAGATTTGTCCTGCGAAGTAACAGGAGCCGACTGTTCCTCGTCTCCGACCATAATCCTTGCAGATGCGATTGGAAGGGCCACTCCAGGAGGAAGAACGCCGTCAAAAACTCTGGTCTCAGATATCGAATCGTTCAATCCGTAGCCCGATTCAATTGGCCAGCGCCTCAACTCGAAATCGTAGAGACCGGGCCGATCGACGACCACATGCCAATAGCCACTTTTTTCTGAACCGGCTCTGACTTGTTTCTGCATATCGATAAACACGTTATACCAATCGCAAGCAGTCAGCATCGTCGGATTTTCCTTGGGTGAACCAATGACGATACGGTGGATCCTGTGTGCGTCGTCCTCGATTTCGTCCCACCAATTATCCAAATGGTTCCTCATGGCCTCGACCACCTCAGGGTACTGTGAAGCAACATCCGTGTCCTGGCTTGGATCTTTTGACACGTCGTACAATCTTTCGTTATTCAGGAATCTCCACTTTTTCCACAGGACTGCAGCGTTATTCTTTTTGGGAACGGCTCTATTATCCGGATTATCCTGATCTGGGAAAAAGACCGTATTATTTGTTCTTGTGTAATTGATTACCAGCATCCGATCTTCAAGCGATTCGGTTTCTCCTTTCATGAGCGGCAGAAGGTCTACGCCATCAAGATCGCTCAAGGGCTCCTCAACACCGATCAAAGAGGATAAGGTCGGCAGGATATCCTGCGCATGGCAAAGCTCGTCAATTACACTGGGCTCACCGATGATTTTTTCAGGACCATGGATAAACAGAGGCACACGGTGACCCCCTTCCCATAATTCCTGCTTTCCGCCGATCATGCCCGCATTGTAGTAATGGCGACCAAACGAGCTACCGTTGTCCGTGAAGAAGATAACGATGGTATTTTCCAGCAAATCGTCCGATTCGAGGTACTGCATCAGCTTGCCCACGTTCTCATCGATGTTGAGCGCCATAGCGAGGAAGGTGACCAGGGCCTCCTTGTTATCATCGCCGTAGTAAGGGTTCATATTCACATCGACCATCTTCTTGAGAATGGCCGGCTTCGCCTCAAGCGCCTCTCTGGCAGGTCCCCGGTATTTGTCGGGCACATACGGAGGCCAATGAGCGGCATTCAACGGGATAAAGGTAAAGAAGGGCTCGGACGCATCCACCTGTTTTTTCATCCAGTTGATGGCTTCATCAAAGAACACATCGGTGCAGTAACCGTTGAAACGTTCACGTCTGCCATTGTGCATGTAGAAATCGTCGAAGTAATCGTTGTCCCAGTAATCGGCAACGCTGTTGACGTGGGAGGACGGGAACCAGATGGCTTCATCAAATCCCCGATCTTCGGGTCGATAAGGATAGTTGTCACCCAGGTGCCATTTGCCAAAAAGTCCGGTTGCGTAGCCCTCTTCCTTGAACACATTCGCCATGGTTTTGAGTGATGCATCCATCAGGCTCCGGCCGCTGCTGACATTCATGGCGCCGTTTTGCATGGCGTCCAGACCCGTCATGAGTTGTGACCGGGTTGGCGTACACATGGGGGCGACGTGAAAGTCGGTGAAGCGAACACCTCCATGTCCCAGCGCGTCGATGTTGGGCGTCTTGATGACCGGATTCCCGTTGATGGAGAAATCCCCGTAGCCCTGGTCATCGGTCAGGACCATGATGACGTTTGGCGCCTTTGCCAGCAGATTCAGGGGAGCAATGTATGCCACTGCTACGGCGGCGAGGAAAGCGCCTATGTGCCTATTGAAATCTCTGTGCCTTTGTGCCTTTGTGCCTTTGTGCCTCATCTACTTCCTCTCTTCAAATTATTGAGTTTCATTCACAT
>JAABVD010000080.1:0-8764 GCA_014529615.1 Opitutia bacterium
ATCGAGATAATCAATTAAAGCAGGGATATCGTCCGCAAGTGGCAACACCTCGGAATAATCGAGTTTGGGGCGTGGGTAATATCCTTTCGCCACGCCGTTAACCAGGCCGTCGTTGATGAGCCGATGGAAGACCGTGAAGGTCTTTAATCCAGTGGATTCGTTCAGAATTTGAAATTCGGGCGCCACCAGACCCGCATCCTGGACCTTGCCGAAAGGCGTAAAGTCCGATTGGTAAAAATTGAATACATCCGGATATTGGTAGGGCGACATGCCGAATTCATCTGACATGGACTCAATGTAGAAATGCTGATTCCCAGAGTTGTGCCGTAAATGGAAAGCCCGGCAAAGTTGCGTGAATTTCAGGAGTGGCTCACGTAATTTTCCTCGACCATTCTCAATCGCGTAGCCAGCGTCTCTTGCTTCGGGATCTAACAATATGGCTTTGCATATGGCAGCCAGATCTCCTCGTTCGCCTTCGCCATTGTCGATAAATACATTGGCCACACGTTCAACATATTCCGGACTGGGGTTGGAGGAGGTGAATCGCTGAATAAGGCGATAGGAAACAAAGGGAGGTGTATTGGGGTGATTGAACAACACATTCAGGGCTCTCGCGATGTCTACATAGACATTCCCGCGTGAAGGAATCATGGTCCCGTCGAGCATCTCTTTGCGCGAGGTGTCGTGCTGAAAATACTGCTCGGTCATAGGGTCGACGCGGTTATTTTTGTACCCGTTCGGGAATATGTGGTGTTTTCCCGGCACATTTGGGCGGAGTGTCAAACCGGTAAATACTTTGGCTAATTCAGTAATGTGGTAATTCGTATAGGTGGGAATCGGTTGGCCCTGTTCATCGAGCTTCAATGTTCCATCGTTATTAAGGTGCCACAGCCCCACAGTGAACAGTTGCATGACCTCCCTCGCATAGTTCTCATCCGGTAGTTGATTACCGTTGGCTTTCCTGTTGTTCAGGTATGTCAGATAGTCACCCATTTTCGGGCTATAGGTCACGTCGGTTAGAAGTTCTCTGTAATTTCCAAATGCATTGTTAACCAGTATGTCGTACCAATTGACCCATTGTACCGGGTGAAAATTTTGCAGGCTCCCGGCTTCACCCAACACAAAGATTTGGGATAGAGCCCAGGCCATGCGTTGTCTCAACTGATCTTCTCCCAGAAGAGCTATGTCGTACCAGACGGTTACTTTGAGTGTGGTTGAATTTCCTCTGGGATCATTGCCGAATCGTCTCGGTTCCAAAGGGTTTTCAACTCCCATGGAGTAATAATGGTCCAGGTGTGAACTGGCTGGCAGGGCAAGCTGTTCGTCGATCCAGCCTTCAAAATCCAGGTCGTCATCCGCCAACGCTTCAATCTGCCCCATGGTCGGCCCAAAAGTGGCCTGTTTCAGAAATCGTGCCGCCAGGGCATTCCTTTGCAGGGTGTTTTCTCCGGCCTCCACGCGAAGCCGCAGAAAGGTTGCGTCCGGCCAGTCTTCGAAGTAAAGCGTTACCTCCTCGGACGTTTCCTCTATTTCAAAACCGTCCGTTACAGACTGCCAGGGAGCATTGCCGAGTTTTCTGGCAAGCGTAGTCCATTCAAAGTCTTGGAGGCTGGATTTTCCTTCCAGTAGGTAAATCATGTCTCGTTTTCCGGGAAACGGAAGCAGGACCATTGTGATTTCATTTTCTCGGCGGAATACGGGTGAAGACCCTGATTCAAAGGGATCCACTGCTGCGCCAGGTTCCGCACCGAGCGCATATTCCAAAAAGGTTGGAACGCCATCGTCGTCCGGATCGGGTTCGGTAGGTCGCCCAGGCACCTTCTCCAGCCATTCCGGATAATCTTCAGGTTGCCCAAACAGGAATGTCGATTGGAGCAGCAAACCACCCATCAGCAAGAGATGGGCAGTTAAAAATTTGAATCTAATTTGTAACAGGAGCACAAACTTGCCTTCGAAGGATGAAATTCTACTGAGTGGAAAGTAGTTTTTCAAGGTAACCAAAATATTAGAGAGACTATAGAGAAAACTGGCCAAACTTACAATACCACGATCACGGGAGTCAGGAATTGGAAGCTCACGACCACGATCACGATCAAGATCAAGATTTTGAAACCAGCAACCAGCATCGAGCAGCGAGCATCGAGCATCCAGTCATTCACTTTCCAGAGCGCCGACATCTCGGCCAGCACCGGTGGGCGCATTCCCAAAGAAGTCCTTCAGGAAGGGTCCGTTGAATTGCCATTCATATAGCTCTTCTATGGTTGTCTCGGCATCCTCCAGGGTTCCCTTGGCCAATCGCAGGTAGTCGATGCTGCCATGGAAGAAACCGGTTTTGTTGTCTGAGACCACCCGCTCAACGGAAATCTCATCCACCACGACGTACTTATTGGTGTATGAGGATTCGCCGAATGGAGTGATTCCGAATCTTGCCACCGAAGACCAGTCAGCCGCTCCACTGGACCAGACCGGGACGTGAAAGTCTGACCTGGGAGCGACTATCCTGGTCCAGCCACCCCTCCCGGTCAGCTGAAAGGTGAAGGCGTTGGCATTTCCCGCGGTATCGTGAACCTGGAAATTCGCCCTGCTGGAGATATCGCTCTTGATCCGGAAGCTGATTTCATGGTCCGCCGACAGATCCAGTGAATCCTGGGCTTCCGGCGTCATGAGCCCGGCCGGAATAAAGATGCTGAACCACTGGCTGGCAGCGGGAACATCGACCCTCAAAGCGGAACTTCCACCGTCCCGAGGCGTGTCGGAGACCACAGATCGGGTCGCATTATTCGAATTGCTTATGGAGATGCTTTCAAGAGAACTCAGCTCTTCAAAATCGATGAGTGCCTGGGTCTCGACAGTGGACATTCCAGATAGCCTGCCCACGGTGAAATCGAGCTGATTCTCCAAAGAAGCGGAGGTGGCCAACGACCCCTCCTGATCGATCTGCACTGGCTGGCCATTGATATGGATCCGTGCCTGCCTGCCGTCACGGTCCACCTCGGCAATCAGGTGATGCCACTGGTTGTCATTGACCGTCCCGAGTGTGGTGGCGGAGAAATGTTGCCCCCGTCCGAAGTTCAACCTCAATTGAGCTCTACCGCCGTCATCGATCAACAGATGATAGCCCACCTCTTCATCTCCCTTGGAGACAAACGTTCCGCCCGGGGGGTTGGCGCTCGTTTTGAAGACGATTTCTATGAGGAAGTTCTCCGTTCCCGCATCCAGGGTAACCCGCTGACTTCCGTCAATCGTCCCGCTCCCCCAGTCGGTAGTCCATGAGTAGCTGGATTTGGTGGAGGCGTCGGAAATGCTGGCGTACTGGTCCGTTCCATTAAAGCTCAGGGCCCCGTCCACCCAATCCTCCAGCAGGCCCGGGTGGTAGTCTTCCTCCCGGACGTTGAACCCGGTAAGATCGTGTCGCCGGATCTGGAGAAACTGTTGCGTGTTGCGCCATTCGGTGTTGGCATACAGGTGCTCATCGAAAATGGATGCGGGATTCGCCCGGTTCTTGAAGAAGGGCCACTCGCCCGCCACCTAGTAGAGTCCCCAGGCCACGAACACCTTCACGCCACCGTCAATTCCCGGCGAACCCGAGACCGGGCGGAAGTCGTGGGCGGCCGCATCCACGACGTAGGACTCCGATAGTATGGTTCGCGTTTAAGAGGTGAGCTATGCCCTCGAGGTCCCGGGATCGAGGGAATTCTGCCAGTTTTCCTTGGTCGGATACTTGGTCAAACCGTTTCCGAGCGCGAAATACTCGACATCACCGTGAAAGGTGTTGTTTGCGTACCCGATAGTTGGAAAATCCTCGGCGCCGACCCCTCGCCACAGGTAGGCGTAGCCTATGTCGAGGAAAGCGTTGGCCAGGTAACGACAACCAGTAGATTCACGCCAAGTCCTCGATTGCCCAACCGCGAAATTGTAGAAGGTGTTGTGAAAGAGGTGAGTTTGAATCGAAATCGTCTCCATGAATCCTGTCGAGCTGTAGAACCGGTCGTTAACGTCATTGTTCGTTCCCCATCCTATGTTGTTGAAGGCGAACGACTTGTAGCTGTGGTCAAAGTAGTAGGCGGGGGCCAGGTTATTTTCATACACCTCTCCGAAGTTGCTCGTCCCAAACGAGGGGCTCGGGTTGCCGAGCCAGGAGTATCCACGGTGGCCCACCGCATTGCCGGAGATATTGCTGAACACATAGGACGGACCCACTCCCCAGGAGGCGATCCCCCCCCAGTCATTGCTCTGCAGCAGGGTGTTTGTCACCCTGTTGTGGTGCACGAGTATCCGGTTCAGCGGACTCTCCCAGTTGCGAAGCTTGTTGGTCGGGCTCGTGAACCGGCTATTCACGGCCTGAATGCCCGAGCCGTAGGTCCTGTCCACAATATTGTGGGCAATTTCGACTAAATCCCCCCCTCGCACCGCCACGGCGTGACAGGCTTCGCCCAGGGCCGGACGCATCCCAATGTCATAAATGTGGTTTCGGAGTATTTTGACGTGTTTCAGGTGTCCCTGCGGTTCGCTCTCCGGGAAGAGGCGAAATCCCCACATGGTACCGCAACCGTGGCTCAAAGCGACTGCATTCTGTTGGGTAAACCGAACCGTGCTGTCGGACAACTCGATGAAGTCCCCCACGTCGCCGTCGCGTAGCGGGTAGTAGAGCAATGCCTTGATCACGTGCTCGAACGCGCAATGCGACACCTTGATGTGGGAGCTGTTCCCGTTGACGCGGACGGCGGCAGTCTCGTAGTTCTCGACAAACCAGTTTTCGATGTTCTCGAACCGGAAGGAGAGGCCGGAGATCTCGATGTGGCGCCTGTTTGCGATGTCGATCATGGCAGGATGACGGGCGATCTCGATCTGCTCGTCGTTGGGGTTCTGATCGCCCGGGAGTCGCAGGTAAAGGGTAGGGGAGCCCTCGCCTCGGTGGAAATAAAACTCCCCGGGAGAATCGAGAAACTGCGGTTTGTCCTCGAGGAAATACCGGCATTTGGTGGTCGGGGAACGGCCCTGGTTTGCGATCCAATCGACCCAGATGGAGAAAGAGACGGAGCGATCGCCTGGCGAGTAACTCTTGACCGTGGTTGGGTGACCGTATCCGGCATAACTGTGTTGCTCGGTCCAAACGGTCGCGTCCTTGTAGAAATCCGGATCGGGTTCAACCAAGTTGACATTGTCGACAAGGATGTTCTCCTGATTTTGAAGGTGGCTGTCGGCGTTACGGTAGACCATCCCATTGGTGAGAATCTTGCCGTTGAGGCCGCCGAGATTGTCACTGCCGTCCCAGTTGACCGTCAGATAGCTGCTCGAAATGTTGGTGATGACGATCGTACTCCGCGCTCGGTTCGCCTCGATCTCAGTGGGTGTCTCATCGCCGTCCGAAATCCAGATCTTCTCCCCAACCGAAAAGCCTTCTGTCGCAGGCGTATCCTGGGTGGATCTTAAACGTATTCTGCCGCTGGATTTTTCATCCGTCCAGATCCACCATTCTTCCATAGGATAATACGGATTGGTGATTTCCCAATCCGGCTCCCGCGCAACGTGAATCGGCGTGATGGCGCCTCCTCCCCTTCTCCCTCTGGGGGAAGGCTGGGATGGGGGTGGCGAAGCCTTATCTACGAGCCAGGCCAACCGCGGAATGAAATCGATGTCGAGATCGATTGCCCATATCTGGTCGCGCGTCCCTTCCGGAAACGGCATGCCGTCGCTTTCCGAGTAGGGCCTCCAGGTGCCATCGACCCGCATCGACCCTGCGACCACCGCCTCCCCGCTTCCCCAGGAGGGGTCCGAGGTGAGACGAATCGGATTGCCCGCTCGGCCGGACTCGTCGGCAGTTAGCATCCCGCGATAGACGACCCCGCGCTTGAATACATAGGTGTGGATGCCTTCTGTGGAGGCGGCTATCCCGGTCGCTTGCGGGTCCCAGGGATGATGCTTCCATGGTCTCTCCCGCGTTCCCGGATTGGCGTCATCGCCATTCTCGTAGTCTATGAATTTCCGGGACGATCCGGCCATAAATTCAAAGGGCTCCGGTTCCCATTCAAAATTTGGAAATCCAGTCTTCACCTTTACCCGCGCAAACATCCTGCCCGTCATTGGCGTTGCGCTTCGCCAAATCTGCGCCACCGTCCCATCCCCCTCCTCCGAACTGTTGAGCAGAACGCCCGCGGTCCAAGTGGTCAGGTTAGTAGAGAATTCTACTATCAGGGACACATCACCGGCTGTGGCAGAACGGCGGAAACGAAGGGTGAGGTGATCGGCTCCGCCCAATTCGATCACCTGCGCCATGGGCCCTTCATCGGGCAAGGGCAAGTAGGGGTGTTCCAAGACATATTCCACGCCCTGGCTCAAGGCGCCTTGAGCCTGCTGAACGCTCATCAACAAGGGCAGCATCATGGCACAGAGGCGCCACCTCAATGCCTTCGACACGAATAAGGCAAAGTTAGGAATCATTTGGTTTATTGGGCTAATCTTTTAACCTGCAAATAGGGTGCCAATCAATCACTTTCCAAAGCCCCTCCCGCCTGGAATCTTGCCAGAACCAACCCTGCAACCCCCCATGAACACGGATCTGGAGAAGAGTTCAGTGTGCAGAGTTCAGAGTTCAGAGAGGGGAGAAAGGAGGGCGGAATTCCTGTCCGCCATTTCAATCTCAGGAATCAGGAATTGGAAGATCACGATCACGATCAAGATCAAGATATTGGAACCAGCATCCAGCATCCAGCATCGAGCATCGAGTATCCGGGAGAATGAGTTCAGTGTGCAGAGTTCAGAGAGAGGAGAAAGGAGGTCGCACTTGCAGCCCCAAAATCGTGATCCTGATCTTGATCTCTTTCCTTTTCCCCAATTCTTAATTCCTAATTCCTAATAGGCGCGCCCCGGCGCGCCTATGCCGCTCCTACAGCTGAAAACCACCATTTTTCGATCAGGATAAAAATTGAAATGGCGGACATCCTGCCTGTGCGTCACCGCACGCAGACAGGGGGAAATGTCCGTCCTCCTCTCTCTGAACTCTGCACACTGAACTCTTCTCCCTCCACTATCTGGCTGTCAGAATAAAACCCAGCCGTTTGTGTGAACGAATTAATGGGACATCACACTAGCCCTCCAGAATGGCAAAGGCGTCATGCTTGGGCTCATACCCGAGGACGGATTGGGCATGTCCTATGTCCAGAAGCTTCTCACGGTTGTCCGAAAGGGCATTGAAAATTCCAAATTCCAAATCTTCAGGAGCTTCGATGGCCAGCTTCGCGAGTTGAGCGAAATCCTCGGCGCTCAGAAATACTTTCCGGGCAAATAAGCTGTCCATGGGAGGATCGGACAACTGCTTTTTTGAATCCTTTAATGGAAGCGTCCATCCCATTCGGAAGCATAGGCAGGATAGCCCGTGCCGTTCACTGTAATAGCGCCCCAGGGCTTCCCCAAAGGCCTTTGAGGCGCCATACAGGGAAGACGGGCAAACCACCTCGTCGGGAATAGGTTGTTCCCGTATCGAACCGTTGGACACATTTACACTACTGGCAAATACCACCCGTTGGACACCCGACCGAAAAGCTGCTTCGAAAGCGTTGTAAGAGCCGTGAATGTTAGGCCCCACCAAATCCTCAAAGCCCGCATCCGGTTCGCGTTGACCTGCGAGGTGCACCAGGACGGATACACCCTTCAACAAATCGGTAAAGGTATCCAGGTCTGTGATGTCGAGAGATGCGAATGGGAAAGGCCAATCTTCAGGCCTGTTTCTTGCGCATGTCATCAACTCATAACCGCACTCACTGAGGCTGTGGCAAAGCGGCCTTCCCACGTCCCCGGTTGCCCCGGTTATAAGGATTTTTTTCAAAATGATTTTACTTGGCGCCAACGTAATCTTCTCGAGGAGGATACGATGATAATTTCTCTTCTATCACGTCTGCCCCAAGCCCGGGTTGATCTCCAAGGACCAGATCGCCCTGGTTGAAGATATCCGCTATGGGTCGGGTGATGACCTCGTCCCGCCAGGGGGCGTCATCATAGTCAAATTCCATTCCGAACAAGTTTCTGACTGTAGCACAGAGATGGGCAGATGCCAGCGTGCAAATGGGACCGGTGCAGTTGTGTGGAGTAAATAATACATCGTGAAGCTGTGCCAGTTCAGCAACCTTCCGCCCAATTGTGATTCCGTTCCAGCCGATATCCGGCATCACGTAGTCTTGAGCATACACATGCAGGTATTCCCTGAATTGCTCCGGTCCGTAGAGGCTTTCCCCCGTACAAATAGGGGTCCGCGTAGAATCACGTATGGTCCGCAGCGCCTTGGGATCCCAGGATTCCACTTCCATCCAGAGCAGTTCGTAGGGTTCCAGTGCCCGGGCCAAGCGAATCGCCCCGCCCAGCTTGAAGGTGAAGGCGGTGTCCAACGCTATTCCCACATCCTGCCCAAGGTTTTTGCGGAAGGTGCCAATTACTTTCCGGGCGACCTCCTCCACCTCAGGTGTGCATTCCCCATTGTGGGGATTAAAGAATTTGGCATATACATCCTGACCCATTTGCCCGAATTCCTCCAAGGGCAGCAAATTAGTCTTTATGTAGCGGAACCCGGCATTCCTGACCTCGTCGCACAGGTCGGTCATGTCATCCAGGGTATTGATTTTCTTCAGGCCCAGTCGGTCGGGATTAATTATCCGCTCCAATCCGCAGTGGCTCCAGTATAAGGGAATCCGGTCCCTCACTTTTCCGCCCAGGAGTTCATACACGGGGATTCCCAGCGCTTTCGCCTTGATATCGTGCAACGCAATGTCGA
>JAABVD010000080.1:8801-15400 GCA_014529615.1 Opitutia bacterium
ATTTCAAACGGATTTTTTCCCACCAGAACTGTTGAGTACTCCTCAACAGCCGCCTTTACCGCGCCCGGGAATCTCCAGTCAGAACATTCCCCCCAGCCAATCAAGCCGGGTTCATCCGTCTCGACCCGGATAAATGTCCAGGGCCGAAATCCTCCATCGCATATATGAACTTTCGTATTCGTTATTTTCACTCTAGCCTTTGATTGTGTTCTTCCTGAAGCTGTCTTTTACCTCGTCTTCCAATGGAATCAGGTGAAAGGATACCGTTTTCATGTAACCGATTGCATCATTGTCCCTAAACATAAACCATCAAGTAGATTCGGGCTAAATCGCAGGGTCCAGGCACCATGAACAAAAAGATCGTTTTTCAAGACACGGAAACCGTCATTTGCACGGAAGCCGATACCCCGACAATCTCCACTGCGGAAGATATCCTGATTCAAACCAGCGCCAGCATCGTCAGCGCCGGTACCGAACTTTCCATTTGGGCCGGACTGGAGTCCTGGGCTCCCCTGCCCAACACACCCGTATATGGAAGTGTCGGTACAGTACTGGAAGTTGGAAAAGCTGTTGATTCAGTGGTTCCCGGCGACTTCATCTTCACGCACGGACCACACCAGAAGTTTGCCTTGGCCAAAAACTATGCCCAGAAAGTTCCTCGGGGCCTCGATCCCAAAGTGGCTGTCTTTACCCGCATGGCCGCCGTCTCTATCACCGCCGTCCTGGTTTCCGATAGGAAAATCGGAGACACGGTAGCTGTATGCGGTCTCGGGCTTGTCGGTAACCTTGCGGCTCAACTCTTCGCTCTTTCAGGATGTAATGTTGTCGGCATCGATGTGAGTCCGGCACGACGCGCCATCCTGCAAAAGTGCGGTGTTGAAACGGTCCTCGATGCCAAAACCGACGTCCGCGGAGAACTCGAAGACCTGACCAGAGGTCGCGGTCTACATGCTTTTGTCGACGCCACTGGATTGCCGGGGGTTGTCGCGTCTTTCATCAGCGCCATTGCGCCCGGAGGGGAATGCATTTTACTGGGCACACCTCGGGGCGAAGTCGCGGGAGACCTTGTCCCCTTGTTCCGCTCCATTCACTTGGCCGACCGGAATATCCAGTTCAAAGGCGCCCATGAATGGCGTTTCCCACGCTATCGTTCACAGACAAAGGACAGCCAAACTTCCATTGAACAGAACAATGAAAAACTGCTGGGTCTGCTTGCTGAAGGCAAACTCGTTTCGTCCCCTCTTTTGACGCACGTCCTCAGTCCCAAGGAGGCTCCTGCTGCCTATCAGGCGCTCCGTGACCGGGATGAAAACTATCTTGGCGTAGTTATCAATTGGGATTAGAAATATCCTCAACTCACGCCCCGGCGCTCTTCCAATTCCGTCCGGATCTCGTACATCTTATCCTCAGTCAATGAGTATCGATAGATGCAGTAAAAGGCAATAGCAGCGCCTATGGTGGGGAGAATACCAAGCAACCATATGATATTGTTCATGGCGTCCTCGGGCTGGTTAATTCCCAGATCGATATCAAATCCGGATAATTCGACGATAACACCGGTCGTAAGCAATGCAAAAGCGAGGGCGAGTTTAATCACCCAGAAGTGGACAGCTCCAAACATACCCTCGCGACGCGTGCCCGTTTGCTGTTCATCGTAGTCAACCACGTCCGCAATCATCGAGGGTACGAGCACAAAGAGGCCTGCCCAGCCCATGGCGACGAGGGCGCGCGGAACGATGACCAACCAAGGCGTATCCGGGATGAAGCAAACCAGATAGGCGAGTGATCCGACAATCAGGAATAGGGGCGCCAATATACACGCCATGCGCTTGCCTATACGCTTCGATAATAACGTAATTGGGATTAGCACACATAAGGTGGAAATATGGTGCGATGCCTCAATCCATCCCACCCAAAAAGAGTATCTTGCATCATCTCCGGCACAGACAAGATACTTCAGGGGGTAGACGTAGATTGTGGCCACTGTGTTGTAGGCAAAGAGGGCAATGAAAAAGGCAACGATGAGAAAAACATATGGCTTACAGCCAAACGTGAATTTCAAGCTCTTCAAGACCGAGACACGCTCCTGCTTCTCTACGTATGTTTTAACCCTTTCCTTCAGGGTTAAGGCCGGAATCAACCCCAACACCATCATCAGCAGACCAATCCCCAAGCCAGTCATGCGAATCCCCTCCACGGAATCCGACCAGATTGAAAGGTGAATAAATGCGAGAAACCAGGGAAAGAGTATAACCCCATTCAATGAGTTCGAAAATATACGCACCCCCATCATTTTCGTGCGCTCATGGAAGTCTGGTGACATCTCATACCCCATGGCATAAAGCGGTACTGAAAAGACGGTAAACGATGTATAGAACAGAATGGATGTTACTGAAAAGTAGAAGAAAAACTGCCAGTCACTTATATTTTGGGGAACAAACCAGATACTTATGAAAAAGAGACCGCAAAGGATCGCCCCAACCCCGATATAGGGGCGTCGCCGTCCGAACCGGGTGCGCGTGTTGTCCGATATTGATCCCATCAAGGGATCCGTCACCGCATCCCAAATACGCGTAATGGCTAAAACCAACCCGATAATCCAAGGGCTGAATCCGAGTTCAATATTGAGAATCGGTAAGGCAAAAGCGATGAGAGTCCATTGGAAGGTCATGTCGGCAAAGCTGCCGCTGCCATACAGGATTTTATCCTTTATCGGAACCCGGTCTTCCGGTGCCGTAACATGTCGTTTCTGGTCTTGGCGATCGTTCATAATTAAGCTGGGGACTGACCCGAGCGTATCACTACCTGGGAAAAGGAAGGGGTCAAGCCGGAAAAGGGAATTCCCAATCCGTTTGGAATCATCTTGACCGTGCAACCGATTTTAAAAAAAATCCGCATTATACTCGAACTGTAAACATGAATGATCGCATCTCCTTGTCTGGCTTGATTTGCCGTATAACCGCACTGTTAACCCTATGTAGCGCAACAGCTTACCAAGGGTATTCCCAAGAAGCTGAAGCTGAAGCTGAAGACTCGGACGAGGAAATATACGATCTCAGCCCATTTACGGTGAGCACCAGGGACGACCGGGGCTACCTCTCAACCAACGCCGTGTCGGGGACTTCACTGAACACCTCCATCCGGGATCTGCCCATGGCCCTGGAGGTCATCAATCAGGAATTCATAGAGGACCTGGGGGCATTGAACATGGACGAAGCCCTGGAATATTCGGCTGGTGTGGAAACGACGGCTTATGAACTGCCTACCTGGTCATCGGGAAATAGGACTACTTTCGACGATGCCTCCCCTTCGGGAAACGTCGCGGCCCATCAGGGAAACGTCCTGACCATACGCGGATACCGCTCACCAAACCAGCAGCGATTGGGGTTTCGCATTGGCATGCTGGTTCCCGAGTATGGTATCGTGACAGGAGGGAGCACCAACACCCTCAACATGCAAAGATTGGAAGTGGTACGTGGTCCCAATTCCTTGCTCTACGGGGTCAACATGCTGACCGGGGTGGTCAACATCGTTCCCAAAACCCCTTTGTCCGAAAAACGAAGCTCGGCAGGACTTACTGTTGGGAGCAACAACTTGATACGAGGCACTTTCGATACCACAGGGCCGATTTTGAGCGAAGATAACAATTGGGGGGAGTTGAATTATCGAGCAATGGCTTCCACCCAGACAAGTGAAGCGCTCAAGGAATTCAGTAAATATGATAGTTCCTACTACGCCGGGCAGTTGGATTACTGGACCCCGAACAGGAAGTTCAATCTTTTCCTGGAATACCAGTTGGCCGACAATACTTCGCGCGGGATCGGCCCAAAATGGTTCACGGGGCCCCAAGCCGTCCAGTACTTTCGCAATGAATACGGCGAACCTATCATCTGGACGCGAACCTACGACCCCAACAGCGCCGACTACCAGTTGGTTGCGGAACCCGGATCGATGCCATACGAAAATAAGGACTACGGCTTCTACCAGAATATTTCGGGTCCGGACACTTGGCATAAATCCCAAGAACAGAACTTCCTGGCTCTGGCCAAGGTGAATCCATTGGAAGGATTACATATCGAAGGGGGTGTCTATTACTCTTCGAACGAATCGGAGACCCGCAACTTGAGTTTTTCGAGCAACACTCCCGGAGGGCTAGGAGCCAGCTATTTCGATCTCCGCTTTGCCGATGCCTTTCCGGAATATGATCCCAATGACACCCTGACCCGGGAAACGACCGATGCCATTCGTCTGAACGGCGATCCATTGTCCTCATCATTGCTCGATAGTTTTTTTGAAGCAGATAACCTCAGGAACCTGTCTCACGGTGGCTATGGCTTTTCCGACGTCATCGCAATCGAAGCTCCTGGAGACTCTTCCCGCTACAATCCGGCAGGTAATAGCGGCGCCTCTATCTCACGCCACGGGGCACGCTACTCCTGGTTTCAATGGCCACAGTCATCCGATTCGACACAGGCCCGACTGAGGGCGGCCTATGACTTCAATTCGGACTTTCTCAATTCCCACCATACCTTTGTCGCGGGGGTAAACTACATTAAGGATGAAATCAGTTTTGTTCTTAATCCAATGTTTAATAACGCTCCATACCAGGAGGCCTGGGGTGACTGGGATGGCGTCAGCCCTACCCCCTCTGATCCACGATTTCATCGGGATGCAGTTTATTACCGCGATAGCGTTTTCAATCCGAATCCGATTCGGTTTACCCCCATTACGGTCCTTGGTGTTGCCGGACGCCCCAGTAAATTCAGGCTGGGACATGGCACGCAGTCTGATGAGGACCGGGATGGGGATGGGGTTCCGGACAGGCGACTCATCAATTGGGTAACCCGGTCGGGTCATACGGATGTCACCTTGGAATTCAATTCCGCCAATGCCCTCTATCAGGGACGGTATTTTGACGAACGCCTCATGCTTTTTGGCGGTGTCCGCTACGACGAGTACGAGACCAGCGAAAGGGAAAAGCTTCGTGTGGTCGACTGGACGGGCGCCACCGGGATGGCGCCGGGGAAACCACTCACGCCCTCATCTTATCCGCTGACCACCCACATTATCGGTGATGCATCACAGCCCTATGTCCCTATTCCCGCGCTGGATATTCCAGCCGGGGGAATTCACCCGGGGACGATCAACAATGCCGTGGCGGCGGATTTTGAAACCATCCAGGAAGTGTACCCGGATGGGACGCGCGAGAGTCAACCGAAACAAACCTTCACCACCCCGAGTTTCGGCCTTTCCTACCGGGTAATTGATCCCCTGACGGTATACTATACGCATTCCGAGGGCATCTTTCCCAATTCCGGACAAAGGGACGGCAACTATAGGGAAATCGACGCCGAGCGATCCATTAACGATGAACTTGGAATCAAGTTCGACTTGTGGGAAGGCAAGATTTCCGGGACCATTTCCGCCTTCAGATTAAAAAGAGAGAACGCTACCTATCGGTTGGGGGTAGCTCCCAATCCAGCGGGATGGTTTGGCGGCCCCGCTCACAACGGCAATGCCAATACCCAGGCATTTGATCCCGCCGTCTTTGCCGGCCTCTATGGAGTGCCTGAAGACGCCGAAGCGTTGCGAGCCTCCTGGCCCGTGAAGTGGAGCGAGACCGTTTCTTACCAAGGCCGGTTTCCTCCGGATCATATCGTCACGGTCCCCGCTCTGGTCTATGGTCTGCTCAATGTCAACCTGGAGAGAACCCTTGAGGAATTGGGCTATACGCCGGACCAGATTCGGAGCGCCAGACATCCGGTAACCAGAGAGAGATTCACCAATGCGCCGAGTGGATACCTGGGACAGTATAATCAGGGCGCTACCCCCGGGGACTTCTTCACACGGTTCATCACGTTCGCGTATCTCTTCGATCTGGATGTCTTGAATGCGCCGCCGCATGAGGACCCGGTCGTCGAGGATTTGCGCAACGCCGTCCGCGCCGCTTTCGAAGACGCCTACGATGGGCAGGATGAGCGGCTTCCCCAGGAGGCGATGTTCACGGGGTCGTTACAGCGGATTGGGCAAATTCATAACCCTACTCAATATGATGGATTGCAGACGAGCGGGGCCGGTAATGCTCCCTTTGTCACTTACGAGGAAGAGGGCAAGGGGTTTGACGGACAGATCATTTTCAGTCCATTGAACAATTACCAGATCGTCTTCAATTTCTCCCGTGTCGAGCGCGAGATCGTTGGGAAGGGGTTCAATATGGTACGTCCCATCGACCAGTGGGGGAATGACTGGGCCACGGGATGGGACGCATGGAACTGGGCCTTCCATAGACAGAATTTCACAGACCCGAAGGATCCCACAACCTTCACCGGCGAGGGCGTTAATGGTATCGACATTTCCTTCGTGCCGCAGGACAATCTCGCTCTCTGGAACAAGTATAGCTTCACCGATGGCGCGCTGGACAATCTGGAAATTTTCGGGGGCGTAACCTGGGCCGGTGAGGCCGTAACCTCCTCACCGCTCGGGGGGCAACAGATGCGCGCCAATTACTTCCGCACTCCCCCCACCGCTGAACGATACGAGGTCGGGGCTGGATTGGGATACCGATTTGAATGGCGCGATGTCCGGTGGAATCTCCGCTT
>JAABVD010000002.1:0-1503 GCA_014529615.1 Opitutia bacterium
ATCACGATCACGATCATGATTGGAAGGTAGAGTGATGGATTGGAGGGGGGGACGTTTATAAGGACCAGTGGAGGAGTTTGGTGCGGTCTTTTACGAGGACTCCGTGGGAGAGGAGGACCGGGGCGGCCCAGGTGGGGCTGTCGGCTACTTGGTAGGAGGCAATGGGGCGGTAGTCGGGTTCCCCCGCGGCAAATATTTCCAGGATGGCGTTGTCCTTGAGAACCAGGATGTGGCCGGGGAAAGTAAGGAAAGCGGCGTAATCGCCCATTCTGGGAGGGCCGAGCCAAATTGTTTTTCCCGAAACGATGTCGAGACGGAAAAATTGTCCCCGCTTGAACTGCGATTTTCCGTACAGGCTGTTACCGCTTACCACGGCAGAAGCCATGTTGAGGGAGATATCGCGTCGGTGCCAATTTTCTTTAACGGTCCACTTCCCATTGTCCAGTTGCGGTTGGATGCTACGGATCCCCCGGCCTTCGGCGCCCACCAGGAGCCGGCCCTGATAATAGGCCGGTGTGGGTGAGTTCTGGTTGGAACCTCGGTGAGGCAGGGAATAGGACCACAGGCGTCGACCCGTTTCGCTCTCCACCCCGACGACGGCTTCGTGATTCCATTCGACGATTTGTCGGACTCCCTTGATGTCAGCAATGATGGGTGAGGCATGGCTGACGCCGTCCTTTCCCTCTGTCCATACTTCTTCGCCCGTGGCAACATCAAGGGCGGCGAGAAAGCCGGCCTCGGCGCCGCCGAAATGCACCACGACCCGGTCACCGTCGATGAGGGGGGAGGTGGAATGCCCCCATTCGGGATGGGATTTGGCGAAGCGGTCGGAGTAGTCGCGACGCCAAAGGAGTTCGCCGGAGTCGGTGGCCCAGGCGGAAAGTATACCGGTGACACTCAGGGTGAAGAGGCGGCCGTCGGCCAAGGCCGGGTTGGAATTGGGGCCATTGCCATGCTTTCGGCCGGGACCAGGGATGGTGTAGGGCACCGGGTAAGTCTTGCGCCATAGGACATCACCTGTTTTCAAGTCCAGGCACCAAACAACCTCATGGCCCTGTTGGCGCGCATGCTGGTAGACGCGGCTGTCGGCGACGATGGGCATGGCCGCGCCCTGGCCGACTTCCAGGCTCCATTCTTTTTTCAACTTGGCGGGCCACTGGGCGGGAGACTCGAAGTAGGTTACCCTGCCGTCGCGGTCCGGGCCCCGCCAGCCGGGCCAGAGGACATTGGAGGCAAAAGAGGATGAAAGTGAGAGGAGGGTGGCGAGAAGTGTTGGGAATATGGTTTTCATAGGTGAAGGGGGTAAGGCGCGCTGGAGCGCGCCAATTAGGAATTAGGAATGGGGGGGAGATGGAGTGATGGAATGGTGGAGTGGTGGTTTTAAGCTGTAGGAGCGGCATTATGCCGCGATTGGGGGGAGGCTGTTTCATGGGATCGGGGAATTGAATATGAATAGACAGGATTTACAGGATTTGGAATTGGGAGGAGAGATCAAGATTGGAT
>JAABVD010000002.1:1749-55741 GCA_014529615.1 Opitutia bacterium
CCCCCCCCCCCCCCCCCCCCCCCCCCCCCCCCCCCCCCCCCCCCCCCCCCCCCCCCCCCCCCCCCCCCCCCCCCCCGCTGTGAATAAGGGGTTTACAGTTTGTGGACAAATGGGACTTGCGGATGTGGTGAGACGGTAAAAAGTAAAGGTCGCCAAGGCGCACAGGGGCAATTTCGGTCCGTGTGCCCTGTGGGGGATCCATTGCTCCCGGTCCAGTCCAATGTCCGCTACCAAAAACGAATTCGTCCACTTGCATTTGCATACTGATTACAGTCTGCTGGATGGAGCCTGCAGGATCGATCGATTGGCAGAAAGGGCAAAGGAATTGGGCATGCCGGCGGTGGCCATGACGGACCACGGCAATCTTTTCGGAGCCATCGATTTCTATAAGCCCCTCAAGGGCGCCGGGTTGAAACCGATAATCGGCTGCGAGATCTACCTGGTGCACGATCACAAGATGGATGAGAAACCCCGCCGAAGGAGGAAGCGGACCGAGGACATAGGAGAATTGCCGGAGTATCGGGAATTGCAACCGGAGGAATTTCCCAAGCACCAGATTCACCACAAAACCGTGCTTTGTCGCGATTTCGAGGGATATCAAAACCTGTCAAAACTGGTTTCCGAAGCCCATACGAAAGGACAATATTACAAACCACGCACGGACATGGAACGCCTGGCCGCCCACAGCAGGGGTTTGATCGGGTTGAGCGGATGTATCAACGGGGTGGCCCCTCAGCACCTGCTCTACGGTAATTATGCGAAGGCCAGGGAGGTAACGGGGGAGTTCGTCGATATCTTCGGCAAGGAAAACTATTTTATCGAACTCCACGATCACGGTCTTCAATTCCAAAGGAAAATTTTCCCGGGCTTGTTGAAGCTGGCTCGAGAATTCGACCTGAAGGTGGTTTGCTCAAATGACGTGCACTACGTCAAAAAAGAGGACTGGCAGCCTCATGACGCGCTCCTCTGCATTCAAACCGGCCGGAAGCTGGCCGATGACAATCGCATGAAGTACCCTTCCCGGGAGTTTTACCTGAAGAGCCGGGAGGAAATGCTGGAGGTTTTCCGGGAGGTGCCGGAATCGTTGGACAATACCCTGCTGGTGGCGGAAATGAGCGACCTGAAGATCCCCTTTGGCGGGAATCACTATCCGGTATTCGAAAAACCGGCGGAGGTATCGTTTCGGAAGGATCCGGACAATTTCGACCGCATGCTGGAAATCTTCGTCTCGGAAAAGGAAAAGCTCAACCGGCAAAGCGGGACGGAGAACCCGGCCGAGGTGGACCGGTCCACCTTTGGGGCATGCCGCAATAACGGCCTCTTTCTTTTCGACCTGTGCAAAGGGGGGCTGAAGGAGCGTTACGGCATCGATTACGACCAAGTGCGAGGACCCGAGGCGGAAGCGCCCACCTCGGCGGAGGAAGGAAAGGGGGAAGCGCCCCCGGCCGAATCTCCGGAATTTGCCGCATTTCTTTGTTCGAAGCTGGAATACGAGTTGGCCATCATCGTGGGCACGGGATTTACCGACTACTTTCTCATTGTGTGGGATTTCATCGACTGGGCGCGGTCCCAGGGCATACCGATAGGCCCTGGGAGGGGATCCGGGGCCGGAAGCCTGGTGTCCTTCGTGTTGAGGATCACGGATATCGAACCCCTGCGTTTCGGCTTGTTGTTCGAGCGGATGCTGAATCTGGCGCGCGTGTCTCCACCGGATTTCGACGTGGATTTTTGCATGCGGCGGCGGGATGAAGTGGTCCAATACGTGCGCGACAAATACGGGGAGGACGCCGTGGCCAACATCATTACCTTTGGCAAATTCGGGGCCAAGATGGTGGTCCGCGATCTGGCCCGGGTGAACGATGTTCCCTACGCGGAAGCGGACCGGATGGCGCGGATGATCCCGGACGAACTCAATATTTCCCTGGAGGAATCGGTGGCAAAATCGGGAGAGTTGCGTGCGGAATTGGACAACAATCCGCTGGCGAGCTCCATTGTGGAGCAAGGTCAGGTCATCGAAGGGATGGTGCGCAATACGGGCAAGCACGCCTGTGGCATCATCATTGCCGATCAATCCATACACAACCTGATCCCGGTGACCATGCAGGAGGGAGATTTGACCACTCAGTTTCCCAAGGGTCCGGTGGAGGACCTCGGCCTGCTGAAGATGGATTTCCTGGGATTGAAAACCCTGACGGTCATATCCGACGCGCAGGAGAACGTCCGCCAAGCCAGGAACCTCCCGGATTTCGATATCGAAACCATCTCCCTGGACGATGCCAAAACCTTCGATCTGCTCAACAGCGGCGAGACTACGGGGGTATTCCAATTGGAGAGCGAGGGCATGCAATCGCTTTGCCGGCAAATCAGCCTGAGTTCCTTCGAGGAGATCATCGCCCTTATCGCCCTCTACCGGCCCGGGCCGATGCAGTTCATTCCCCAGTTTGTCGAAGGGAAGAAGGATCCCTCCAGCCTGCGGGTTCCCCACCCTCTCTTGCAGGATCTGGTGGGTGAAACCTATGGGGTGCTGGTCTATCAGGAACAGGTGATGGAGGCGGCCCGGATCATTGCCGGCTACACCTTGGAAGGGGCCGATATACTGCGCCGGGCCATGGGCAAGAAGATCAAATCGGTGATGGAGGCGCAAAAGGAGATCTTCGTCCATGGCGCCCGAATGCATAACGATATAGATGAGAGAACGGCCCTGGAAATTTTCGGCATCCTGGAAAAATTTGCCCAGTACGGATTCAACAAGTCGCACTCTGCCGCCTACGCGATTTTGAGTTATCGCACCGCCTACCTGAAGGCCAATTACCCGGTGGAATTCATGGCCGCGGTTCTTTCCAACGAACTGGGCAACGCGGACAAGGTGGCCCATTACATCGATGAATGCGCCGCCATGAAGGTAGCGGTCTTCGGGCCGGACATCAATATATCGCGGGAAAAGTTTACCCCGGTCATCGACACCGAGTCCGGACACGGGAGTATCCGCTTCGGATTGGCGGCCATCAAAGGCGTGGGTGACGCGGCCTCTCAAATGATCATTGCCAACCGGGAGGCGGAGGGTCCGTTTGAGGATTTCCATTCCTTCATGGACCGGGTCGACTCCAAGACGGTAAACCGGCGGGTTGTGGAATGCCTGATCAAATCGGGCGCGTTCGACGCTTTCGGGGAGGGCAGGCAAGCCCTGATGGAGGGGTTGGACGTGGCTATCAGCGTCGCGGCCCAGCGTCAGCGCGACCGGGAACGCGGCCAGGAGTCCTTCCTGGACCTTCTGGGGGACCCCGATACTCTCAGCGGCAACGGAAAGGGCATCGTTGTGAGCGAGACCGGGGATGGAGGGAAAATCCCTCAAATGCCCTTGGCGGAAAAGTTGCAATTTGAAAAGGAATTGCTGGGCTTCTACGTGTCGGGGCACCCCATGAGAGAGTTCGATGAACTGGCCCGGGACATAATCAGTTTTGATGCGGACAGGGCGAAGGAATTATCGGACCGGGCGACCTTCCGCTACTGCGGGGTCATTTCCAACGTGGTCAAAAAACTCTCGCGTCGGGATGACCGGCCCTGGGCCTTATTCAACATTTCCACCGAGTCGCACAATTTCAAGATGAACATGTTTGCCGAGGCTTTCGCAAGTTACGGACACATGTTGGTGGAAGGGAAAACTCTCGTGGCAAGTGGAACGGTAATAAACCGGGAAGCGGATGATCTGAGGTTTAGTGTGCGGGAGGTTTCCCCGCTTCGAAGCGCCATTCCCAAACTCATTCGGGAGGTGCGTTGGATCCTGAATGCGAAAGAAGACACGGTGGATTTTCTACAAACCCTGCGCCGCGACCTGGATTCAAGGCGAGGGGGTAGCACGCGCTTGTTTATCGGCTTCCTTATTTCCGAAAATCAGGTGCTCTGGGGGGATATCGCCCCCGCCCTGACCTGGCTGGTTGAACCGAGGACCTTCACCGAGCTGAAAAACCATCCTTCGGTGGTTCAGGTCTCGACCACAACGGCTCCATTGGGGGAATTCGATTGGAACAACTCCTGGGAAGCGCCCAAGGGCGCGGGGAGAATGGTGGAGTGATGGAGTGATGGAGTGATGGAGTGGTGGGGTGGTGGAGTGATGGGGAGGCGCGCTGGGGCGCGGGGGGAGAGGAGAGGACTCTCGCAAAGAGCGCATAGTAACGCAAAGATGGGGGAGATGCGCCCAAAAGCGCGAATGAGGAATTAGGAATTGGGGAGAGAGATCATGATCAGGATCACGATCAGGATCATGATTGGAGAGGGGGAGAGTTGCTGAGTTGCTGAGAGGGGAAAGTGTGTTTTTGCGCCTTTTGCGTTCTTTTGTGGCTATTTTTCCTATTTCCGATTGGCAGGTGGAAGTAGCTGTAGGAGCGGAATTATGCCGCGATTTGGGTGAGGCTGTTTCGAGCAATCGCGGCGTAAAGCCGCTCCTACGTTTGAAAGCAGCCGAATATGTCTGCTCATCCCTTTGCGTCTCTTCGCGGGCTTCGCGAGAGTCTATTCCATAATCCTGTTCATCCTGTGCATCCATGTTTCACTTTGGAACCACCTGCCTCAGCAACTAAGCATCTTCGCATCTCTTATCCTTTGTGCCTCTGTGGTTAAAATGGGGAGAGAGGGGGGAGAGATCAGGATCATGATCACGATCAAGATCACGATTGGAGAGGGAGGGGTCCTGGCGGGAGGGTGTCGGGTTAACGGGAGTAGGCGTGACACAGGGCCACACCGGCCGCGTCGGCCTCGTCAAAAGCCAGGGCTTCGCCGAGGTCGAGCATTTGTTTAACGGTGTGGGCGATCTGATGCTTGCTAGCAAGGCCGTATCAAACGACCGCCTGCTTGATGCGCAATGGGGGGTACTCGAATACAGGCTTTTTCAGGGTAGCGGCGGCGGCGATAGCGGCGCCCCGGGCGGCTCCCAGGATCAGGGCGGTCTTGATATTTTGCACAAAAATGGTCTGTTCCAGGGCAACCGAGGTCACGGAAAATTGCTCAATCATTTCGCTGGTGGACTTGTAAATATAGGCTAGGCAATCCGGCATGGAAGCATTTGCTTTCATTTTCAAGGTGGCGCTTGCCAGGAGCTTCGGTGGCGAAACTTCCAAGGTTACCACGGCCAGGCCGGTAGCTCTCAGGCTCGGGTCGATACCCAAAATGACTCCGGAAGCTCGGCGGCGGGCCCGGCCGACATTGGGGGCTTGGGCTTTTGATGGGGGCAACTTGCCAGCCAATTTCATGGCCCATAAATCGCGGGTAGACGGCTTTGGCATTCGAGGGGAAGGTCAGGAGATGAATAGGAAAAGGATGAGGCAACTATAGAGCACTGGACGGCTTATTCAAATTGAAATGGGTTAAGGCGCGCTGGGGCGCGCCAATTAGGAATTAGGAGGAGGAAAGGCACAAAGGCACAAGGGCACAAAGGGGGAAGCGCGCTGGGGCGCGGGGGGAAGGGAATGGTGGAGTGATGGAATGGAGGAGAGAGGGGGGAGAGAGATCAAGATCACGATCAGGATCACGATCAGGATCAGGATCAGGATTGGAGGGGAGGGATGGATTGGTGAGGTTAAAACGCAAGGGTGGGAAATGCAGGTTAAAGGACGAGTTGCAGGCTGGCCAGAACGGTTATGGCCAAGGCAAACAGCTCAAATCCCTTCTGCGGAATATGGGCCAGGATGAAGCGACCCATTACAGCGCCGGCCAAAACGACCGGGATGATCTTCAGGCCGAACCAAAGGACTTCCGGAGTTACCACCTCGATGGACCAGAGAAAGGGAAACTTGAAAAGGTTGAGGAAGAGAAAGAACCAGGCTCCGGTGCCCATAAACTCCATCTTGGGCAGAGCCACGGCCAAAAAGAACAACATCATGACGGGGGCGGCCGAATTGGCCACGGTGGAAGTAAACCCGGCCAGCAGCCCGGTAATACCGATAAACCACCACGTATGGGGCAGGAGATCCGTTATGCCGCTAATCTTGAGGAAGTAGCTGCGGGCAATGTGTAAACTGACGAGGATCAACAGGCAAAACCCGATAAGCCTGCCCACGATCTCCTCATCGAGCCGGTCGAGCAGCAACCAGCCCGACAGGACCCCCACAATGGTCCAGGGAATGATGGGCAGGAGGTATTTCCAAACGGCGTGGCGGCGGAAAAAATAAAACGCGGCCCAATCCCCGATCATGAGGAGCATCAGAACGAGACCGACGGACATCTTGGGTGGAAAAATCAGGGCGAATACGGCCACGGTGATGTTGGAGACCCCGAGCACTCCCCCTTTGGACAGTCCCACCAAAAAAGATCCGGTCAGGATCCAAAAAAGGATGGGTAAATCAAAAGGTTCCATGTCGTTGAGGAGACTCCCTAACCCACATTTCTAACAAATTTTCTACTGCGCTCCGAAATATCGGCACTGGTGGGGACTTCGCTGGATTCGCGTCTTTGCAGGGTGTCGACCCAGCTTCATCCGCGCCTCTGCCCGAAGCCCACACCAGCACTTGTGAGAAATGCGGGCTAACCCGCGATGCCGGGCCATGTGTGTCCGAAATAACGCACCGGTCAGGTCTCATTCCCTTTCCTCGAATTTTCCATCGGTTACATGAAACACCTGCCATGAAACAGGCGATTCGACGGAGGGAATTGCGGTAGCGGCGGCCATTACCTGGACCGATTCTCCGACCGCTTTCCAGAAATTCGATTTGCGCCGGTTGTCCAGTTCCTCCAGGATATCATCGGCTACAAGCACTGGAACCACCCCCGATACACGACGGAGGTATTGCAATTGAGCCAGTTTCAAACTGATAACCATGCTTCGTTGCTGGCCTTCCGAGGCATAATCCCGCGCCATTTTGGACTCCAGATGAAAGGAGATATCATCGCGATGAGGTCCGTGCTGGGTTGATTTCAAGAGATGGTCTCTCTCCCGGTTTGCTTGAAACGATGCCAGGTAGTCCTCTGGAGAAGACGCCTCCAGGTCGGGCTTGTAATGGAGTTCCGGATTCTCCCGGACGGGAGAGACAATCTGATATATCCGCTTCATCTCGGCGGCCAGTTTGGCCATTTCAGAGGCTCGGTGAGCGTGTAATCGAGCTGCCTTTTCCGCCAGCATCTTTTCAAACACGTCCAGCTCGGCGGGTTTCCCGTCTATTTTCAGAAGGGCATTTCGCTGATGCAGGAGTCGGTGAAAATCCCGCAGGTCGTCGTAATATTCCGCGTTTCCGGAAGCCAGGAGCAGGTTGAGCCATTGCCGCCGGACCCCGGGGGAACCGCGCAACAACTGGATATCCCGGCCACTGAGAACCACTACTGGGAAACGGCCGATGAAGTCGCGGAACCGGGTCACCTTTTTCCCGTCTACAACGACTTCCTTTCCCCGTCTCTTGAGGGTTATCCAAACCTCGGTCAGGTCGAAGCGTTCATCGGCCAGGCAGAAGGCCAATTTTGCTTCCCTGCAATCATGTCTGATCAAGGTCTTCCCATCCCGGGTGCGAAATGACCGCAAGGCAGTCAACAGGCCTACGGATTCCAACAGGTTTGTCTTACCCTGGGCATTGGGACCGGCCAAAAACTGAGTGCACCCATCCAGCTTGAGATCTGCAAACTCTATATTGCGGTAATTCTGCAGCTTGATTCGTGTGACCCGCATTAATTTCAGACGGAAATTACCTCCGTTAAACCGTCGCAAGAGGCGTCTGGTTTGAGGGATTGCCAGGTTTCGAGAAAGGCCTCGGCCAGATCAGCCCAGGATTCCGGGCCGGTCTGCGGACCGGAACTTACGCGTATGGTTCGACGGGATTCCCCTCTGGTGAAATCCATGGCTCGCATGGTGGGAGAGCGACCGGTTTTGCCGGTGGCGCAAGCTGACCCGGTGGATACCTGAAATCCCTTTACATCCAATTTGGTAACCCAGCGCAGGTTTTCGTATATCGGCAAAATGACAAAGGATGTATTGGGAAGACGAGGAGCCGATTTTCCGACGCATTTCAGGCCTGGAATCCCCCTGATAAGGCGGTCCTCGAAAACGTCCCGATGATCCTTTTGGGCCAACATCCCCTCCCGGTGCCGGTCGGCCCAACCCAGGGCCGCTACCATGGATAAAATTCCCGGGATGTTCTCGGTGCCTCCCCGCCGCCCCCCTTCCTGGGGGCCGCCGAAAACGGACCGAAAACCATACCAGTTTTCAGATAGAGCCAGGAAGCCCACTCCTTTTGGTCCTCCGAACTTGTGGCTGCATCCGACCAGGAAATCGCAATTATCAAACCGGTAATTCGGGCATTTCCCGAACCACTGGGAAGCGTCGCAGTGGTAGGCAACGCCATTTTCCCTGCATATCCGGCCAAGTCTGCCCCAGGGCTGGATGACACGGGTTTCGTTGTTGGCGGCCATGACGGAGACCGCGCCCGGACGACCAGCAGCCATAACGGCCCCGAGATGATCCACATCCAGGACACCTTCCGGGGAAACGGGCAGCAAATCCAGCCGCCCCTTGAAGAAATGGTTGGCCGGTTCCATGACGGAAGGGTGTTCGATAGCGGAAATAGCCAGACCCTTCTCCTGGGGAAGGATTTCGGCGAGGTAACGGATGACCGAGTTATTGGCTTCGGTAGCCCCGCCGGTGAACACCATGCCCGTCCCTTTTCCATGAAGGCGGTCGGCAAGATTTTCCCGGGCTGTGTCCAAGGCAAGGCGCACCCGGGCAGATACCTTGTAAGGGCTGGAGGGGTTGGCCCATTGGCCATCGACGGCATCGAACAGGGCGTCTTTTGCCGCCCTGTTCAGAGGGGTGGTCGAATTATAATCAAAGTAGGTCATCCCCTCCCTCCCGGGAAATGGTGGGCCAAACCGTTTCAGGGAATTCTCAGTTTCATTCCGACCTGGAGGGCATTCGGATTAGCCAGCAGATCACGATTGGCCTCATAGATCGAAACCCAGCGTTCGCGGGAACCATAAACTTTGGTACTGATTTTTAAGAGATTGTCTCCGGTTACAACGGTGTAATACGCGGAAGTTGTTCGCCGGGTGGGGGATACCTCTCCCCGGCCGGGCAGGTCCCGTCGGGGAAGGGGAGCAACCCGCGCTTGAACGGTGTCCGCCGGGGTTTGGGTAGAGGAGGCGGGAGGTTGCGCTGCAATCTCCGCCTGCAACCTGGCTCTGAGGGCGTTGTTCTCACCATGGAGCCGGGCCAGGTCCTTTTTCATGGCCAGGATTTCCCTGTCCTTTTGCTCGATCACATCCAGGAGGTCTATGCGATCGAATTCGGCATCGAGGAGGTTGGATGGAAAAGTGCGGGCGAATTCCTTCTTGGCGGTATTGATGAGATCCCGGACCAAGGGGGCCTGTTGGGAGCCCGGTTTGAACTTCAGGAATTGGCGAAAGTGGTAAATGGCCAAAATGGGGTCTTTGCTCTGTTCCAGGAAGAGCTGCCCCAGATAGAGGTGTGATTCGGGCGCGAGGGAATGGGTCTCGACCACTTTGAGAAAGGCGGTGAGGGCCTGGTCGTGCCGGCCTTGCCGGAGGTAGTCCTGCCCGCGCTTGTAAGCGGGCAAATCGACCTCCCGCACCACTTCCTCATTGAGCGGGCTGCACCCGCCCAGGGACAAACCCAGAGCAACCAAAGCTCCCCAACCAATTTTCCTCAACACCTTGTTTTGGACGGCAGCGATCATTGCTGGAAGGTATTGCAGAGGAGACGGAATGATGCAATCTAATCCATGTACAGGACCTGTAAAAATTCGTTTTTCAAGTGGATATTCAATCAATATTAAGGCGAGCCAGGAATTTTCTTAGTTTGGAGTCCCAAGCCATTCTCGACACAGCCGAGGGGTTGGATGAATCCTTTGCGCGGGTTGTGGCGGAGATTCAGGGGGCCCTCGACCGGCAACGGAAACTGGTATTGATCGGCTTGGGGAAAAACGCGGGGATCTGCCACAAGCTGGTGGGGACATTCAACAGCACGGGGGTAAGCTCGGCTTTTTTAGATCCGGTCCAGGCCATGCACGGTGATTTGGGGATGTGCCGGAGCGGAGATGTGGCCTTGATGGTGAGCAACAGTGGGGAAACCGGGGAAATCCTCCAACTGATATCCCTTCTGAAACGCATGGGACTGAAAACGGTGGCATTTACCGGAAACAAGGGCAGCACCCTGGCAAGAAGTTGCGATTTCAGGCTGATTTATCGTGTCGAGGAGGAAGCTTGTCCGCTAAACCTGACTCCAACGGCGAGCACGACGGCGGCCCTGGCCCTGGGGGACGCCCTGGCCCTCGTCTCACTAGAAATGCGTCATTTCGGAAAGGAGGATTTTGCCAAATATCATCCATCCGGAACCCTGGGAGCCGCCTTGATCCTGGGGGTGGAGGACATCATGCGAACGGGCAGGCGTCTGGCCAAAATAAATTCCGGAAAATCGGTGCAAGGGGCCATTGTGGAAATGACCCGGGCCAAAGCTGGCAGCATTGCCATTGTGGACGAGGACAACCGCTTATGTGGTATATTTACCGATGCGGACTTGCGGAGAGCGATATTGAAAGACGCGGATGTCTTTGCCAAACCCATCGATGCGTTCATGACGCGGGACCCAAAAAAAGTGTCGTCCCATTCCCTGGCAGCCGAGGCCTTGAAGATGTTCGAGGACAATCAGATTGACGACATCCTGGTGGTGGATGAAGAAAACCGTCCGTTAGGGATTATCGACGGTCAAGACCTCCCCAAACTGCGGCTCGTCTGAACCTGTCCCGGGTACATTCGATATTCCTTTGTTTTTCAGAATATTTAACCACAGATTTCACGGATGGGAACGGATGGGAAAGTTCGTTAAGCTCACGAATTAGGAATTAGGAATTAGGAATTGGGAATGGATTAGAGTTTCTGAGTTTCTGAGTTGCTGAGATGGGAAAGTGCATTTTAGCGCCTTTTGCGTTTTTTTGTGGCTAAAAAGATCGCGGCATAAAGCCGCTCCTACAGTGCTGCCCCATCCGTGTCCATCCGTGAAATCCGTGGTCAATTTTCCACCACTCCACCTCTCCATCATTCCCTTTCCCTTCTCTTCCCGCGCCCTTAGGCGCATTCCCCCAGGCAGGTAACGGTGATTTGCCGATGGTGGGAGGCGACGCGGTGCTCCCAGAGGTAAAGGCCCTGCCAAGTTCCCAGGAGCAGTCGGCCCTGCAAAACAGGTATGGATTCCGAAGATCGGGTCAAGGCCATCTTTATGTGACTGGGCATGTCGTCGGGACCTTCATAGGTATGGGTGAAATGGGGATCATCATCCGGCACCAGTCGATCCAGGAAATTTTCCAAATCCCTCCGAGCGGAAGGGTCCGCATTTTCCATCAGGACCAAGCTGCAACTGGTATGGCGACAGAAAGCGGTAATCTGGCCGGTTTGTAGGCGGGATGCCCTGAGCGCATTCCGGACAAAATGGGTAATTTCGTAAGTGCCCTTGCCGGAGGTTCTCAGAGTAAAGGATTCTTGGTGGACCTTCACATGGCCCAGTCAAGGGCAGAAAACCCCGCCGCGCAACTCAGGAAGGGGCTTCCCTGGGTGCGGAAGTTTCCTGGCTATCCGGGTCGACCTGGTCGACTTGGTCGACGGGGGTCTGGGCTTCAAGGGTGGGCGGGGCCTCCTCGGGCCGCTCGGTTACCTTTACCGTAACATCCTGCGAGACACCATTGCGGAATATCTGAATATCGAGAAACTGTCCGGCCCGGGCGAAGAACATGGCATTGCGCACATCGGAAATGGAATGGATGGGAAAGTCTCCCATCCGAACCAACACATCGCCCGTTCTCATATCCACTATGTGGGCAGGAGAGTTCGGAACGATTTCGGTGAGGTAAATCTGCCGCCCTTCCCGAATGGTGGAACGCACCCCGATTTCAATGCCGATCCAGCCCTTAATGAATTTCCCCGCAAAAAGGAGGTCATCGCGCACCCGCAGAACGGCACGCGCGGGCAAAACATATCCGGACCCAACATCCGGAGCGGAAGCAACCAGAATGCCCAAAAAACGTCCGTTCAGGTCGATGACCGGGGCTCCCCCCTCCCCCAAATTGACCGGTTTATTGACCCGGATGTAAGTGGTGGCGAAATCCCGCTGGGCAAAACTGGTTTCGTCCCCGGCCACCATGGTGAGAGATGGGGAGGGATCGAAATTCAAAGGACAGGAAATGACTACCACCATGGAACCGATCTGGGGTAATTGATGATTGGCCTCGGGAATGAAAAATGAAAAATCACCGGGAAGAGTGCTGGCCTTGAGGAGGGCAAGATTGGTGGAAGGCTCCACCCCGACCAATTCGGCGGCATAATTGACCCCGCGGTAATCAATCCAACTGCGGTTGCTGTTCATGACCACGGAAGCATTGGCCAGGATATGGCCTTCGCGGCTGATAAAGCACCCCGTTCCCGATTTCAGGGCGTTTTGGAGATCTCCCTTTTCATCGTAGGTGCGATGCGCGGCCAGCACGCGGAAGACCCCCGTGGAGTTATCGGAATAAATATCCGTTATGCGCCGCTGAATAGCGCCAAATTCAGCATCGCCCTGGGGGAACAAGGGGTTGGGAACGAAGAGGAGGAGCACGGTAACCCCGAGAAGACGCCTGATCATCCTACGAGCCCTTTCCCTTCTAGAACCCGATCCTCTGACTGAGGGCGGCCGAAACGTAGATCGGAGTATCCCGACTTATGGTGTAGGAGACGTAGGTGGCCGGGGAGTCGCTATTGGACCGGATAGTGGGAGTGGGAAATTCTTGGGTATAGGTCGCTGTTTCGGGCAGTTTGGCGGGGATAACGTCCACCACAAAACTGGCTGGGGCGCTGGATAAAGCCGGAATGAACACGGCTTCCCGGCGGGGTTGGGGCGGCAGGGCCGGTTCTCTCACGGAGGGTTCCATTTTGATCTCCGGGGTGGGCTGGGCCAGCGCAACCGTTTCAACAAAATCGCCTTGCGAAGGAGGATTGCCTCGATAATTCAGCAAAAAGACAAAAAGGACTAGGGCCAATCCGGAAAGGGGCACGAGCAACCGGCTGCGAGCCAGAATGAGTTGGGGCAGACGACTCCAAAAGGATTCCCTGACCATCACGGTCTGCAATTGCCGTTGCCGGAATTCCTTTTGAAATTGGTCCCAAAAAGCGGGATCGGGCCGCTCCGCTTTTTTAAGCTTGAGCAGGCCTTCCAAATTGATCTTGGGCGATTTTTGCGGCATCAATTATTAATCCAACCAATCTTGCAACTTCGCCTGCAGTTGTTTCTTGGCGTAGTGTAGGCGAGACCGAACCGTGCCGACGGAGCAATTCATGATTTCGGCAATTTCCTGGTGGGAAAGGTCATCTATTTCAAAAAGCACGATTACGGTTCTATGTTTAACTGACAAAGTTTGCAGTGCTTCGTTCAATTTATATTGCAATTCCTTGAGCAGGGCCGGTTTTTCCGTGCTGGATTTGGAGGAAAGGGCTTCGAGCACGTCGGTGGGGCAGGCTTCCTCGTGGAGGGTTTCGAAACTGAGGAAGCTCCTGAACCGGTTCTTTTTCAGGTGGGTCAAGGTGGTATTGACAGCGATCCGGTAGAGCCAGGTGAAAAAGGAGGATCTGGCTTTGAACCGGCCGATGGATTGAAAGGCTTTGATAAAGGTTTCCTGAGAGAGGTCGTAGGTATCCTCCTTATTGGAGGTGAGGTTGTAGATGACGGAGAACATGCGTTCCCGGTATTTGAGGACCAAATGATCGAATGCGGCTACATCCCCGGATTGAACCCGCCTGACCAGCAAGAGGTCGCCATCTCTCTCAGCTTGAACCTCAGGAGAGCTGATAAGGGTACGACCAATTGTCCGAGCGGGCGCCATGAAGAACGATGCTTTGCCCGAAAGACTGGAAAATCAACCCTAAAAGTGACTTGGCACGACCCTTGGGCAGCCGGATTCAAATTTTTTCCGGGAAATTGGGGCCATTGCCGGTGGGAGGGTGAAATCAACCCCAAGTACGCTTCTTATGGCGATTTGCCCTGGAACGCTTGCGACGCTTGTGTTTGGCGATCTTTTTGCGGCGTTTTTTCTTAAGATTTCCCATGTAATTCAGTTCAAAACAAGGCGTGGAAAGTGGCTAATTTGCTGGGTGGAGTAAAGAACATTATGGAGAAATTACCCGATAGCCAGGCCGGTCTTTCGCAGAAAATCGGCAAATCCCCGGGGCAAATCGGCTGCAACGGGGGTTTTTTCCTTCATTTGCGCCGGAAGATGCACTTCCCGTAGGAACAAGGCCAATCCTCGGATCCGGGACAAGGCGCGCCTGGCCCAGGTTGGTTCAACCGTAGCCGGATCTACCCTGCCCAACCCATAGAGATCGTCCCCCAAGATGGGCAATCCCGACTCCGCAGCGTGTATGCGCACTTGGTGCAGGCGGGGATTCCTAGCCCTGGCCCTCCAGAGCAAATAGGGAGGCAGTTTCCCCAATTCGTCAAAAAAAGTGGAGGATTTCTTTCCTGTTTTTCGGGAAATAACCACCCTGTTTTCCCGGTGATGCCGTGCCACGGGCAAATGGCATTGGCGAGTAACCCGGTCCCAGGTTCCGGTGGACAACCCCCAAAAGGAAAAGGTGAATTGATCGGAGCCCAAGGCGTTGCGCCAATGGTCCGAGGCCTCCTTGTTCTTGGCGAAGATGGCCGGACCTCCAACCTCGTATTCCGGACCGGAAACGAAGTAGACTCCCTTTATTCCCAAGCGCTGAAGCTCCGGTTTTCCCCGGGTCAGTTGCGACTTGATTCCCAAAGTGAGATCGGGACACTCCGCGTGCCAGGGATGGGCGCGGGCCAGGAGATAGGGCGGCTTGTAGAGGGCAAACCAGTTTTTCCGGTTACGCAATAGAGGCAATCGGTAGGGTCCCGGCCCCAACAAACCCGGGGGAAACCCTATGAACTCGCCGGATCTCGCCATAAAAACCCCGGTAGTCTCACTGGCTGGGAGGCCGGGTAAGCCGCTGGATCTCAGATAAAGATATACTTGGCGTAGGCGGATTTCATCCTCCTGGCGGCATTTCGATGGATGACTTTGGATTTTGCAGCTTTGTCCACAGCAGAGACAAATTGGATGGCGGCTTGTCTGGTGGCCTCGGCATCCCCGGAGGAAGAGGCTTGCATCACGATTTTACGCAAGGTCTTCAGGCGGGATTTAACGGCGCGATTGCGGGCGGTTTGCCGCACCGTCTTGCGGATATTTTTTTTTGCCGAAGGGGTGGTGGCCATAGGGAAATTAAAGATGAAGGGGTGAAGATGAAGGGGCGGTTTCATCTGTCAAGCGTAATTTGGAGTCAGCTTTGGACCTCGTAAGCCGGATTCTGTCATCCCGAACGGGATGGGCATTCATTCATCTAACAAGCAACCTTGTTTCCCGCCAAGCGGGATGCGACACACCCGGGACGATTGGGCGGACCACCCCGTCCCCTACTTTGTCTTGCACCGAATTGGGTTTATCCTGCCACCCCGGTTACCCGGGAGCGCGGTGAGCTCTTACCTCACCTTTTCACCCTTACCCTTCGCGTTGCGCCGGGCGGTTTGTTTTCTGTGACACTGGCCGTCACCCTGAATTAAGGCAGGGCGCCCCCGTTTTCACGGGGAATTCCGTCCTGTGGTGTCCGGACTTTCCTCTCACATTGCAAAGAACCGAGCGAATGCCTGAAATCCAAAGCTAACTCGCAAAGTAGACCAATCTTCCACAATTATGGCAGGTCGTCAACGCCACACCTTTGCGGGCTTTTTCCATTATTTCATTGGAAACCCGCAAATGGCACCCCAGACACTTCTGCATCTTCAACCCCACCACCACGGGCAGTTTCATCCGGGCCGCCATGGGCCGGTAGGCTCTGAGATATGCAGGGTCGATATCACGGTCGGCCGATTGCAAGCGAAGGGCGGCATCCGCCAACCGGTTTTTCAAATCGGCCCTACGGTTTTCCAGCACGGCAATTTTTCGCTTAATCAGCTCGGTGGAGGAGGCGAGGGAGGCCTCTTGTTTTTTGTAGTTTTCGGTTTCGCTATCGATCTCCAGCATCAGGCCGATCTCCTCTTCCTCCCAATCGAGAATCTCTTTTTCCAGCCCTTCAATTTCGTGGATCAAGGCTTGATATTCCTCATTTTTCTTTACCTGCAGTTGCTGGTTTTTGTAGCGCAGAATCTGCTCCTGAGCCACACCCACCCGGTTATCGAGGTCTTTGCGCGAGACTTCCATCTTCCGTAGCCTCGCTTTGGCATCGGCCAAGGTTTTTTCCTCAGCCTCAATAGTGTCCTGCAACCGTTTCACGTCGATCGGGATGGCCTGCAGGAGTTGCTCCAGATGGCGGACCTTTTGCTCGCAGGCCTGCAGGGCAAGCAGTTTTTCGATTTGCGGATTCAGGTGAGCCATGGCTTGTGCAAGTGTGTCGTCCCGGGAATAACCCGGCAATTATTTGTATAGGGAATTTCCGGGACGTCACACTAAATGTAATACATATCCTCGCTTTCCTCGGGCAGGAAGGATTCCAGGGTATAACTCTTGGTTTTTTCCGATAGGGTTTCCACTACTTCGGACCAAACTTTTGCAACACCCCGCCCCGACCAACCGTTCGGCGCGAGGTTGATAGCCAACAGCTCTCCCTCCATGATCGAGACGATATCAAACAGGGTTATTTGGGCCGGTGGTTTGGCCAAACGGTAACCTCCCTGCTTTCCCCGCCGACTGATAATCAAACCCCCGTTGCGGAGGTCGTTGAGGATCTGAACCAGATAATTTGCCGGGATTTCCTCGAGCTCGGCCAACTCGTCGATTCGGGAAAAGGGCCTGCTGCCGTAGGATCGGCTCAACTGGGCCAAAACACGGCAGGCGTACTCGACTTTCAAGGAGAGTTTCACCGGAAAGACAAAATCTTGAGATCGGTGCCCTTGTAAACAAAATAGGGAATCGGTATGGTTACGACGCCTCCAAAGTCATCATTCCGGGAGGTAACCCCTGGCCAACGCATTGAACGCCCTCACCTGCTCTTCGACCCAGTCGTCGCCGTGACCCAGTTCGCGCGCCATGACGCGTGCAACGGCGGGCGCGGCCGCCACGGCCGCCCTCGCGTTGAGGAAGAGTGCGCGGGTTCGCCGCGCGAGCACATCGTCGAGCTGAACGGCCATCTCACTTTTCGCCGCCCACGCGGCTTGGCTCAACCGGTAGGGCAGGCTCGGATGCATGAGGCGCGTCAGGCGCTCGTCCTCAGCCTCCAGTTGGCGGATGGCTTCGGCGTCGCTACCGTACATCCTCCAGGGGTCGAGAATGTCTCGCCGGGTGGAATAGCCGTGCAGCCGCAGCCTCGCCGTGACCGAATGGGCGCTGGACAGGCGGCCCACTTCGGCGGCCCTACCGACCGCGTCCTGCGCGACCTTACGGCAGGTGGTCCACTTGCCGCCGGTGACGGTGACGAGTCCGCGCCGGGAGACACTCACGCTGTGGTCGCGCGACAGCGCCGCGGTATCCTGATCGGGACCGGATGCCGTGAGACCCCGCAACCCGGCCCAGGCGGAGAGGATGTCCGCACGCCTGATCGTTCGCGTGAGATAGCCCCCCGCATGGTCGATCAGGTAGTCCACCTCGGCCGCGCTGGGAATCGGTTCCTGCGAGGGCTCTTCCACCGGGATGTCGGTCGTCCCGATAAGCACGTGGCCGTGCCAGGGAATTGCGAAGAGGATGCGCCCGTCGTCGGTCGAGGGGACCAGCAAGGCCGTGCGGCCCGGTAGAAAGGCGTTGCTCACCACGATGTGTACGCCCCGGCTGAGCATGACCGAGGGAGCCAGGCGCGGTTCGTCCATCCGGCGCAGCGAGTCGGCGAATGGACCCGCAGCGTTGACCACCACCGCCCCGCGCGCGACCCACTCGTTTCCGCCGAGGAGATCCCGAACCTCGACCCCCTTCACTTTCCCCCGCGCTTCGACCAACCCCACCACTTCCGCGTAGTTCAGCGCGACGCACCCCAGGTTGGCGGCGGTGCGGATGAAGGCCCATCCCAGGCGGGCGTCGTCGAACTGCCCGTCGTAGAAGAGGACGCCGCCACGGAGATGGTGGCTGTGTAGCGTCGAGAGGTGTTTGAGGGATTCGCGGCGGCTTACCAGGCGCGAGGAGCCGAGGTTCCGGCCCAAGGCCAGGGCGTCGTAGAGCTTGAGGCCCAGTCCGTACCATGGGCGCTCCCACCAGCGATACGCCGGCACCAACAGCGGCAGGCTCCGGACCAGATGCGGCGCGTTGGCCCGGAGGCGGCGCCGTTCATCCAACGCGCGGTAGACGAGCCCGATCTGACCCTGACGGAGGTACCGGACCCCACCGTGGATGAGCTTGGTGCTGCGGCTGGATGTGCCGCTCGTGAAATCGCCGCGTTCCACCAGGAGGGTCCGGTAACCGCGCGCCGAGGCGTCGAGGGCGGTGGCGAGCCCGATGCAGCCTCCCCCGACCACGATGATGTCCCAGGAGCGCAACTGTGTTGCCCGGTCGAGCATGTAGCTGCGGGGAAGTGCGCGTAAGGATTCGGACATTGGTGTGGTCGGCTGCTTCCTGAACTTGAGTTCCAAACGCCCCTATTGGGATGGCAATCGTCCTGTGGCGGCAATGGTGCGGACGCTAATCATCCGCCGGTCGATTCGGGAAAAGGGCCTGCTGCCGCAGGACCGGCTCAGTTGGATTAAAACACTGCGGGCGCACTCGATTTTCAAGGAGAGTTTCACCAAAAAGACAAAATCTTGGGATATGTGCCCTTGTAAACAAAATAGGGACTCGGGATGGTTATGAGGATGGAAAATTAAAGTAGCCTTTTCCAACTCAACCCTCTAGGTTCCTCATACCCATGTCCAAAGATTCGGAAGACCCAAATTCCACTGCTCCATTGTTCGACACCTCCGGTTACGACGCCTCCAAAATCCAAAAACTCGAAGGCCTGGAAGGAGTTCGCAAACGTCCCGATATGTACATCGGGGATACCAACGAACGGGGCCTGCATCACTGCGTATTCGAGATCGTAGACAATTCCATCGATGAGGCCCTGGCTGGTTGGTGTTCCCTGATTTCGGTCACCATACACCTGGATGGTTCCTGCTCCATTTCGGATGATGGCCGCGGTATTCCGGTCGACATCCATCCCAAATACAAGATTCCCGCCTTGGAACTGGTTCTGGTAAACCTTCATGCCGGTGGAAAATTCGGTAAAGGGGCCTACCAGGTATCGGGCGGGCTGCACGGAGTGGGGGCCAAATGTGTAAATGCGGTTTCGGAGCAGTTCGAGGTGGAGGTGCGCCGGGAGGGGAGAATATATCACATGGAGTTCTCCCAGGGGAAAACCGTTCAGGAAATGAAAGTGATCGGCACGACCCACAAGACGGGCACCAAGATCACTTTCCTTCCCGATCCGGAGATTTTCCTCACCACGCGGGATTTCAAATACGAAATTCTGGCCAAACGTTTGCGCGAGTTGGCCTTTTTGAACCCCGGGGTGGAAATTTTATTGGTGGATGAACGCATCGACAAAAGCGAAACCTTCAAGTTTGAAAACGGGATCTCGGAGTACGTGGAATTTCTCAACAAGTCGAAGAACGTGGTCATGGAAAAACCGCTTACCTTTGGCGGGAGAGCCACCCCGGAAGGATCCGACAGCGAGACCGTGGTCGATGTCAGCCTGCAATACACGGACAGCTACACCAACCAGATCTACGCCTACGCCAATTCCATCTTCAACCTGGAAGGCGGCACCCATTTATCCGGTTTTCGCACCGCCCTGACCCGTTCCATCAACAACTACGCCAGGAAGAACAACCTGATAAAGGACAAGGATCCCTCCATAACCGGAGACGATACCAGGGAGGGACTGACTGCGGTGGTTTCGGTGAAGGTTCCCGAACCGCGATTCGAAGGTCAGACCAAGACCAAATTATCCAATGGGGAAGTGGACGGAATCGTGCAGAAAATTACCGGGGAGAATCTCAAGATGGTATTTGAGACCACCCAGGGTCTGGCCAAAAAAATCATAGACAAATGTTTGAATGCGGCCCGGGCCAGGGAGGCAGCCCGGAAAGCGAGGGAAACGGTGCGTAAAAGCGCCCTCATCGGGGGCGGATTACCGGGCAAACTGGCCGATTGCTCGGAAAGGGACCCGGCCCTCTGCGAACTTTATATTGTGGAAGGGGATTCGGCCGGCGGATCGGCCAAGCAGGGCCGGGACCGCAAAACCCAGGCCATACTTCCGTTGTTCGGCAAGCCCATCAACGTGGAAAAAGCCCGCATTGACAAAGCCCTGGGCAACAAGTCGATCCAACTGCTCACATCCGCTCTGGGCACGGGAATAGGCGACCATGAAGGGGATGGGGCCTTCAACGCCGAAAAAGCCCGCTATCATAAAATAATCCTGATGGCTGATGCCGATGTGGATGGAGCCCACATTCAGACCCTCTATCTGACGTTTTTCTACCGTTTCATGCGGGGATTGATCGAGCGGGGATTCCTCTACATCGCCCAACCCCCGCTTTACAAAATCAAGCGACGAGGACGCGAGCAATATGTGGAAAACGATACCGAACTGAACCGGATATTACTGGAGCTGGGTTCGGAGGAGGTAACCCTGGTCCGCATCCGCGACGGGCACCGTTATCCATCGGCAACCATCGACAAATTCGTGGAGGCTTTGGCGCGTCTGGAGCTTCTCAGCGGGGGCGTTTCGAGGTATGGCTGCCCCGTGGTGGAGTACCTCGATCACAAAAACCCGGAAACCCTGGCTTTGCCGGAATACATCGCGCGCATCCGCACGGGCAACCGGGAGGAATACCAATTCCTGATGGATGAGGACGACCGCTCCAAATTTTACGACGAGCAGGGCATTACGGAAGACCTTTACGAAGGATCCACCGTGCGGGAGGTGAGAGAGAGCGGCGGCGCCACGGTTCAGCAACGCATCAGTGTCTACGAGATATTCGAAGCGGGCCAGATGTCGAAAATACTCAGGAGCATCTCCGAGGCCGGCCTGCCCATCATCCAGTTCACCCCTACGGAAAATGCCCGGTACAGGCTCATTGAGAAAATGGGACGCGGGAAAAAGGAGCGAACGCGGGAGCTCCATTCGATTTTGGAACTGGTTGAGAACATACGCCAATTGGGGCGGCGCGGTCTCACCATTCAGCGTTACAAGGGCCTGGGTGAAATGAATGCCAAACAGCTCTATGATACGACCATGGACCCGGGAACAAGGCGGTTGTTGAAAGTGGATATCGAAGACGCGGCCCTGGCCGAAGCCACATTTTCCAAGCTCATGGGGGAAGACGTGGCGTCGCGCCGGGCCTTCATCGAGGACAACGCGCTCAACACCTCCTATCTGGACGTCTGATACCGAGCAAAACCCTATCCTTTCGCGATGACTGTGGACAAAGAACGCCTTATACCGACCAGCATAACCGAAATCATGCAGTCGGCCTATATCGATTACTCGATGTCGGTTATCATAAGCCGGGCTCTTCCCGATGCCCGCGACGGATTGAAGCCGGTGCAGAGGCGGGTGCTCTACGCCATGTTTCGCGAGAGGTTACTCCACAACCGACCCTTCGACAAGTGTGCCGGCGTGGTGGGGGAGGTCCTGAAAAACTACCATCCGCACGGGGACATATCGGTTTACCACACCCTGGTGCGGATGGCCCAGCACTGGGTGATGCGTTACCCTTTGATTATCCCGCAGGGAAATTTCGGTTCCATCGATGGGGACCCGCCGGCCGCCTACCGATACACCGAGGCCAAACTTCAAGCCATGGCGGAGGATCTCCTTCGGGAAATTGGCGAGGATACGGTGGATTTCGTTCCCAACTACAAGGAGAGCTCCACCGAACCAACCGTATTGCCGGCCGCCTTGCCCAACCTGCTCATGAACGGTTCCACAGGAATTGCAGTAGGGATGACCACCAACATTCCTCCCCACAACCTGGGGGAACTGATCGATGCCGCATGTGCTATTATCGACAATCCCAACATATCCATCGACGACATCCTGACCTACATACCCGGGCCCGATTTTCCCACGGGTGGCGCCATCGCAGGGAGTGAAGGCATCGAAAACTACATGCGCACGGGCCGCGGTATCGTCAGGGTAAAGGGAACGGTCGGGTTGGAGGATCTGAGTAGCGGGAAGCAACAAATCATTATTTCCGAGATACCTTATTACGTCAACCGCAGCTCCCTGGTCACCAAGATAGCCGAATTGATCAACAACAAGGTAATTTCCGAAATCAGCGACCTCAGGGATGAATCGGACGAGAACACCCGTATCGTGGTCGAAGTAAAACGGGGCGATTCACCCCGAGTGGTCATCAACAAGCTCTATAAGCATACCCAGCTCGAATCCAGCTTTGGCGCGATAATGCTGGCCTTGGTCAAACGCCGTCCCAAGCAGATGAATATCAAGGAGATGATCGAGTGTTTCATCGAGCATCGACGGGAAGTGGTGGCGCGGAGAACGCAATACCGCCTGAATAAGGCGGATGACCGGGCGCATGTACTGGAAGGGTACAAAATTGCCCTGAACAACTTGGATGATATCGTAAAAATCATCCGGGCATCCAGCAACCGTGATGCGGCAAGAGGGAGCCTCATGGCCAAATATCCCATCACGGAAAGGCAGACCAATGCCATCCTCGACCTGCGCCTTTACCAATTGACCGGATTGGAAAGGGAAATGATCGAGGCCGAGTACATCAACCTCATCCAACTCATCGGGGAGTTGAAGCAGATATTGGATAGCGAATCGAAACTATTGTCCGTCATCAAGGAGGAGCTCATGGCGCTGAAGAAAAGATACCCCTCCCAGCGAAGGACAAAAATCCTCGAGGCGGAACGCGAGTTCAGAATGGAAGATATCATTGCCAACGAAGGCTGCGTCATCTCGGTGTCGCACAGGGGCTTGATCAAACGAACGAGTGTTCGGGCCTATCGCTCCCAGAGAAGAGGGGGAAAGGGTGTCATCGGCTCGGGTTCCTACCAGGAAGACTTCATTGAACACGTTTTTACGGCAAACACGCACGACAACATCATGTTTTTCATGAACAACGGCAGGGTTTACGGGCAGAAGGTGTACGAGATTCCGGAGGGCACTCGCATCGCCAAGGGCCGTTCCATTGCCAATCTCCTGGAAATGCGGGCGGAAGAAAAAATCGCGTCCATGATCTGCGTTCCGGAATTTTCGGAAGAGTTGCACCTGGTCCAGGTCACCCGCAAGGGAGTAGTGAAGAAAACCAACCTGAAGGCTTACGCCAATTACCGGCGGGACGGGATCATCGGAATCAAAATTGACCCGGGAGATCAATTGATCGACGTATTGCTCACCGACGGGGACAACGAAATAATTATCATTACCCAAAACGGTATGTCTATCCGCTTCAGGGAAACGGATTTGCGGGATCAGGGACGGGCCACCCGGGGGGTCAAAGGCATCACCCTGAAGAAAGGGGATTACGTGAACTCAGCCGTGGTGGAAGATCCCGGCGCCACCCTGTTGATCGTGGGTGAAAACGGGTTGGGAAAACGAAGCTATTTTGAAGACTACCGGCTGCAGACTCGCGGTGGAATCGGCGTCATAGCCATTAAGACCTCCAGGGTAGCGGGGGCCCTGACCGTGAAGGAGGAGGATGAAATAATGATCCTCACCCTCAGCGGACAAGCCATCCGATCCCCGGTCAAGGATGTTCGCGTGATCGGTCGCGCCACGCAGGGAGTTCGCCTGATGAACCTCGCCACGGACGACAAAATCGTGGCGGCGGCCAGAGTGGTGGATACCGAGGATATCGACGAATCAGAGGAAGGCCAGGCGGCGGCGGAAAGTCCCGGAATAGATCATAAGAGCTCCAGTTGATCCCGGGCATGGTCGGTCCCGCCCGGCTGGCTCCATTGGAGCAGTTGGGGCAAGGTAAGCGATTTTGCACCCTCGAAATTGTTCAGATTCCCGAGCAAAGCAGCCGAAGCCAGGGCGTCGTATGGGGCACAATGGAAGGTCCTGCGCCGGGAGGGACACCATTGTTCGGCCCATCGGCTTAAAAGGCTTTCCAAATGAAACGATTGCACCAATTCGGACAGGCGGTAGGATTCCAGACCCGGGAAAAAGGAACGGTAGAGAGAGCAGGTATCCAACCAGGGACCCCAATCGATATCCATGGAATGGGTCATGAAATTGGGGCACAGGTTGGTGAATGGCCAAACGCTCTTGATAAGATTATTTTCGAAGCTGGCATTATGCGCGGCAAAGGGACCTTGAGCCCGTTTATCCCGAAACAGCTCCCAATCCGCCACAAATAAATCCGCATCCGCGACATCTTCGTCGCGAATATTGTGAGTGGCGGTTTCCCAATGGGATATGGCGGCGGTGGACCGACATAAACGGGTGGACAGTTCGGTGACCTCGCCACCTGAAAGCCTCACCAACCCGTATTCCACTATTCCACTTTGGCGACTGCCTTCGAAATCCAGACAATAAATCGGGGATTGAGTCCAGGAAGATGCAGTGTTTCTACTTTCCTCTAACATTCTATACTTCCCAATTAACAAGATCAGCGCCTTAAAGCCAACCCCAAGATGGATACGGAAACTCTCATCCCGTTTATGGAAACACTCCTCGATCAAAGCGGAGCGGTTATTGAGCCGTATTTTTTCAACCGGGATTATTCGGTTGAGGTAAAGGCGGATGAGTCCCCGGTCACCCAAGTGGACAGGGAGGCGGAAACCTGTATTCGCACCCTCATAAGGAGGGAATTTCCCCACCATGGCATTGTGGGAGAAGAATTTGGAACGGAAAACGAAGGGGCGGAATACACCTGGGTAATCGATCCCATCGATGGAACCAAAGCCTTTATTACGGGAGTTCCCCTGTTCACCACCCTGATCGGCCTTCTCCACCGGGGCGAGCCGGTTTTGGGGGCCATCCATCAGCCATTGCTGAAGATAAGGTGCATTGGCGACAACAGAACTTGTCTTCTCAACGGGAAACCTACCCGTTGCCGGTCGATTGCGAAGTTGGAGGAAGCGACAATGGTAAGCTCGGGTGTTCTGACGGCGGAGCAATATCAGAATGGCGCTCGTTTCGACGCCCTGATCCGACGGGTGAACCTCTACCGCACTTGGGCGGACGGCTATGGCTACCTGTTATTGGCCTCGGGAAAGGCGGACATAGCGGTCGATCCGATCGTGCACCCCTGGGATGTATTCCCCGTTATCCCCGTGGTGCGGGGGGCCGGCGCCCGCGTCTCCGATTGGCAGGGCAACACCGATCGCTGGGAATCCTGTGTGGCGGCCAATCCCGGTTTGTTTGATCAGGTCATCGATGCCCTCAACGGCGATTGACCCGGAGGATTTCGGTCTTTGCCCCGGCCACGGTTTCCGGCTCCAGAAATCCTCCAAAGGCCATACCGGGATAAACCAGGGATCGCTTTCCCAGAATCGTGCCCGGGTTCAAAACGGTGTTGCACCCCACTTCTGCTCCATCACCGACCAGCGCCCCCAATTTCCTCAATCCCGAGTTCACCTTGCCGCCCGGAAGGCTGACCCAAACCTCCTGCCGGTCCAGCCTGAGGTTGGAACAAATCACCCCCGCGGCAAGATGTGCCCCGTTACCGAGCACGGAGTTTCCCACGTAGTTGAAATGGGGGGTTTCCACGCGATTGAGCAAGAGCGACTCCTTGAATTCGCAGGAATTCCCCAGGATGCACCCCTCTCCCACAATAACATTGCCGCGAATGAAAACGCCGGGGCGCAATTCGCTGCCAGCCCCGATGAAAGCGGGCCCGTGAATAACGACATTGGGAGACAGCTTGACGGTGGGGTGCAGAAATACCTGACCCAGGACAACTGTTCCGGAAGGTAAATCAACCGGTGTGGAGACATGGGAAGCAAAATCCGGACTTTCCAGGGCTTGCCCGATTTGCGGGATCCACGACCAAGGGGTATCGCCCGACTTGAAATACGACGGAAAGGGAAAATTTTCGGGAAGGGCGAACAAGTCCTCCGCATTCATCCGGACCACCCAAAAGCCTAACCGAAGGCAATTCAACGGAAATGAAGGAAGTCCAGCGCCATTTGCCCGGATATCCTACAAAATCGGCCAGGGGGAGGGGAGACAGCCGAGGTAGAACTCCCCCACCCGTTCCGGGTCCAAAATTTGGGTGCAGGGCCCGGATTTGAACCGGGGACCTTCAGGTTATGAGCCTGACGAGCTACCTGACTGCTCCACCGTGCAACGGGAAAGAGGATGAATAATTTTCAAAATTCAATTCTGGGCAAGGCTATTTTTCAGGATTTCATTTTTACGCCTTCCCTGCCCAATATTTGGGGCCAATCGAAAATACCCCTTGCTTTTCTTTTCTCAAACAGTAGCTTGACCTCCTTTTTGGGAGCCCACCCATTCATAAACATCAACAACTCAATATATTCTTCAGGGCATCACCCCCATTCAGATTCCCGCATTTGTAATGAATTTAACTGTTAGGGACTTGCTGGACGCCGGAGTCCATTTCGGCCACCAAACCAAACGATGGAATCCAAAATCGAAACCCTTTGTTTTCGATCACCGCCATGGCATTTCCATTATCGATTTGGAGAAAACCTTCAACTGTCTGGAAAGGGCGACCGCATTTATGGAGGAAACGGTGGCCCAAGGTGGGAAAATCCTGCTGGTTGGCACCAAAAAGCAGGCCCAAGAGGTGGTTCGGGAGGCGGCTATTGCCACCGAAATGCCCTATTCCGTAAACCGTTGGCTAGGGGGCACCCTGACCAATTTCACCACCATTCTGAACAGTATTTCCAAATACAGCGAATACCTGGGGATGGAATCAGACGGTTCCCTGGATAAACTTCCCAAGAAGGAAGCTTCCTTCATACGCCGTCAAATGAGCCGGATGCATCGCAATTTCGAAGGTTTGATGGAAATGCCCGAACTGCCCGACGCCCTCTTTGTCGTGGACATAAAAAAGGAGGCCATTGCCCTGGCCGAGGCCAACAGGCTGGGCATTCCGGTAATCGCCTTGGTGGATACCAATTCAGATCCCTCCACGGTCGAATACCCCATTCCGGGTAATGACGATGCGGTAAAGTCCATTCGCATTATTGTGGAAACCGTTATGGAAGCCATCCAGAACGGGGCGGTAAGGCGTGAAACCACCCGCACCCCACTGACATTCCTGGCCAATCCGGTAGCCGAAACATACTCCGAACAACTCGCGGCGGAAGCAGCCGCGAATATGGAGGAAATAACCGTTACCATCGATCCCGAATTGATGATGGACCAGGAGGGTCTCCCTCCCCGAGAAACATCCTGAGCCGGAGGAACCTTCAATAAATTATATTCAATAATACCCAATGAGTGTGCAAATTTCTGCCAAACAGGTAGGCGAATTACGCCAAATGACCGGTGTCGGTTTAATGGACTGTAAGAAAGCCTTGGTGAAAAATGAGGGGGATATGGAAAAGGCCGTCATTTACTTGCGCAAAAAAGGCGCAGCCACGGCAGCAAAGAAAGCCGGCCGGGTTGCCCGCGAGGGCATAATCGAACAATACATCCACATGGGTGGAAAAGTTGGGGTATTGGTCGAATTGAATTGTGAAACCGACTTTGTAGCCAAGACCGACGACTTCAAGACCCTGGCCCGGGACCTCTGTCTGCATATCGCGGCGGCGAGTCCCGCCTACCTGACCCGGGAGGATGTTCCAGCGGAACAGGTGGCCAAAGAGCGCGATATTGCCTCTTCTCAGGCAGGTGCAAAGCCACCCCAGGTCATTCAAAAGATTGTCGAAGGGAAACTGGACAAGTATTTCTCCCAGATCTGCATGTCGGACCAACCCTTTGTCAAGGACCCGGATAAAACCATCAAGGAACTGGTAACCGAAAAGATTGCCCAATTGGGTGAGAACATCGTCATTCGCCGTTTTGCCCGGTTTCAGCTCGGGCAGTAGAATTTGTGGGATAACCCGCTCAGGGCCGATGGAATAAATTATCGGGTGCGAAGGCGCTGATTGCGGCAAGCGCGCTCAACCCGTTCGAGGTAATTCTCCACCGGAATGGTATATTCCAAATCCAAGGCGTCTTTCAATAGCGATACGGCGTCGCAATAGAGCCTGTCATCGACCAGGATCTGGGAATAATCGATGAGCACTTGACGCTTGAACTCGTCGTCACCCAGCTCAGTGGCCATTTCGAAGTATGTACGGGCTTCTTCAAAGCTGTCGAGGGCTTCTTCTTCATTATCGGCGGCTCTCGATTTCCTGCTTTGGGAATGGTGGTATCTCGCCAGCAGGAGGACGGTATCCTTATCTTCGGGATCAATATCCAAAATTTCTTCCAACAACTTGATGGCTATGGCCGAACCGCGTTCCAGGGCAATCGCCACCCTGGCTTCAAGGCGGAGCAGGCTCAGGTGATGTTCATCACTCAGGGTATCGGAAAATACCCGCCGAATGGTTTTAATGATGGTTTCGCCATTTGTCCAAAACCCGCGAGCGATGACAATCTCGGCCGTCCTGACCGGTCGATCCTGATCCTGGGCCGGATCGAGTTCTATGGCATCCACATGAGCTTCGGTAGCCAACTCCAATTGATTCTCGTTCAGGTATATGTCGCCGAGACGACTCATGGTTTCATAGGTCGCCTGGCCCATGCGCCGAACGATTTCATAGTTTGCCGCGGCGTCCAGGGGTTGATCCAAGGCGATGAAGGAGTTGGCCTGAAGGATGAGGAAGTCCGACTGATCCTTGGTTTCTTCAGCCCGGGCGATCATTTCCTCGAAGAGGGAAATGGATTCCAAATGCTTTTCCTGTTTGAGCAAGGTGGAGGCCAGCCCCTTATACCAGTCCAGGGTATCGGGATCGGCCACGATAGCCTTTTTATAGGCGCTTTCGGATTCCAGGATTTTTTCCTGATTGAGGTAAATCATGCCCAGGAGGCCGAAGGTCCGGGCATCGTCCGACCCCAGTTGAGTGGCCTTGTTGAAGGCTCCGGCCGCTTTATCCCACGCATCTTTCTGCAAATGGCAATAGCCGATCAGTTTGTGCGCGGCTTGAAAGGTGGGCCATTTGAGGACGGCTCTGTTAAAATATCTCAGGGCCTGATCCAGGTTGTCCACCCGGTAAAAATGTAAGCCCAGGGTAAAATCGAGGGCCGCGCTGGCATCCCGTCCGATGGAGGACTGGAGATAAGCCAGGGCCCTGGCATCCTGCTTTTTTGCAATGAAGTCATGATAGGTTTTTAGAATCTCCTGTTCCTCCGACTTCACCGTGGGCAATTTGGCGCCCTGGGCCATCAAATCCCGGTAGTATTCGTCGAAATATCCCGGTTTTCGCCAAAACCGCATGTCGACTTTCCCGGAAACCTGGATACAAAAACCCAGCGCAGTGAGGCCGCACAAGGTCAGACGAAATAGCGAATAACCGAAAGGATTCATTTAAATCAACGACGCAGGGAAAAGGAAAGAGGGAGGCGAACGCGGGTCTTCACTTTTCTGCCATCCTTTTCACCCGGTTCGAACTTCCATTGGCGAACGGCTTTGATGGCATTTTCATTAAATTCCCGATTGGAGGATTTCGATACTCTGGGCCGTTTCACATTCCCGAATTCGTCCACGATAAAGATCAAATGAACCTCTCCCTGGACGCGGTTACGTTTCAGTTCGGGAGGGTATTGCGGGCTGATCTTGACCAACGGAATAGGCGGTTTATCGAGATCGGAAATTTCAAACACCATTTCATCGAAATTATCGGCGATATCAAATACCTGGACCGAAACACCGGAAGAACTCATTCCACCGTCTCCCGCGGTAAGGGCCATGTTGATCTGGTCCAGGGTCAATTGCTGTTCCTGCTTTTGCAATTCGATATCCTCCTCTTTCTCTTCTTCCTCTTCCGGCTTGGGAGGTTCGGGTGGAGGTGGAGGCGGGGGCTCGATTTGAATGCGGTTATTCTCCTCGTCCCTGTTCATATCGTCCAGGGAGGAGAAGATCTGAGTAAGGGGGAGGGCAATGAAAAGGGCCAGGGTGATAATCACGCCCAAAGGAAGGGAAAAGGAGAGGGAATTGCCCTGGTAATTCGAAGAGAAGACTTTTTTCATGGGGATATTGGATGTGGAAATTTGCCAACGGTGATGGTCACCGCATTTCGGAGGATATGCTGATTTTATTGGTTCGGCCCAGTTTGGCTTCGCCGATAACCCGGATGACCACCCCGGCGCTGGAATTTCTATCGACTTGCAAAATCACGGGCATGGGATCCCTGGCGTTCAATCGGCGAACAATGGGTCGAACGCCTTCCACCCCGACTTCCTGGCCACCGTAAACCACCCGGTTGTTCCCGGTAATGGCGATCAAAATACTGTTCTTCTCCAAGGGAAGAAGGGTTTGAGTAATGGGCTTTTCGATGTCCACCCCCGGTTCCTCCACGAATACGGTGGTGACGATAAAGAAAATCAACAAGATGAAGACCATGTCGATCATGGGCGAAATGTTGATATCGCTCAGCTTTCCGCCTTCAGATAATGGTCTTCGTCCTTTCATACTCTAGGCATTATCCGGATGGAGTAGCCGGGGAGGCGCCACCGGGAGATTTCTGATTCTTTTGTAACACGAGACTCTCTAGTCTGACAAGAAAAGCCGCATATTGATTCCTTTTCTTTTGAATCATGGCCACGAGCAGGTATCCCGGGATGGCGATTACCAAACCGGTTTGAGTGGTAATCAACGCTTCGGAGATACCCTCGGCTACCAAGTCGATGGTTTTTCCGGAACCACTGGACAGGGCCTTGAAAGTGCTGAGCATTCCAATGACGGTTCCGAGCAATCCCAGCAGAGGCGCGACCGTTACCAGAATATTGAGAAACATCAACCGGGAGTCGACCACCGGAAGGGCGGCAGTGGAAATTTCCACAAAACGATTGCGCACCTCCTCGGTGGAATCGGCGCTTTCATCTCTGACATAAGAGATTATTTCGCCTACATGGCCCTCGCCCCTGGCGGGATCGTCGATCCACTTTTCGTATTGGGCTTCCGGCACCTTGTCATGGTTGCCCCGCCGGAAAAAGAGCATCATTTCCATGGCAGTGAAATAAATGATAAAGGCGAGGAAAACGAGGGGAACCATGACCCAGCCCCCGCTAAGCCAAACCTCGACGAAAGTCTCTATATTAAGTGCTTGGGCAAATATGACCATACCGGCATCTAATCAGGTTCGTTGGGGCAATCCGTTAATAAAACCAACCGCGGTCCGCTCCATGCTCCCTAAAACGCTTTTGGACATGCGGGAGAGGAGGGCATGGATGATGAGGGTGGGAATAGCGATAATCAATCCAAATTCGGTGGTAATGAGCGCCTCCGAAATCCCCGAAGACAATTGCCGGGCGTCACCGGTGCCAAAAATGGTAATGAGTTTGAAGGTATTGATCATGCCGGTCACCGTTCCCAACAGACCCAGCAGGGGAGCGGTAGCGGCAGTAACGGCGATAAAAGGCAAAAAACGTTCCAGCTTGGGTTGCGTTCCCAACATCTGCTCGTAGAGGATTTCCTCGATAAGATCTTCCTCGGCATCGATACTCTCCATGGCAGCGGTCAACATCCTGCCACTGGGCCCCTTAACCCCGCGGGCAAATCTGAGGGCATCTTCTTTGTGACCGCTTCTGAGGTACTTCAGAATGGTCTCCAGATCCCCCGGGCTGGCCTTTTTCACGGACAGGAGTTCAATAACCTTGAATAGCGATATCAAGAACGCCACCAAGGCGAGGGTTAGAATGGGATACATCACCACCCCACCCTTATCGATGTGTTCAAAAAGCGTCTCCATCAAATTCAAGATGTCGAGGGCCTCATCGAGCTTTGAATCCAGAAACAAGATGCCGGAACCCGTTGTTGTGACGGCGGACATGGCTTCCTCGGGAGCGCCTTCCACGCGAACCTGAAGGGGCCTCAGAACCAGAGGATTCACATCGACCAACCCCGCCGTTCCCCCTTGGGAAAACATTCCAATCGGCCCGACAATGGCGAAATTGCCTTGAACCAGATCACCACCTTCAACTTCGCACTCCCCTTCAAAGGTGTAACCGGCCACCATTTTCTCCAGGCGACCGAGGGAAGCCTGCAGAACGGCCACTTGCATTTCATAACGTTCCCGCAAGGGGATTTCAGCATTGTCTTTGGCGTTGCGGGCTCGTTCCACCACATCGGAGTAGAGTTGAATCTCTCCCACGTGAAGGGCGTTGCCGAGGAATTCCTCGATATAATTCCCCAAGGCGGTGTGCAGGTAGTCGTTTTGCCGGGCCAGATCCGAATCCCTCTGTTCCAACTCCGCCTTGATGCGGTTTACGCCAGTGGCTTGCTCCACCACTTCATCGCGCTGATGGGTCAGCTCGATCTTCAGGTCCTCCAATTGATTGATTTCCTGGGCCAGTGGAATTTTTTTCTCGGCAATGTCGTTGCGAAGCTGGGCCAGTTCGGCCAGGACGCGCTCCAGATCGCCCTCGGTGGTTCGGGCGGCCGCATCGTAGTTTTGGGCCCCGGCATGGACGACCGAAAGCAACAGAACCAGGGTGATAAACGTTTTTGTGAACAATATCTTTTTCAGGATCATAGGTAACAGTCGGTTAGTCAGTCTCCTTTATTTCCACCGGAACATTGACGAATTCGGCCGGATGCCGGTTATCGGCGGCCAAAACGGCCAGGCCGACCGCTTCCGCTATTTCGGGCCGATCCTGCCACACCCATCCTTTTCCTATGACCGGATACCCAAATCCGGCGTTTACTTGATTCTCATCAACAAAATAGGCTTGGCCAAAGCCGAGGTACAAGGTCTTCACTTCGAATATTTCGCCGTTTTCCTTCTCCCTCAGCTCGCTGCTGGGGGTTATCACTTTATTGAAATATTCGACATTATTGAGCAGGGAAATGATATTCTGGATGCGGTCTCCCAAGGATACATCCAACTGGCGCCCGGAATCGGGATCGGGAATGCGCCGCAATTGTGTGGCAACCTTTTCCCGGAACACGGCGGGGAAAATCGTGGAGAGTGCAAGTATTCGCTTTTCGAAACCCGGCACCGCCTGCCTGATTACTTCGATGGCCTGTTCCTGGGTCGCAATACTTTGGCTGAACTCATTTTGTTCGCTATCTGCAGTGGTCATTTCCATCATGGAATCGGCCACGGCCTTGCGAAGACCTTCAATTTCGATCTTCAGGAAGGTTATGTCGTCGTTCAGTGTTTTTTCTTCCGCCAGCCACTGGGTTCTTTCCTCGGCCAGAACCCGGCGCGCCTCCACCCACTTTTCCAGGGTCGAACGAGCCGCGGTCAAAACCTCGGCTCCCATCAGGGAGGAGGATCCACAGACGGTTAAGGCCAATATTAGAGCTACCTTTCCTATCTTCATGTCAGGATTGTTTTAATGGCATGTTGAAATTCATATGGGTTTAGTTCCGCACCGCCCTGTAGACATTTCTGACCCCCACCAGGTAATCCTCCACGTGGTCCAGCGGTTGTACGTCCTGAGCTCGCTCCAAAGCGCGCACCGCTTCCCGGTACTGCTCCACGGCGACGAGCGCCTTGCCGTGATGATAGTAGGCTTTGGCTTCAAAATCGCGAAGGTTTTGGGCGCGCTCATAAAGGAATTCCGCCTTCTCGAAATTCCCGCCTTGCGCGTAATAGTCCGCCAACATGATCAGAACATCTCCGTCCAGGGGGTTTTCCACCACCATCGATTCCAGAAGGGGCACGATGGACTTGGACATGTTGTTGCCAGCGGCCTGGATCTTCGCATTCAACTTGCGAACGACAAAGGCCATTTTGCTGTCCAGGCTGTTTCCGTAACTGCGATTGATTTCGGTCAACACCTCGGCGGCGGCATCGTAAAACCCAGCGTCGATCAGGTCGGCAGCCGCTTCGATGGGCTTCTCCACGTTCAAGCGACCGCGGGCCAAAATGGCTTCCTTATACACACCCAGAGCAGCCTCTATGAAACCATTCTCCACGTAGATATCGCCCAAGGTGATCAGGTTTTCCGCCGAAATGGATCCCATGCGCCTGAGCACTTCGTAATTGGAAGCGACGTGGAGTTTTTCCCCCAGCCCCAGATACGCCTCCGCCTGCAGTTCCCAATACTCGGTCTCCTGGGGATTCTTTTCGATCAGCGTTTCAAACAACCAGGTGGCGTCCTTGTATTTGCGCTGGAATAAAATACTTTTGGCCAACCCGAACTCCCAGGCCTCGTTTTGCACCTCGTAGATCAGGGCGGATCGATAGGAGGTCTCCGAGGCGATAAACTGCTCATTTTCAAAGAAAAGGTATCCGAGAATGCCGAAAATATTCTTGTCCACGGCTCCAAGTTTGACCGCAGTTGTAAAATGCTCCCGCGCTTTGGCCTCGTTTCCGAGTTGGAAGTAAAGGAAGCCGAGGTTTTCGTGTGCTCTCAGAAAATCCTTGTGTTTCCTTGTGGCTGCCTGGTAGTGCCGAACCGCCTCCGGCAAATTCCTCTCCTGATAGGCAAAATTGCCCAGGATCATATGGAAGGTGGCGTTGGATCCCTCCTCCGCGGCCTTGGAGGCGAGAGAAGCCCGCGCCTCTTGCCGATTGGTCTGCATCAGGGTGGAAAATTCTTCCAAGAAGGTCTTATCGGTTGGGGACAGGCGCGGTTCCACCGTAATGCGAGGGGAATAGGTTCCAATAAACCGTTCGACAAAATCGGGGTCAGACCAGAAATCCGTTTGCTGCCTCTGGGCTTCCGAACGCGTTGTCAGCGCGCATACAACGGTGAAAATCAAAAGGGCCTGTGGTAATGTTTTGAAGGGGCGTAACATGAGATTTGCCATTAATCTGCCTGTGAGGGAAAGGGGGGGAAGAGGGCGAAAATGGGACATGGGATTTCTAATTGGAGCCGGAGAGGCTGATAATACCTGCCCCGCCGAGGCGTGCTTCATCCATTATTCTGACGACCAGCCCGGCATTGGCGGCATCCTCGGCTTCAACCAGAACTGGGGCATCCCTGTCCTTTTGCAAGACTTGGCCGACCCTGGGACGGACCGATTCAATGCTTATAGCTTCGGTTGCTCCGGCCTCCTTGTAATAGATCTGGTTATTCTTATCCACCAATATGGTTACCGATTCCTTATCCTCATCGCGTTCATCCCTGATATCCGTCGCCTCAGGCTTTTCTACTCGGAAACCGGATTCTTCGACGAAAACCGTGGTTACGATAAAGAAGATGAGCAGAATGAACACCATATCAATCATCGGGGAGATGTTGATATTGTTTTGATCATCATCTGCACCGAGCGACTTTCTGTTTTTCATGAGAGCGAGGTGTAATCAGGTTTTTCCGGGTAGTCCGTTGATGAATCCAATGGCGGTTCGCTCCATGCTTCCGAGCACTCCTTTGGCCTTCCGGTGGAGGAGGGCGTGGCAGATCAAGGAAGGAATAGCCACAATCAATCCAAATTCGGTGGTAATCAATGCCTCGGAAATACCAGTGGAGAGGGATTTTGCATCACCTGTTCCAAAGATGGTGATCAATTTGAAGGTGGTAATCATTCCGGTAACCGTCCCCAAAAGCCCGAGCAAGGGCGCGGTTCCGGCGGTTACGGCAATAAAGGGGAGGAAGCGTTCCAGTTTCGGTTGGGTGGTAATCAATTGTTGGTAGAGAATTTCCTCCACCTGGTCTTTGTCCCGGTCGGCATTTTCCACCGCGGCGGTCAACAACCGGCCCACCGGACCCCCAATTTTCTGAGCGTATTCCAAGGCGCCCTTCCGGTCGCCCTCATTCAGGGTCTTGATAATATAGCTGAGGTCCTTGGGCCGGGCTCGGCGGACCCCGGAGATTTCTATGAACTTGAAAATGGCGATGAGCAGCGCAATACCGGCCAGTCCCAGAATGAAGTAAATTACCTTTCCCCCTTTCTGGATAACTTCCAGAACGGTGTCTTTGGCAGCTTCCACCTGCACGGCCGAACCCAGAGTGACATCGATGGGAATGGACCCAGTCCCATCCTGGGAAAACTCTGATATGAGCAAATCGTATTCTTCTCCCAGGCTGATGGTGGTGGGTTGGGAGGAGCCAAACTCCCGCGTGGCGATACCGGAAGCGTTATTTTCGGGGCTGGAAAAGAAATAAATCGGACCCAGGACCGAATAGGTGCCCTCCTCCAATAAACCTCCCGGCAGGACACCTCTTCCGGAAAACTGGTGTCCGCCAACAATATTTTCCAGGCGCGTGATGGCCGCATTCAGGACCTGCAATTGAGTGTTGAACCGATCTGCCGCGGAAAGGTTGATATCCTCTATGGCAAGTTTGGCATCTTCGACCTGTTCAGCATAATGCTGCTGTTCGCTTACGTGAAGCCGGTTGTCGAAAGCGCGGATGTATTCACCCATGAGACTGGTCAAATAAGCGTTCTCGTCTTTGCGCGCCTCCACATCATTTTCCAGAGACCTCAGGTCGCGGTCCGTATTGTCGCGGCGGCGCAAAATACGGCCCAGATCCGCCCTCAGTTCGAAGGCGCGGTCTTTCAGCCGGCGCTCCTCGGCTTCCAGGGGCTGACGTTGCATGACAATTTGCTCTTCCAGGGCCTCCAACTGATCACCGGCCCGTTCGAGATCGGATCTGGCGCTTGAGGCAACCTGTTCAAAGGATTGGGCGCTGGAGGATATGGCGGCAAAAAACCCCAGCAGGGCAGTGAAGATGCTTTTCATGGCAAAATGTTAAGACCTTTCCAAAGGGGTGTTAGATTTCCACTGGCAAAACGACGAACTCCGCGGGAATCTCATTATTGTAAACCCTGATCATCCTGCTGATGGGATCGATCAAGGTTGGATCATCTTCCCAGGTCCAGCCGGATTCCTTGGTTACCGTGCCGTATCCGGCTACACCTTTGTCCCGGTTTACGTAATATGCCTTGGCCAAACCGATATAAAATACCTCGACCGATATGTTTTGACCCTCAATTTCACGCACTTCGGTCAAGACCTGAATCCCATTGTTGAACACTTCAATCTGGTTGAGCAGCCCCACGATGTTCTGCATCCGTTCTCCCAAACTGGCCTTGATCCTGTTTTCCGGAATATTCCGGTCGGGTATGCGTTTGGTCAGGCGATTCAGATTCTCCCTGTTATCCCGTGGAAGCGCGTTAACCAGAATCAGCACACGTTGCTCCAAATTGCGAATGGTTCCAGCCACCACGGCTGAGGCCTCCTTTAATTCTTCGATTTCCCCATTGAGGCGAATCCGGTCCCTTTCCGCTTGGGTAGACTGGTCTTCGGTGGCTCTGATCCGCTCCTGCAAAAGGGAAATTTCCAACTTCGCCAGCTCAATGGCATCCAGCAAAGACTGCTTTCTTACCAACCAGGAGGCCCGCTTGTCGGCGATATCCTGGCGGGCCGATACGAGTTCCTGAAATACTTTGCGGGTTTCCTCGAGTTGTGACTGCCCCCAACTGAGCGGAACCAGACATAGGGACAGGGTTAGTAAGGTAAATATTGTCCTGATCATGAAAAGAGTCAAAAGGCTCCAAGTTAAGGAAAAACCAAATCCGTGTATAGATTTTTTTAAAATTAAGGGGGCGGAGGAGGGTTAATCCTTTTTTCTGCCCGTTTTGACAAGGAAATAATTGAAACAAAATTGTAACAGACCCTGGACTCAACAGAAGGGATAGGGAGTTCGGCTCAACCCTTTTGCCCTTGACCAAGGCTGGCTTGAGCCCGACCAATTATCCCCATGAAGGGACCCCTCCGAACCGCAATTCTGGTGCCCGCGCGATTGGCCAGCGCGCGATTCCCGGAAAAACTGCTCCACCCCATAAAAGGCAAAAGCCTCATCCTTCACGTGGCGGAACGCATCCGCGATCAAGGGCCCGAATACCCGCTGGTTTTTGCCGTGGACGACCCTCGCCTGGCCCGCGAAATTGAATCGGGGGGATTTGAATACCTCATGACTTCAAAGGACCACCCCAGCGGCACCGACCGGTTGGCGGAAGCCAATCGCACCTTGAAGGCCGATTACGTCATTAACATCCAAGGTGATGAACCCCTGGTTAGCCGGGATCAGATAATTATGTTGGGAAACCGGGTCGAGGGAGGGGCGGACATGGCGACTTTGGCCACCGTTATCAGGAAAAGGGAGGACTTTGCCGATCCAAACCAGGTCAAAGTGGTCCTGGATCAAACCGGCCATGCCCTCTACTTTTCCAGGTCGTCCATCCCCTTTTTCAGCGCCGCGGGGGGAAATCCCGACTCGAACGACTTGGCCCCAGCCCTCTGCTACCGCCACTTGGGCATGTATGCCTACAAAGCAACCTTTCTGGAGAAGCTTTCCAACCTCCCCCCTACCCGATTGGAGCAACTGGAACGGTTGGAGCAATTGCGGGTTTTGGAAAACGGACACAAAATAGCGGTGGGCATTACTTCCGATCCATCCATCGGCATCGATACGCTGGCCGATGCGGCCCGCTTTGAGCGTCAACTCCCCTGAACGGCATATTTCGCCACCATTTGGTAAAAATCATCAAATAGCGGGTCGGAATCATGAGGTCCGGGCGACGCTTCCGGGTGATACTGCACCGAAAACACGGGCAATTCCTTGTGCCTGAGCCCCTCCACCGTTTCATCGTTCAAATTGATCTCGGTCACAACCGCGCCCCGGTTTTCCAATTCGGCCCGAGTGGAGGCAAAACCGTGGTTCTGGGAGGTAATCGAGACTTTGCCCGTCTCCAGATTCTTGACCGGCTGGTTGCCGCCCCGGTGGCCGAACTTCAACTTGAAGGTTCGCGCGCCCAACGCGTGGGTAATCATCTGATGACCCAGGCAGATTCCAAAAGTGGGCAATTGTTGGATCATTCGCGAGACGGTCCGATGCACATAGTCGACCGCGGCAGGATCCCCCGGTCCATTGGATAAAAACACTCCGTCAGGCCGCCGCTCCAGCACCGCTTCAGCCGGAGTATTTGCCGGCACCACCTCGACCTCAAACCCATGATGACGCAGTTTGCGGAAAATATTGTATTTGGCCCCCAAGTCGAAGGCCACCACCCGGTAGAGAGGCCGGTCCAGATGGGGAGGCTGCAATCGGGTGCCCTTTACGGTGAAGGGGACAGTGTCCTTCCCGGATTCGTCCCATTGGAACGATTCCTTGCAGGAAACCTCCTTCACGTAATCAACTCCGACCAAGCCGGGCCAACTTCTGGCTTTTTCAATCGCTTCATCGTCACCGATACCTTGGGTTGAAAGGCAGGCTTTGAGCGCACCGTGAACGCGCAACCTCTTGGTGATCGTTCGCGTATCCACCCCGGACAACCCTGGAATGCCCTGCCGGGCCAAATAGCCGGCCAAATCCTCCCGGCTCCTCCAATTGCTGGTGGCAGGACTCAGGTCCCTTACCACAAATCCCAGAACTTTGGCCCCATCCGATTCCTCATCCTCGGGATTAATGCCGTAATTCCCGATCTGGGGCGCCGTCATGGTGACGATCTGGCCAAAATAGGATGGATCGGTCAGGATTTCCTGGTAACCGGTCATACTGGTATTGAAGACGCCCTCTCCGGAAACGGTCCCCGTGGCCCCGAAGGCCGTCCCGCGAAAAATGCTTCCGTCCTCGAACGCTAAAACTCCAGAACCTGAGACCGACATTAGCGATCTAGCAAAAGAGCCGAAGCACGGCCTGCAATCTAATTCTCACCGCCACCTGCCTCGAGACGGAATGATGGAGTGGTGGGGAGAGGGAGTGATGGAGTGTTGGAGTGTTGGGGAGAATTGGGAGTGGATGGCTCTCAATCGTGATCTTGATCATGATCCTGATCGTGATCTCTCACCCTCATTCCTGAATCGCTCCTTTGGCGCATTCCCCTCTCCCTCCCTCACTTTGTGCCTTCCCTGTCACGCCGTAGACCATCGGCGGAGGCGGATGTGCCCCTGTGCCTTTCTCCCTCCTTTTGTGTTTTTTGTGCCCTTTGTGGTTATTTATCCGTGTTCATCCGTGGAATCCGTGGTTTCTCTCCCATTCTTTTTTCTCTTCTCCCTCTCTGTGCTCTGTGGCCTCTGTGGTTAAAATGCGGAGATTGGAAGAGAGATCACGATCAGGATCAGGATTGGAGAGAAAAGGGATGAACCACAGATAAAAGGGATAGCCGAAACTATTGGATTCGATTTGCCTTTTCCATCCTCATGGGCAGCCTCTCCCAAAACCAACAAAACTCGAATTCATGGCCTCAAAGAAAAACGCTCCCTATTGGTTTCAGGGTCAGGGAATCTGGTCCGACCTGCCGGAAGACTATTGGAATAACTGGGGATGGCAATTGCGGAACCGCATTACCACCCTGCAACAATTGGAGTCCCATATGACCCTCACCGAACAGGAGAGGAAGGGATGCCAATTCGCCAATCAAAAACTCGCTCTGGCCATCACGCCCTACTTTTTCAACCTGATCGACCGGGAAGACGAGGACTGCCCCATACGCAAGCAGGTGATTCCCCGGGGCGACGAAATGACGGTGGCCCCCTGGGAGTCCGTGGATCCCCTGGGGGAAGACAGCCACCTGGTCGTGCCGGGTCTGGTCCACCGCTATCCCGACAGGGTGCTCTTCCTGGTTACCGACCGCTGCGCCGCCTACTGCCGCTATTGCACCCGCAGCAGAATGGTCAGCAATAGCCAGGGATACGATTTCCATCCCAAGATCGAGGAGGCTTTCGATTACCTGGAATCCAACAAGAATATTCGCGACGTCCTGATCAGCGGCGGCGATCCCCTCCTGCTCTCCGATAACAAGATCGATCGCCTCCTGGGACGGCTTCAACAAATTGAGCACATTCAATTTATCCGGATCGGATCGAGAATTCCCGTTTTTCTTCCCCAAAGAATTACTCCGGCGCTTTGCCAGATTCTAATCAAGCATGAACCTGTATGGATGAGCATACACGTCAATCATCCGCGCGAATGCACCTGGGAGTTGAAAGAGGCATGCGGCAGGCTGGCCAGGGCCGGTGTCCCCCTGGGAAACCAATCGGTTTTACTTAAAGGGGTGAACGATGATATCGAGACCATGAAAGACCTGGTCCATCGGCTACTGCAAATGCGGGTCAGGCCCTACTACCTCTACCAACTCGACAGCATTACCGGAAGCAGCCACTTCAAGGTGGATATTGAAAAGGGAATTGAAATAATTCGGGGTCTCCAGGGCCACACTTCCGGCTACGCTGTTCCACAGTACGTGATCGACGCGCCCAAGGGTGGTGGAAAAATTCCCATCAACCCCAATTACGTGGAGCGCGTCTCAAAAGATGAAATCGTCCTGAAGAATTTTGAAGGAAAATTATTCCGTTATGCCACCGAAACCTCACCGGATTGCCAGCAACCCGACTCCTTTCCAGCCGAGTTGTTTGCCTGATTGGTCCCTCGCCCGCATATCTCACAACTCTTCTACTGCGCTCCGGAATCCCGGCACTGGTGCGGACTTCGTTGGATTCGCGACTTTGCAGGGTGTCGACCCAGCTTCTCGTGACGAATTTTGTGAGAAATGCGGACTAGCCCGCAGGGCAGTATGGAGGGGAAAGGGAGTGGTGGAGTGATGGGGAGAATTGGGAATTAGGGGAAAGAGATCACGATCAGGATCACGATCACGATCAAGATAACGGGAATGATTACGGGGGTGTAAAGGGTAACCGGAACTTGGCAGGGGATTGACCAGAGCAATCTTTAGTGGATATTTTGCATTTGGAATGCAAAATATGGAGTCATGAATTCACTTTATATCCATCGCTCTCTGGAATCGGTCCTCATAAAGGCGACATCCGAGTTTCCCGCCGTGATCCTGACTGGACCGCGGCAATCAGGCAAGACGACTCTGCTGAAATATCTTTTCCAAAAGCGTTTCAGCTATATATCTTTGGAGTTGCCGGATGTTCGCGCGGCCGCAGCGGAGGACCCGCGCGGATTCTTGAAGCATTACCCCCCGCCAGCCATTTTCGATGAGGTGCAGTACGCCCCCGAGCTGCTTCCCTATATCAAGGAAATAATCGATCAGGACCGAGGCAGAAGCGGTCAATACCTGTTGACCGGCTCGCAGAATCTGTTGCTGGCGGAGAAGGTGACCGAGTCTTTGGCCGGACGCGCGGCCATCCTGCGCCTGTTACCGCTTTCGAAGCGTGAGGCGGAGGGACGGCCAAGTATCGATCTCGCTTGGGAAGGCAACTTCCGGGCCTCATCGCCAACCTCATTTTCTTTTGACAAACTGTGGAGGAACTTCCTTCGAGGCGGCTACCCGGAGCTTGCAACCCAACCCAACCGGAACATCTCCCTATGGCATGCGAGTTACATCCAGACCTACCTGGAACGTGATGTGCGGACGCTTCGGCAGGTCGGCGACCTTACTCAGTATCAGAATTTCCTTCGTTTGCTGGCAGCCCGAAGTTCTCAGCTTTTCAACCTGACAGAAGTCGCCCGGACCCTCGGGGTTGCGGTCAACACGGTTAAAGCCTGGCTTTCCGTGCTTGAGGCCACCTATCAGGTAATTGTGCTGCGCCCCTACTTCGCCAACGTCGGGAAGCGACTGGTAAAGACCCCGAAAGTGTATTTTACCGATACTGGCACACTTTGCTACCTGGCGGGTCTCAAGGACCCCGAACATGCTGCATCCGGTCCCATGGGTGGCGCTATTATGGAAACAGCTGTGCTCTCGGAAATTCTCAGGACATTGACACATCGGGGGATGGACCCGCAAATCTACTTTTGGCGGACCACGGCGGGAACGGAGGTCGATTTTGTGGTCGAGACCTCGGGTGGGTTGGTCCCCATCGAGGTCAAGCTGTCCGCCACACCGCGACCAGCCATGGCTGCAGCCATCAAGACATTTCAAGGTGACATGGGAAGCAAAGCAATGGCCGGATACGTGGTGCATCCCGGTGATATAGGCCTGCCCCTGGGTCCCAGCGTTACCGCACTGCCTTTCGCCAACCTTTGAGGTTTGGCCCCCTTCGGATCCTCAAAAAGGAAATTGTTGAAAAAGGGTGGATTCGCAGCCAGCTTGGTAATTCAACCAAGGTATTGAGGAAGAAAGCCTTGGATCTCATCGCCTACCTGCCCCAATGATATCCACCAACCTGGAATTTTTTTCTGCTATCGAGGTCCAGGAAAAGGACCAGACCACCCATGATTTCGTATCATGGATTGAAAATTTCAATGCGTTTGGCACATCGACCCGGACCTACCGCATCCACGTGGGAAAACAACCGGTCCCCGTCTACGTCAACGAATTCTGGACTTCAAAGCAACGGGCGGCACACAGCCTGCACGAAGTTTCCTATCGGGCCTGCTTCAAGCCGCAGTTGCCCAGGTTTTTCATAGACCGGTTGACCACTGAAGGAGATACTGTCCTGGACCCTTTCATGGGCCGAGGCACCACCCTGATCGAGTCGGTTCTAAGAAATCGTTTTGCCGCAGGTTGCGACGTAAATCCTCTCAGCAGAATAATTTGCGGCCCGAGATTAAACCCGCCTGGCATGTCCCTGATTGCTTCCCGTCTGAATAAATTGAATTGGGACTTCAATGGGGAGGTCCCCGAGACATTGAAAGTCTTCTACCATACGGAAACGCTCCGGGAACTGTGCGCTCTTCGCAGTTATTTTCATAAGAAGGGAAACGAGGCGGATGCCACCGACAATTGGATTCGGATGGTCGCCACCAATCGCTTGACGGGCCATTCAAAAGGTTTCTTTTCCGTTTATACCCTCCCTCCCAATCAAGCTGTATCAGCAGAAAGGCAGCGACAAATCAACGCCAAGCGGGACCAGGTTCCCGACTATCGAAACGTCGAAGAACTCATCTTGAAAAAGAGCAAGTCACTCCTGAGGGACATATCGCTTGGGGATCTGGGCCGATTTTCAACTTACGGCAGAAAGAGCAAAATCGTCATAGGATCCGCCCAGGAAGTGGAGGGAATCGGGCGGGGGTCCGTTTCACTGGTGGTAACGTCTCCCCCATTTCTCGATGTGGTCGATTACGCCCGGGACAACTGGCTGAGGTGCTGGTTCAACCACATAGATCCCGGCGCTATTCCAATCTGGATTTTGAGGAATATCGAGGCCTGGAGCAACGCCATGACACAGGCATTCAGACGGATGTTCGTCTTACTGAAAAAGGGGGGATACGTCGCCTTCGAAGTGGGAGAAGTGCGCAATGGAAAAGTCAACCTCGAGGACCACGTAATCCCAGCGGCGGAGCGGGCGGGATTGATCCCGATATTGGTGCTCATAAATGATCAGGCCTTTACCAAGACCTCAAATTGCTGGGGAGTATCCAATCTGAAGAAAGGAACCAACACCAACCGCTTCGTCCTCCTGAAAAAACCTTAAAGGTGGGGGGGAGCGCCCAAGGGCGCGAGGAGAAGGGTGGAGTGATGGAATGAGGGAGTGTTGGAATGATGGAGAGAGAGGAGAGAGATCACGATCAGGATCACGATCAAGATCAAGATTGAGGGTCAACCGTGTAACCCGTGGTTATTCCCTTTCCCCTCTCTTCCTGTGCCCTTGGACGCTTCCCCACTTTGTGCCTCTGTGCCTTTGTGCCTCTGTGCCTTTCTCCCCCCTAATTCCTAATTCGCGCCCTTGGGCGCTTTCCCCATCAGAGCAGGTAGTTCACAGCGAGGAAGACCAGGTATATCCCGAGCAGCGATGCTCCCACCCATCGTTGCAAGCTGTCCTTTCCCAGAAAAATCCCGATCCTGAACACCACCAGCACCAGCAGCATAACCGGGAAGTGGACGCTGAAAAAATCGGTGGGCACCGAAAGACCGCCGCGCGTAACGGCAGCAGCGCTACCCGCTACGAACAGCACGTTGAGAATATCCGCCCCGATCACATTGCCGATGGCCAAACCACCCTGGCCTTTGCGGATGGAGGTCAAAACCGTAGCCAATTCCGGAAGTGAAGTTCCAAAAGCCACCAGCGAGGCCGCGATGACACTTTGGGGAACGCGAAGTCGATGAGCCAGCTCCTCAGCACAGGAAATCAATATTTTGGAGGAGAGAAAGATCAGTCCAACGGCAAAAGCCATCAGGAGGAGATCTTGGATCAGCACACCCAAAATTTCCTTCGATTCACCTTCCGGTTTCTGCGCCTCTGCCGCCGCAATGCCGAACCGATAACTCCAATAGAAATATACCACCAACAAAACCACCAGGATCACTCCGGCCCACTGGGGCAGGTTTCCACCTCTTGCAAAAATCGAATTCAGGTGCGAATAGGGCAGGCAAAACAGGACCAGAAGGAGACCGGCTCCGACTTGAATCCACCCTTGCCGGTTTACAATTCTGCGGTCCAGGGGCAAGGGGGCGACGAGAGCTCCCAGTCCCAAAATGAGCCCGGTGTCACAAATAATGGATCCCACAGCGTTCCCCAGGGCCAAACCGGGGTTGCCGTTCAGCGCGGCCAGGACCGATACGGAGGCCTCCGGCAAGGTCGTACCCAAACTGACAATGGTCGCTCCGATCAGCATGCTGGGAATCCCGAGGGACTGCGATATTTCAACCGCCTTGCCCACAAAAAGGTCCGCGGCCCTGGCCAAAACAAAAACGAGTCCAGCCAATACGATGAACAGGACAATGGTCGACTGACCGCCGAAAAACTCCTCCATAGCGCTCTCCATTAAAAGCCCAGAAACCTACAGTTTTCCGGCCCTTTGCAAAGGGGAAAAAGCGTAAGGCGCGCTGGGGGCGCCTTGCGCCTCTCCCCAATCGGGGGATAAACCCCCTCCTACAGCTAAAAACCACCATTCTTCAGCCATTTTTTCGATCACGATCACGATCAAGATCAAGATCAAGATCAGGATTGAGAGCCAACCTGTCCTGCCGTGGAAAGAAATCAGTGGCTAGGGGTTAGTGGCGAGAAATAAAGGAGGGCGGACACTCACTGTCTGCGTGCGGTAACCCACAGGTAGGCTGTCCTCCATTGCCCTTCTCCCCCATTCCTAATTCCTAATTCCTAATTCGCGCCCGTGGGCGCCTTCATCTGTGGTTATTCTTCTCTCTCTCAGCAACTCCGGATCATCGTTGCGGACGCTGTTCACCCTAGCGCTGACCACACGTTGCTCGAAGGGTCCCGCATGGGAACTGCGCACCAGGTCGAGCAGTCGGGGCGTCGGGGACGCCGGATCGAGCCAATCATCAAATTGGTTCGGATCGAGGATGGCCGGTTGTCGATGGTGTATGTGGACCAGTTCGGCCGAGGCTTTAGTGGTAATTATGGTGAAAGATTCCAGAACTTCCCCACTCTTCTCCCAGCGCTCCCACAGTGCGGCAAAAGACAGAGGAGATCGGCCCGCAAGTCTGAGGAAATAGGGCTGCTTGACGCCCCCGGCACGTTTCCACTCGAACCAACCATCCGCCGGCACCAGGCACCGACGGGAGCGGAAGGCAGCGCGGAACGAAGGTTTTTGGTGAACGGTCTCCGACCTTGCATTGATGATGCGAGAGGCGCTTCCGAGGTCCTTGGCCCAATAGGGAACCAATCCCCACCTCAGCAGGCCCACCACGCGGTTCCCCTTCTCATCGAGCCGGCAGGCCGCGAAGTCCTGTCCCGGGGCGCCGTTGTAGCGGGCCTGGACCTTGGGAGGGGGTTCAGGTTCCTTGGAGCTATAGAGATCGTGAATCTCACGCCAAGTCAGTTTTTGTGTGAAACGGCCGCACATGTGTCACTTGGTTAGTTGACCATTTAAAATTAAACAGGATGGGGAGGCGCGCTGGGGCGCGCCCCTTTGCGTCCATCGCGAGCTTTGCGAGAGTCTATTCCATAATTCTGTGCATCCTGTGCATCCATGTTCCATTCCTAATTCTTAATTCGCGCCCCTGGGCGCCTTCCCATCCGTGTTCATCCGTAGATTCCGTGGTTTCTCTCCCATCCAATTTTCCCTTCTCCCTCTCTGTGCTCTCTGGGTCCTCTGTGGTTATTCTTCTCCCTCTCAGGGTCGACCCGTTAGCCGAAGATCTTCTTATCGGCTGAGAAACGCCCTGGACCGGCCGCAAGGAAGACCATGCAAAGGCACAAATAGATGGCGGCAAGTTCGTAGGAACCGCCTGCCTTGGAGACGAAGGGATCGCCCATAATAATGGCGTGCATGTACACGGCCACCAACATGGTGGAGGCGATACCCAAGGAGGACAGGGGCACCAACAAACCAAAGACCAAGCAGAGCCCGCCACCGAATTCGGAGAGGGCGGCCAGGGCTTGCAAGGCTCCGGGAGCGAAAGCGTCCGGCCCCATCCAACCAAAGGGGTTCTGAATCTTGGGCCAGCCATGGTAGACGAAAGCCAAGCCGGCCACTACCCTCATCACGAGGAGCGCGCCGTCTGTACATAGGTTATGGTTGGTGACGATAAAACATTTTTTTAACTTCATGGGCAACAGCTTTACAATGGGTTGACAGATGGTGGATGCGTCCTTCCGACGTATCCCAGGATCGATAATAGGCTGTGCAATTGCCCTGCCCTCTAGCAAGTGGTTTCTTTGCGCATTTTCCGCAGGTAAATGCTGCAGAAAGAAGTCTTTCCCTTTTGTTGGTTGTGCTTCAGGCCGACCTCACGGTGGGAAAGGCCAAGATCAGCTTCTCGGACGATGCGGGGAATGCCGCAAACAAGATTTCCCTTGGAATTGATGGGGAAAACCGCTTTACGCTTTTACCAAATGGGAGAGGGTTATACTTTGGGAGGCAAAACAAGACTTCCACAATCTCACCTAAAGGCCGTCATGGTTAAAATCCGTATCATTCTTCTGCTTTTTTCCGCCGCCACGGTTTATGCCAACGAATATCACCGTGCCGCGGTGGACCGCGCTCCCCAAAAAATTCCCGATCGGATTGTCCTCAACTGGTCGGGAGATCCCGCCACCACGGCCTCGGTGACATGGCGCACCGATGCGAGCATCACAACAGCCGAAGGTCAGATTGCAGAAGCCGACGCCTCACCCAACTTCATCACATGGGCCAGAGGGGAAGAGGCGCGCACCGAAAAATGGAAACGCTCTGGAAACGTGGCCCATTTCCATTCGGTCACCTTCACCGGTCTAAAACCGGACACCCTCTATGCCTATCGGGTGGGCAGCGGCGATATCTGGAGTTCCTGGTATCAGTTTCGCACGGCCTCTGCCAAACCGGACGATTTCACCTTCATCTACCTCGGCGATTCCCAAAACAATCTGCTCGCCCTTTGGTCCCGCACCATCCGGACCGCAGTTTTGGACGCGCCCCATACCGATTTCCTCCTCTACGCGGGGGACCTCGTCAATCACGCCAATATGGATAGCGAGTGGCACGAATGGTTTGAGGCCGGGGGCTGGATCCATGCAAAGATCCCCAGCATTCCTTCCCCGGGGAATCACGAGTACGAAAACGATCCGGATACGGACGAACGCCGCCTCTCCACTCTATGGCGTCCGCATTTCACCCTGCCCGAAAATGGCCCCGAAGGCTTGGCCGAAACCACCTATTTCACAGACTATCAAGGCGCTCGCATCATATCGCTCAATTCCTGTGAACGGCATCTGGAACAGGCAGCCTGGTTGGAAAAAACGCTCCAGGACAACCCCAATAAATGGACCATTATCACCTTCCACCATCCGGTCTTTTCGGCCTCGGAAGGCCGCGATAACGCAGACCAACGCAAAGCGTGGAAACCGATTTTCGACAAATATGCGGTGGACCTGGTGCTGCAAGGGCACGACCATACCTATGCCAGGGGAAACAACATCGGGAGCGGTGTGAGCGTGCGGGATGCGACCATGGGCACGGTCTACGTAGTATCGGTGAGCGGCCCCAAGCAATACAAACTGGGACAAACCCGCTGGATGACCCGAGTCGGGGAAAATACCCAGCTCTATGAAGTCATCACCGTCTCAGGAGATACCATTCCCTACCGCGCCATGACGGCTGTGGGCGTACTCTACGATGCTTTCGAACTGGTAAAACAGATGGGCAAACCCAACAAACTGATCGAGCGCGCCTCTCCATCCCCCGAACGCCGATGGGAAAATACCCTGAAAAAGAAGGACGAGGATGCCACGGTGTTTTAAGAAAGGATTTGAACACACCAGACTTCAACACCATCGCCCCATGAAACCACTCCTCGCACTGTTCTTGGCACTTTGCCTGCAATCGACTCTTTCGGGTCAGGCGAACAAAGGTCGCGTTCTTCCCGAAGGTGTTGTGGTGGAAAGAGATATTGTCTACGAGCGCGTGGGCGACCGGGAACTTCCCTTGGATTTGTACCGGCCTGCCGACACCCGGGAACCTCTACCCTTGGTCATATGGGTTCACGGAGGAGGTTGGCGCAAAGGGAGCAAGGAGGGGATCAGAAATTGCGTGGGTGTCCTGAACCACGGTTATGCCCTGGCTTCGGTCGAATACCGTCTCAGCGGGGAGGCGATATTCCCCGCCGCCATCGAGGACTGCAAGGCGGCGGTAAGTTTTCTCCGGCTCAACGCGGAGCGTTATGGCCTGGATCCGGAGCGGTTCGGGGCCTGGGGATCCTCGGCCGGGGGACATCTCGTGGCACTACTTGGCGCGACCAACGACGTGGATGATTTCAACACCCACCCGATTACGGAAAAGGCCTCTCCCGCCGTTCAGGCCGTCTGCAATTGGTTTGGGCCAACCGACTTTCTCCGCATGAACGATGTCCCGGGAAGAATCGATCACGATGCCCGCGACTCGCCCGAATCGCTCTTCCTCGGAGGACCCATCCAGGAAAACAAACATTTGGCCCGGAAAGCCAATCCGATCACCTACGTCTCTCCTTCGGATCCCCCCATGCTCATAATGCATGGGGATAAGGATGCCGCCGTTATCTTTAATCAGAGTGAACTGTTGGCGGCTGCCTTGGAGAAGGCAGGAGTTCCCCACCGGTTGCACAAGGTTGTCAATGGCGGCCACGGATTTGGGGGAGCGGACGAAAGTAGAGAGGCCCTGTTCGAGCGCGTTCTCAGTTTTTTCAACGAGGAACTGAAATAGCGGAGCAAGGGGCGCTGTGCGACACTGGGCTCCGGAGTTTAACGCCGTTGGCGTAATAGCCAAATGTTTGAATCGGTTGATCGGGCCAATAGATGGGCTCTTTGGCAGGCCCATAATCGTGATCTTGATCTCTCTCCTTTTCCCCAATTCCTAATTCCCAATTGGCGCGCCCCAGCGCGCCTTTGCACCCCATACAGGGTTCAAAGATGGACAGTGGTGCCCAAGGGGGGACTCGAACCCCCACGCCGTTAAGCACATGAACCTGAATCATGCGTGTCTACCAATTTCACCACCTGGGCATTCACAAGAAGCCGGCAATTGCACATTTCAATCGAACATTTGCCAAGTCCAAAAATGGGGAGGCGCCCGAGGCCGCCTCCCCTCTCCTTCTCTGTGCTCTCTGCGACCTCTGTGGTTAGTTCATGCTGAGGGCGCCTTGGGTGGATGCGAATCCAGCAAAAAGAATTTTACTGGATAAGAAATAGGCCTGCCTTCATCTTCGAATCCATGAAAAGGAGCGGTTTTTTCGCAGGATTGACCCCTTTTATCCTCCTGGGTCTGACAGCCGGATGCGGACCTAAATTTAAGGATGTGGAAAGAGCTCAAAGGGAGGGCATACTGTTGCGGGGAAATAGTACCGAACCCGAAACACTCGATCCCCACGTCGCCACCGGGGTACCTGAAAACCAGATCATCTCCTGTTTGATCGAAGGTTTGATTGCCTACCATCCCAATGACGACACCGCCATCGAATACGGCATGGCCGAACGGTTTGAGACCAATGCGGCCGGGGACGTTTACACCTTTCACTTGCGCGACGCCAAATGGACCAATGGGGATGCCGTAACGGCGTGGGATTTCGATTACAGTTATCGGCGGATACTGACTCCGGAATTGGGAGCGGAATATGTCAGCATGCTATTCGTCATCAAAAATGCCCAACGCTATTTCGAGTCGCGGGTCACACCCAAACCGGGGGAACAACCGCTGCCGTGGGAAGAGGTCGGCCTGAAGGTCTTGGAGGATAAAACCCTGGAAATTACCCTCACTGGCCCCATGCCCCATTTCCCCCTCATGCTCAAACACTACTCCTGGTTCCCGGTAAATCCCCGAACGATTGAAGCCCACGGGGGCATGACCAATCGGGATGGACAATGGTTTGCCGCAGGCAACTTTGTGGGCAATGGCGCTTTCCGCCTGAAATCGTGGAGGACCAACCAAATCCTGGAAGTGGAAAAAAACCCGGACTACTGGGATGCCGACAGGGTCAGGTTGAACGGCATTCGTTTCTTTCCCGTGGAAAGCGCGGACACGGAAGGGCGGATGTTCAAGGCCGGTCAACTCCACCTCACCGATAATGTGCCCCTTCATGAAATCCCCATCTACCGGCAAAAGTTGCCCCACCTGATACGAACAGATCCCTACCTGGGCACTTATTTTTACCGGATAAATCTAACGCGGGAAGGGCCGTTGCAGGATGTCCGGGTGCGCCGGGCCCTGGCCCTGTCCATCGACCGGGCTTCCCTGGTCGACAACGTTCTGAAGGGCGGTCAGACTCCGGCCCTCTTTTACGTGCCCCGCGGAATTCCCGGATATGCCCCAAAGGATTTTCTCCGTTTTGATCCGACCGAAGCACAGCGTCTCATGGCGGAAGCGGGTTATCCCGGGGGAAAGGATTTTCCCGTTTTGGAGATCCTCTACAACACCCGGGAGGAGCACAAAACCATTGCCGAAACCATCCAGCAGATGTGGAAGCAAACCCTCGGCATTAACCTGAGACTCCACAACCAGGAATGGAAGGTCTACCTCGACGCACAATCCAATTTCGAATACGATATCGCCAGGGCCGGGTGGATCGGGGACTTCGTGGATCCCTACACCTTCCTGGAAATGTTTACCACGGGTAATGGGAACAATGATACCGGATGGTCAAATGAACGCTACGATGGGTTGATTGCCAGCTCCATCCGGACCGGCCAGACCTCAAAACGTTTCGCCCTGCTGGAGGAGGCCGAATCCATTCTCATGGATGAACTCCCCATCATTCCGATCTATATCTATACCAAAACCATCCTCCTGCATCCCGCCGTGAAAAACTGGAATCCCAAGCTGCTGGACAACCGCAATATGAAATATATCTGGCTGGAGGAGGGCCCAACCCAGCCGCAAGCGTCAAAATTGTATTGAGAAAGCGGCCCGTGATCGGTGTCTTCCTGGGTAGGGTTTCCGGCCACAGATGTTTAGATTTATCCTCATTCGGCTCCTTCAACTCGTCCCGGTATTGTTGGTTATCATCACCTTGACCTTCGTCCTGGTCAGGAGCGTGCCGGGCGGGCCCTTCAGCGCCGAGCGCAAGGTATCGGAGCACGTCCTGGAAAAACTGAACGAACATTACGGCCTGAACGACCCGCTATATATTCAGTATTTCAACTATCTGAAGAACATCTGTCCCAAAAAGTTGAACCCGTCCGCTTTGGCGGATTTCGATCTCAAGGAAGGTCTGGGCATCGACCTGGGGCCTTCTTTCCGTTACGAAGGGCGAACCGTCAACGAACTCATAGCCGAATCGTTTCCCGTTTCCTTCGAACTGGGGGCTTACGCCCTGTTTCTGGCCCTGCTCATCGGGATTCCGGCGGGGACGCTGGCGGCGCTGAAAAAAAATACCCTCCTGGATTACATTCCCATGTCTTCCGCTATGATGGGTATCTGCCTGCCGTCTTTTGTCCTGGGTCCGTTATTCGCTTTGGTATTTGGCCTGTGGCTGGACTGGTTTCCCGTTTCGGGATGGCAGTCGCCGGGTGGATTTTCCTGGGCCGATGACCTGCCCTACAAAATCCTGCCAGCCATGACCCTGGGAATTTTCTACGCCGCCGGTCTGGCCCGGTTGACCCGCGGGGGCATGCTCGAAGTACTGAACCAGGACTACATTCGCACGGCGCGGGCCAAGGGCCTGAGCAGTTTTGTGGTGACCGTCAAACACGCCCTGCGCGCGGGATTACTGCCCGTCATTTCATACTTCGGCCCGGTGGTGGCGGGCGTGCTTTCCGGCTCCTTTATCATCGAAATGATTTTCCAGATCCCGGGCCTCGGTCGTCACTTCATCAACGCGGCCAATAACCGCGATTACACCCTGGTCCTGGGAACGGTTCTCTTCTACGCCACCCTGATCATTCTGCTCAATCTCATCGTGGATGTCATCCTGGTCCTGATGAATCCCAAACTGAAATTCGACAAGTGAGCGCCCCCTCCACCAACCGGGAAGAAGCCGTCTTCCAAGGGGAGAGTTTTTCGCTCTGGGATGACGCCTGGCGGCGGCTCACCCAAAACAAGCTGGCCCTGGGCGGCCTGGTATATTTTGTCATCCTGGCCGCCCTCTGCTTTTCATCCCCCATCATAGCCTGGTTGACGGGTCTGAGTTACCAGGAACAGGACTTGGCGCTGGGGGCCACCCCCCCTTCCCTCGCCCACTGGTTCGGCACCGACGACCTCGGACGCGACCAATTGATCCGTTGCCTCTATGGCGGCATGGTGTCGATCGGGGTGGGGATCGCCGCTACCTGCGTCTCCATCGTGATTGGGGGGGCCTACGGATCGATTGCCGGATACGCGGGGAGAAAGACGGACGCGGCCATGATGCGGATCGTCGATATTCTCTATTCGCTCCCCTTTATCATCTTCGTCATCCTGCTGACGGTCTACTTTGGCCGAAACATCTTCCTGCTCTTTGTGGCCATCGGTTGCGTGGAATGGCTGACGCTTTCCCGAATCGTCAGGGGTCAGGTGCTGCACCTGAAAGTTCAACAGTTCGTAGAGGTGGCCAGAACCCTGGGATCGAAAGAAAAAGACATCATATTAAAGCATCTCTTTCCCAATGTTCTCGGACCGGTCATCATCTATTCCACCCTGACCGTTCCAGGCGTCATGCTGCTCGAGTCGGCCCTGAGTTTCGTCGGTTTGGGGGTCCAACCGCCCATGAGCAGTTGGGGATCCCTGATCA
>JAABVD010000081.1 GCA_014529615.1 Opitutia bacterium
CGTGGAGGTCACCAGGGGAGAAATCCTCACCGGTCCTGTTATTACACGTTACGAGGTTTTTCCGGAGAAGGGGGTCAAGGTCGGCAAGATTTTGGGCCTGGGCAACGATATCGCACTGGGCTTGAAGGCGTTGACGGTTCGCATCCAGGCCCCGGTTCCGGGAAAGGGAACGGTGGGGATCGAGGTGCCCAATACAACCCCGGAGTCCGTTTACCTGCGCGATATCATCGAGTCGGAGGACTGGGAGAGCGCCAGTTCCAAGGCGGATATTCCCATAGCTTTGGGAAAGGAAGTCAGCGGGCGACCGCTCATCGCAGATCTCGCTTCGATGCCCCATTTGCTGGTGGCCGGCGCCACCGGATCGGGGAAAACCGTATGCATCAACTCCATTATCGCATCTCTGTTATACCATTCCAGCCCGGAGGACGTGCGGTTCATCATGGTGGATCCCAAAATCGTGGAAATGCAGGTCTATAACGATCTTCCCCACATGTTGATTCCGGTTGTGACCGAGCCCAAACGAGTGCCCGGGGCATTGAAGTGGCTGATTTCGGAAATGGAACGCCGCTACCAGGTGTTTGCCAAAGTAGGAGTGCGCAATATCGCCGGTTTCAATGATAAGCAGAAAGCAAAGCTCGAGGAGGAAAAAGAACGGGCCGCAAAACTGGCCTTGGAGGGCGCCAAGCCCCCGGAGGATCCCCTGGGCATGGAGAACATTCCGGAGGCCCAAGCGCCGGTCATTGAGGTCCCTCGCGACGCCGACATCGAGATCCCCGACAAAATTCCCTACATCGTCTGTTTCATCGATGAGCTGGCAGACCTGATGATGGTGGCCCAAAAGGACGTCGAGACCTCCATCGCGCGGCTGGCCCAACTGGCCCGAGCCGCCGGCATTCATTTGATAATTGCCACGCAAAGACCTTCGGTCAATGTCATCACCGGCATCATCAAGGCCAACCTTCCCTGCAGGATCGCCTTCAAGGTGAGTTCCAAGGTGGACAGCCGGACCATTCTGGACGAAATGGGAGCCGAGCAACTGATCGGCCGGGGAGATATGCTATTCAACCCACCCGGATCCGGAAAATTGATCCGGTCTCAGGGTTGTTTTGTTTCCGACGATGAAATCAATAAAATCGTGGAGTTTCTCAAACAAAACGGACCACCGCAGTATGCCAAGGAAGTGGAACAACAAATGAAGTCCGGCGACGATATGGAATCGCTGCAGGAAGACGAGGACGAGCTGTTTCCCAATGCCATCGAAGTGCTGCGATCAAGCCGCCGGGCCTCGACTTCCATCCTGCAGCGGCGATTGAAAATCGGTTACAACCGGGCGGCCAGGATAATGGAGCTGATGGAAGCCCGCGGAATCGTCGGTCCCGAAAACGGCCCTCAGCCACGGGAAATTCTGGTGGACCTGGAAACCATTTAGGTTGGTTCGGTCGAGTTCCGGCACAATTCCCGGAAAATGTCCTACCTTTCCTTGGACGATCCATCATTTTCTTTGCATTTTGTATCTGAATCCCCAGATTAGTTTTCTATGCGATCCATAGGGGAAAGACTTGCTGAGACGCGCAAGAGGAAAGGAATTTCCCTTCGGGAGGCTGCCGACTCGCTCAAGGTCAGTGTGAACATCCTGGATTGCTTTGAAAACGACCATTTCGACATTGGATTGCCCGAAATTTTTGTGCGCGGGTTCCTGACCAACTACGCGAAATTTTTGGAGGTCGATCCGGCCAGGATACGGAGCGACTACGGCGCCTACAAAATGGGGGAAAGCAAACTTGCCAAGCGTCATCGCCGGGAATTGCTCGGCCGCCTGGACCTTCCCGATTCCGGTTCTACGACCGAGGAACCCTCCGAAAGGGACTCCGGGGTAGAAGAGGCCGCGGCGGCGTGGGCCTTTCCCTCCGGGCCAACGGGGACTAAATCGGCCGAATCATCCAGCGCTTTGGATACTGAATCCAAGGTGGACTACTCCATTTATTGGAAATTGAGGTTCGCGGCGGCAGCAGTAGTAGTTGCGGTGTTCGTCCTCCTCGTTTACATCATTTGGAGCGTCATCACCAAACCGGGGCCGGATCTCAATCCTCGAGTAGTGGAGACACCTGCGCCGCTTTCGGAAACTACCGAAACCCAGATCATCCAACCGGCCGAGGAAACGATCCTCTTGGTTGCATCGGGGGACGTGGACGTTCTGGTAATCGAACAGAATACTGATAAGCAACTTTATCGAGGGCCCTTGGCCGCGGGCGATGAAGTGGAAATTGCCAAGACTGGCCCCGTGACCATCGCTTTCAGCGAGGGAGCCTTTCTGGAATACGAAAAAGGTGGTCAACGCTTTCAACCCAAAAGCCAAGGCCTGGGCCGCATGACGGTGCCTTAACCCGCATTTCCACTCATGGGGGTCACCATTTGGCCCGCCGGTTGACAGGTCCCTTCAGCCCGAGAGGCTTCCCCAGGATTTCGGATAAGATTATGGCTTTCCTTTGCCCGAGGGGGTGGGCCAGATCGCGGAAGAGTTGACCGCGCAACGAACCTTCGGCCACGAGGAACGGGGCCAAGCGGGGTGTCGTTGCAACCGGCTCGGCCCGCTGCCTCAGATTGGCTTTGAGAGCCCGGACCTGGCGCAATTTATCCTCGATGTCCTCCAGGGGAATTTGGGTGTCCAAGACCGCGGGGATAGAGCGTGGAGCGGGTTCGGCAACGGGGGAAGGGATGAACTCGGGGAGCTCCTCGGTTTGTTGGGACATTTCCCGGCCGACGGGAAAGGGCTTGCGGCCAGGGGAAGGCCAATCGGGTTGGGGTTGATCCTCAAGGGGAGGAGGGGCGGCGGTACCCTCAAACCGTTCCGCGATTTTTCGTTGAATTTCCTCTTTGATCTCCCGGGCCCGACGGGCTTCCTCGGATACCCTCTTGGCGTGGCGGGCGGGCTTCTTGCCCTTGCCTTTTTTCTTCTTTCCCTGCGCGGCATTTCCCAATCCGTAGAGGATCAGGATTATTATGGGGACAATTACGTTCTCCAGGTTGTCAAAAACCCATTCCATAAGAGTATCCCGGATTTAATCGGTCGGCGGCGGCTGGCCGTTTTCGTCGCTATCGGAGATGGAGCGCCTCATGGAGGTATCGGATTGGATATTTTCCAAGCGGTAATAATCCATAATGCCCAGGTTTCCACTGCGGAAAGCCTCGGCAATAGCCATGGGCACCTGGGCCTGGGCTTCCACCAACTTGGCATTCATTTTTTCCACCCTGGCCGACATCTCTTGCTCTTGCGCCACGGCGGCGGCACGCCGAATTTCCGCTTGGGCCTGAGCCAATTTCTTATTGGCCTCGGCCTGGGCCGTCTGAAGTTGAGCCCCCACATTTTCCCCGACGTCCACGTCGGCAATGTCGATGGACAAAATTTCGAAAGCGGATCCCACGTCGAGGCCGCGGTTGAGCACGTTCTGGGAAATGGTATCGGGATTTTCCAATACGTATTTATAAGTTTCGGCGGACCCGATGGTGGTCACGATACCCTCTCCGACCCGGGCGATAATGGTTTCTTCCTGGGCGCTGCCGACGTAGCGCTCCAAATTACTGCGCACCGTCACCCGGGCGCGGGCCTTGACCTGGATTCCGTCCTTGGCTACGCCATCGATAGTGGTCTTACCCTGGTCGGAAGAGGGGCAGTCGATCACTTTTGGGTTGATGGAAGTCCGCACGGCTTCCACCACCGATTTTTCCGTTCCCTTGGTGGCGAGGTCGATCACAGTGGCCTGATCCCAGTCCAAGGGCAACCCGGCTTTCTGGGCGTTGATCAGGGCCAAAGTGGTCAGCATGATGTCGCCTCCGGCCATGTAATGGGTTTCGAGTTGGGCGATCGGAAGATCGATACCCGCTTTCACAGCGGTAATGCGGGCTTCCACAATGAGTCCATGGGGCAGCTTCCTGAGAATCCGCATGAACACCAGGTTAACCAGCCCAACCGGCGCCCCGGAGGACAAGGCCTTTAACCAAACGCTGATAAAGGACAGGAAGATGAAGGCCACAATTACCCCAAAGGCGATGAAAATTACGGCTAAGATGAAGCTCAAATCTACTGCGAATACTGGTATCATATTTCTTTAACGATGAGTTTTAAATGTTCGGACCGGATGACAACTACGGTGGCATCCTTTTTAATGAGCCCGCCCTCCGAGGCGGCTTCAAGAGATTTGTTGTCGATCATGACCTTGCCGGAAGGAGCCATCGTGGTCAACACTCTGCCTCGCTTCCCCACCAGATCATCGCTCCCCACCGGTTTGGTTTGCGCTTTTTGAGCGTGGTGGTGCTGAAACTGTTTCCCAAAGGGCGAGCGGGTTATAAGACGGATTTCCAGGAAAAAGAGCAGGATCCCGGCCAGTGCGCCTCCCAGAAGAATGGCGGCCGATCCCAACATGCCCCAATCCTCGTAGGCGAGAATGGCCGCGACGACCAAAGCGATCGCTCCCATTATGCCCAAAATCCCTCCCGGCGCAAAAATTTCCAGAAAGAAGAGCAACAGGGCCAGTAGAATCAAGCCAACTACGTAGGTCATCATGATGGGGTCCTTTTCTCCACCAGAAGCGAATAGCTTTTATAGCCGATTACAACCACGGGATCACCTTTTCGCAAGGCGCCCACGGCGGTGCCGGCTTCGTAGAGCTTCCCTTCGATGACTACCTCCCCGAGAGGATGGAGATCCCGCGTCACGGTTCCCACACTGCCCACGTCGGGTAAACCGCCCCCGGCTATGACACTCCCCCCTACTCCGGTGACCGGACTGGGATCGGCCACGGTGGACTCGACCACGACGCGGTGCAGGAGTTTTGATTTCGGGAGGAAACGCCAAATCAAGGCCAGGCCCCCCACCGCAATAACCAGGCTCCAAAATAAATTGTATACCCCCGCCACCAGGGAATCCGGGTTGATCCTCCAGTCCAACGGCTCTTCTCCGGGCTCGGGAGTGACCGGCCAGACATCTGCCAGCGACCACACCATGGCGCCCATGACACAAATGATTCCCAGAAATCCAAAGACCAGGGTCCCCGGTAGAAAAAACAGCTCCACCGCGATCAGGACGACCCCTCCCAGCAGCAGCAGCAGGGCCTCGTACCCGGCCAAACCGGCAACGGTGTGGCCAAAAAATGCAAACAATATCAATCCCAGGCCGATTATTCCCAATAATCCGAAACTCGGTGTTTTGATTTCCACAATCAACATGATGATGCCAATTCCAAAAAGTACCGGCGTGATCATCTCAATCCATGAAGCCAGTTCCTCGGACCAGGATACTTCAAACTCCTTGACCTCGGCATCCGTCACGCCAAATCCATATTCCAGAATCTCATCGATGGATTGGGCGATTCCGACCGCCAGAAGAGGTTGAGGGGGATCCCCGAACGGAACGATGGCCTCCGCCGCGGTGAGGGAAAGCAGCGCGTCCTCTTTCTTGATGAGGGTATTTTCGATGGTCAGTTCGTAGTCCTTGTCCATCATGGCTTTCAACACTTCGCTGCGGTAGCGCTTGTTCTGGGCGTAGGAACGAATGCGGGCATCCAGATAGCTCTGGATCTTATGGCGCATGGTATCGGGAATTTCCTGCCCGGTTGCGGCCACGGCAGCGGCCGCTCCCATGATCCCCAGCGGGGAAAAATAGATGTGATCGGTCACGGAGGAGATAATGGCGCCGGCCGATATGGCCTCATCGTTGACAAAGGTTACGGTGTTCCCATTGAAATTGTGCAGAATCTCCATCATTTCCAGTGTCGAATCCAACTGGCCCCCCGGGGTATCCATGTCGAGGATTACCATGTGGGCGCCCTGGGCGATGGCCTCCTTCATACTCCTCCGCAGGACGTAGAGACTGGGTCTGCCAATTTGGGTTCGGACCGGTATTACCGCCACTTGCAGGGATGAATCCTCGGGGAGGGTAAACCCCTCAACCGGTGGAATCAGTTCCCGCTTGGAAAGTTTGGAAATATCCGGGACCTGGAGGGATTTCAGCCCGTTACCCTCATCGGAACCTTCCTCCTTCGAGCCATCGTCGGCAATTCCGCTTTGGAAACACCATCCAATCGACAGAAGGAGCAAGGTAAGGGTTCTAAATCGGCTCATAGCCATGGGAATCATGGAAGTGGTATAGGGAAATGCAAGAAAGGTTGGCAGATGGCCAGCCCATACCACGAGAAAAATCAAGTTGTCCGGCTCCGCGAAAGTTGCACCAGCAATAGAATCCCCGATAAAAATACCCCTGGCCACACAACCTGAAGGGGATCGGCCAGGAGGTAGCTCTTGTTTTGACGCAGGATGGATCCCAGTTCGGAAAAATCGGGATCCCCAATGAGGCCCAGAAAGGCCAGGCCGCTGATTTCCAAAACGGAAAAGGAAAAGATCAGTTTGGCCAAGCCGACGACATCGGGCTGCAGGTTGGGCCAAATCGTCTTTCGAAACAACATCCAGGAGCGCGATCCCAAGACCCTGCTGGCTTGAACGTAGAGGGTCTCTTTCTGGTGCAACCACAGCACCCGCAACTGGCGGAAGGCAAACGGCACGTTGCCCAGCGCCACCGCACAAATCAGGGTAGACGGTCCTTGCTTGAAATAGATCAATAAAATCAGGGCGATAAACAATACGGGAATGGCCAGCCAACCGGAAATGGTGGAGAGAATGAACCGGCTCAACCAACCCGGAGCCCTTTGCTCCACGAGCAGGAGCGCCCCGGCCAGCAACAGATTTCCCGCCATGGCGATGAGGCCCATCGAGATGGAATTTCCACTTCCCAGCCAGATTCGGCTGTAAAGGTCGCGTCCGAGTCCGTCGATCCCCAACCAGTGCCCCGTGGAGGGCCCGGCCAGGCGTTCCGCCGTAAAGGCCTGGGAAAGCGGATCGAAGGGTGTATGAACCAACCCGATACAAGCCCAGAGCAACACGACCCCCAAAATAAGTTCGAATATTCGGGAAGCCTTCACCTCTCGTCCTTTCTCAGGGTCGGATCCATCCTGTGAGCCAGGCTGTCGGTCAGGGAAACCGCGGTAAATACCATTACAATCACAAACAAGAACCCGTTTTCGATAACGAAGAGGTCTTTTTCCAATATGGCGTCGATCAGGTAACTCCCCATACCCGGCCAGGAAAAAACCGTTTCCGTCAGCACGGCTCCACCCAACAGGGCGCCGAAATTTGTCCCCAGGGCCGTAATCAAGGGGGGACTGGTCAGCTTGAGCAGGTGTTTTCCCCATAGGCGGACCGGACTCAATCCGCGTGCCTTGAGGGAGACGGCCAGGTTTCGCACCAGGGGGCCCTGCAAGCGGGGATGTATTACGTTTACCGCTACCGCGGCCGGATAAAACGACAGGCAGAGGGCCGGGAGGAACAAATGGCGCAGAACGAGTCCGAACAATTCCAACCTTCCGGTAAGGACCACATCGAGCAACAAGAAGCCCGTTACATGGGGCTTGTCGTAGGTAAAATCGAAGCGGCCCTCGGTCGGAAACACCTGCAGCCACAAACTGCCCGTTACAATGAGAATGAACCCCAGCCAGAAGATTGGAATGACTACCCCGATGACCCCCAGGCCATGACTCACCTTGCGCAACCACCAGGACTTGCCGGAACTGGCCAGCAGCGCTACGGGTATTCCATAGAGCGCCCCCAGCGCCATGGCGGCCAAGGTGAGTTCCAACGTGGCGGTGAGCCGGGAAGCAATGTCCTCGGCGACCGGTCGCTGGGTGATCAGGCTGCGCCCCCAATCCCCGGTGACGAAGCGCCCGAGGTAATTGAGGTATTGGACCGGCAGTGGATCATCCAGCCCCAACCGGTCCCGCTCCAGCGCCACCAATTCCGGATCGGGATTCTTGAGCCGCAAGGAAACGGGATCGCCTTCCAACAGGCGGATCATGGTAAACAACACCAGGCTTCCACCGAGGAATACCCCGAAAATAACGCCGATCTTGCGCAAGCTGTTGATCAAAAATCCCACTTCCAATTGGATGCGCCATTTCCCGCGGCTTTCAAGGCCGCACGGCCGAATAATAAAGGGCTGATCCGACAGGAGCCCATGGAAGAATCACTCGTGAGAGGGTCGGACGGGGCCCAGAAATATATCGCCCGTTTTGGCAAGGGTGAACCCCGCCACGTCGGATTTCAGGACTACGATGTCCTCCCCGTGAACCAGGGGCAGGTAGGGGAGGTCGCGCCGCCAAATCTCCAATACGGCTTCATACAGTTTTTGCCGTTGGTCGAGATCGCCGGTTTTGCGAGCGGCCAGAAGGAGCTCGTCCAGTTCCTCGTTTTGATAAAAGGCGATGTTGGTGGCGGCCCCCATTTTGGCAGACCAACTGGCCAAATGAATGCTGAGAAAATTGTCGGGATCCCCATTGTCGCCCATCCAGCCCAAAAACCCGAGTTCGTGACGTCCGTTGCGGGTGTGGTGAAGATGGTTTTTGAAATCCCGCACATCCACTTCGACCGCGATGCCCACCCGCTTGAGATCCTCCTTGACCAGCGAAATGATTTTTACCGGATCGGGAGCGTATAACCGGGCCGCGTTCATTACGCTGATGGAAACAGGTTTTTCCCATCGGTCACCGTATTTTTCGAACACGGCCCTGGCCGCCCCCGGATCGTAGGGAACGGGATCGAATTTTGCCGGCTGTCCCAGCATTCCTTTGGCCAGGGGGAAATGGGCTACCTCGCCCCAACCATCGAGAGCGACCTCGACCAGTTTC
>JAABVD010000082.1 GCA_014529615.1 Opitutia bacterium
GAAACGTTGTTAAACTATAAATTATTTTTGCGCCTTTTGCGCTTTTTGTGGTTAATCCCTCTCCTCTCCCCAATTCCTAATTCCTAATTCCTAATTCCTAATTCCTAATTGGCGCGCCCCAGCGCGCCTTCCCCTCCCCGATCAAGCTCTGGGATGAGCTTTGCTGTGGGCTTCCTTCAGCCTATCCAAGGTGACGTGGGTATACACTTGGGTCGTAGATAGACTGGCGTGGCCCAACAGGTCCTGAACAAGGCGGAGATCGGCCCCCCTATTCAATAAATGGGTGGCAAACGAGTGCCGGATCTTGTGAGGAGACAAATCCATGGGCAAATCCGCCAAGGCCAGGTATTTCTTCACGATCAATTGAACCTGCCGCACGCGGATCCTTTTTTTGCGATTGCCCAAAACCACGGGATCGGCCCATCCGGCGCTTGGAGCGTATTCCCGCCGGAATTTTTCCAATACCAGGACGGCAATCTTACCCAGCGGACAAAGGCGCTCCTTGTTGCCCTTTCCACGTATCCGGGCCACGCCGCTGGGAATATCGATCATGCCATAATTCAGGCTGGCCAACTCGCTGACCCTCAGGCCGGCGCCATAGAGCAATTCCAGCACAAGCCTGTCCCTCCAAGCCTGATAAGGTTCCAGGGCCTCATTTTCCAACAAACGCATGGGCCCGGCCAGAAGTCTGCTCATTTGCTTTTCGGAAAAGAATTTGGGCAAGGGCTTGTCCAACTTGGGCAAGGTGAGTCCGGTAAAGGGGTTTCGTTTGATGAGCCGATGTTTTACCAGGTATTTGGCAAAGGTCTTCAAGGCGGAGAAGTGGTTGTGAATAGTCCGACGGGAATGGGAGGCTTGTTTCTCTATGATGAAATTACGGATCTGCATCATATCCAAATCATCCCAAATGCCGTTCCAGCGGGCATTTTCCCGCATCCAAAAATGAAAGTCCCGAATGGCCTGTCTGTAATTGCGCACCGTATAGGCGGACAACCTGCGCTCCCCGGACAAATGATCCAGGAACCGATCCAAATATATTACCTCAGATGTCGCTTTCTCCATGGTTCCTTATCTTCCATCCGGCTTGGCCAAATTGGCCTCAGAACATCGTCACCGCGATAATGCCATTCCCCATCCACCTCAATTTCGCTGCCCATCTTCAAGCGATTCAATTACTTTTTTGGAATACCGCCGAAGGGCCGACTCGGGGTCTATACCACTCAAGCGACAGGCCGCAGCCCATTCAAAGAGCGCTTTCCCGGCCGAATCTTCAGTTACCTTGGAGGCATTCTTTCCGATGACTTCGACATCGAGAGTCCCGGATGGATCCAGATCCTTTTTCTGAATCTCCTTATAGACACCGCGGGCGTAGAGCAAAGCCGGCAAGACGGGGGGGAGGTTGTCGAACAACCCGTTGCCCCGCGATTTACCATTCCGAACTTCACTCGCCTTGATTTCATCCCACTTCTCCAATACCGAAGCAGCATCCACCAGCCCGAGTTCTTGCGAACCGAATACGTGGGGATGCCGCCGGATCAACTTCTCATTCACGTGTTCCGCGACATCGTCCAGGGTGAAGTTCCCCTGCTCGCTGGCGATCTGGGCGTGCATGACCACTTGCAAGAGCACATCGCCCAATTCTTCGAGCATGTGCTCCATGTCCAGGTTGTCGAGGGTTTCGAGAAGCTCGCAGCACTCGTCGATCAGGCAAACGGCCAGGGACTGGTGGGTTTGTTCGATATCCCACGGACATCCCCCCGGTCCACGCAATGTTGAAACCGTTTCTCTCAGGACCTCAATAGATCTCACGGTAGCTTTTTTTGTTGGATAGGTTGGGTTTTTCCCTTCTTGGTTATAGCATTTCGACCTACAAATAAAGCACGGAATCAACAAAATGGACAAACTGACCGAGATCATGGCCCACAAGCGCCATGAAATCCGGGGCAATCTACGCCAGGTGAGCGAAGGGGAACTGAGGGGATTGGCCGATCCGAGGAGGCCCTCATTCCTTCGCGCAATTGCCGGTCGCAACAAGCTCTCGGTCATCGCGGAAATCAAACGTAAGTCCCCCTCGGCCGGATCCATCGCCCGAGAGGCTTCAGCGGTGGACCAGGCCACCTTGTACGCCCGGTCCGGGGCGGACGCCGTTTCCGTGCTGACGGACCGGAAATATTTTTCCGGAACCCTCGACGATCTTGTTGGCGTAACGGAACACTTTGGGCGCGACTCCGGTGCGATTCCCTGCCTGAGGAAAGATTTTTTCCTTCATCCCATACAGGTGGTCGAGGCTGCACGGGCCGGGGCCAGCGCCATCCTCATCATCGTGCGGACGCTCAGGCAGGAGGAAATCCGGGCCCTCTACCGGGCGGCAAACCTGGCCGGTCTGGATGCCATATTCGAAATTCACACCGAGGCAGATCTCGAAAGAGCCATTTTGGCCAATGCCAGAATTGTCGGGGTCAATAACCGGAATTTGGCCACCTTTTCCACGGATTTGGCCGTATCGGAGAACCTGATTCCGAAAATCCCCCACCCATTGATTTCCATCGCAGAGTCTGGCATCTCCACTCTCGAAGATGTCCGCCGGGTCAAGGCCACTGGAGCGCATGCGGCGCTCATTGGCCAAGCCCTCATGCGACACGAGGATCCCGGATCCTTTATCGAGCAGATTCACGACCTTTAACCCGCATGTCTCACAAATCTTCTACTGCGCTCCGGAATCCCGGCACTGGCGAGGACTTCGTTGGATTCCCCTGCCCGTGCTTCGCACAGTTGCAGGCCGACTTTGCAGGTGTCGACCCAGCTTCACCCGCTCGAATTTTGCGAGACATGCGGGTTAACCCACCATCCCACCGCCGACGCACAAGATGAAGCCATATCAGTCAGGTGATGCATTGAGGTAATCCCCCAAGCTATGCTCTCCTACCCCACCTCGAAAAGAGTCAAAGAGTTGTTGGCGGCACATCATATGTCCCCCCGTAAACGGTTGGGCCAAAATTTTTTGGTGGACGCCAACATCGCGCGAAAATCTCTGGCTCTGGCAGAGGTGGAACCGGGCGATTGTATCGTCGAAATCGGGCCCGGCCTGGGAGCCTTGACCCACCTGTTGCTGGAGGCAAGCTGCCGACTCTATGCCGTGGAGCTGGATGCCGGCCTGTTTCGCTACTTGCGGCGACAGGTTGCGCCGTCCTATCCCCATTTGCTCCACTTGGTAAAGGGCGACGCTCTCGACCAACCGCTGGCCGAACTTCCCCATAGAGAAAAAAGTTTCAAGATCGTGGCCAACCTGCCCTACTCCATTTCGACATCATGGATGGACGCCGTCCTGTCCGGAAGATTGCCGGACCGGTTGGCCCTCATGCTGCAAAAAGAGGCGGCAGATCGTTTCGTGGCATCGGCCGGCAGTAAAAATTTCGGCCCTATCTCCCTCTTCATCCGTAGCGCATACAACATCGAAGCAGTTCATCGAGTGAGCGCCTCCTGCTTCTACCCTGCGCCCGAGGTCGACTCAACTCTGTTATCGCTCAGGATCAGGAATGTTCCGCTCGTTTTCGATGGGATGGCAAAGGAAGGCATTCGTCGAATATTTCGTCACCGGCGCAAACAAATCGGGTCCATACTGGCCCGCATGCCGGAGGCGGAGCGTTTCCATGCCTGGTTGGAAGGCTTGAGGAGAAAGGGATTCAACCCCGCCACCCGTCCCGAGCAGATAAAACAGGGGGATTGGCAGCAACTGATCTTGCCTTGATCCGTCAGGGTTTGCCTATCCCATAGGTTTTAAACCCTATCTGTTCCAATGCCTTCCGGTCCAAAATATTTCTGCCGTCAAAGATGCGGGCCGGTTTTTCCATGCCGTGGAATATGCGTTGGAAATCCAATTCCTTGAACAGGTCCCATTCCGTCAGTATCGCCACGGCGTGGGCTCCGTGACAGGCAGCGTAAGCATCCCGCTCGATTGCAATCCCCGAGGAAACACTTTTCGAGCCCCGACCCAAGGCGCCCAGGATGGACTCCCCGCTCGCTTGGGGATCGAAAATCGACAACCGGGCATTTTCCTTCATCAGGTCCCGGCAAACGGAGATAGCGGGAGAATCTCTGGTATCGTTGGTGTCTTTCTTGAAGGCAAAACCCAAAATGGCTATTTTTTTGCCGCTTACCGTATTGAACAGGGCCCGGACAATCTTGGCGGAGAAGCGGCGTTTCTGGTAATCGATTATCTCGACTACCTTGTTCCAGTAATCGGCCGGTTCCTTGAGACCGAAGTGTTCGCACAAGTAAACCAGGTTCAAAATATCCTTTCTAAAACAGGACCCGCCAAATCCGGCCGAAGCCTTGAGAAATTCCGGGCCGATACGACTGTCGGCCCCTATGGCCCTGGCCACCTCGTCCACGTCGGCGCCGGTCGATTCACACAGGGCGCTGATGGCATTGATCGAGGAAATGCGCTGGGCCAGAAACGCGTTAGCGGTGAGTTTGGATAATTCGGCAGACCAGAGGTTGGTTTTAATAATGCGTTCGCGGGGTATCCAATTCTCGTATATGGCCGCCAGGGTATCAATCGCGCGCAAGCCCTCCGGGGTTTGATCCCCCCCAATGAGCACCCGGTCCGCTCTATGCAAGTCCCTGATAGCCGTGCCTTCGGCCAGGAACTCCGGATTGGAAAGGACCTGAAATTGCCCGTCCCCGTTGTTGTTCAAAATTTCTTTCAGGGCATCGGAAGTGCGCACGGGAATGGTGGACTTTTCCACCACGATTTTAGGACCCCTGGCCAAGCGGGCAATATCCCGGGCGCATTTTTCGATATAAACCAAATCGGCCGCCCTGCCGGCGCCAATTCCGTTTGTCTTGGTCGGGGTTCCGACCGCGACAAATATGATATCCGCCGAGCCTATGGCGGTCGCCCTATCGGTAGAAAAAAAGAGATTCCTACCCCTGGATCGTCTAACGATATCGGCCAGGCCCGGTTCGAAGATGGGAAGCGTATCGCTGTTCCAGGCTTCAATTTTTTCTGCGTCCACGTCCACCACTTGAACCGCGACATGGGGGCACTTTTCCGCGATTACCGCCATGGTTGGGCCGCCTACATAACCGGCGCCGATACAACAAATCTTCATGGGCTTTGCCATTAAACGGGAAGCGGGCCGCTAAATTGTTTTACGACCTTGACCAGCCGTTTTCCCGCACGGATCAAATCCTTTCTTTCCAACACGCCAAAGCTCAGGCGCATGTAGTGGGTGGGGCCTTCGGAAGCAAAACACAAATCTCCAGGGATGTAGATGACTCCCTCCTCCACGGCGGACTTGAAAAATAAACTGTCCTTGCCGAGGTCCATGTTCCCCGGTCCCCTGACCCACAAATACATGCCTCCATCCGGTTTGGACCAGGTCCACCCATGGCCTCTCATGCCCTCTTCCAACATCGTTCCGTGAAGAATTTCCATTTTCTCCTTGTAGCGGGAACGAACGGTGGCGAGTTGCCGGTCGAAGGAACCATTTTCCAACGCGTTTTGTATTATGGCTTGGGTGTAATTGGAGGACCCGAAATCATGGTGGCCTTTTACATTGAGCATCTTGCGGAACAATCCGGCATGATCGCAAATGACAAAACCTATTTTCAAACCGCTGGCAAAGGGCTTGTCAAAGGTACCGAAAAACAAGCGGGGAAATTCATCAAAGGCCTGCAGGGCAAAGATACTGGAGGATGAATGGGGGGTTCGGAAGTATAGTTCCCTATAGGCGCCATCCTCCAGTATGGGCACCCTCAAATCGACCGATTTCAATACGTCGGCAATGGCTTCCTTGACCCCATTGTCCAGGCACCGGGTCGAGGGATTGGAATACCAGGAATCGAGGTATACGCCCTTTACCCGGCTCAATCGGTTCTCACCCCTCAAGCGCTTCAGCAGCACGGCAAATCCATCCGGATCGATCCTGCCGTCGGAATCCACCGGAATGCCCAATGGTTCAATGCCCAATCCCTTCAGGAGTTCCAGAAAGACGAAGTAACTGGGGTTCTCCACCAGGATGATGTCTCCGGGATCGCAAAGCACCTGCATGGCCAGATAAAGCGCCTGTTGTGAACCGTTGGTTATCATCACATTGTCAGGATGGCAGGAACGATTTTGATGGCCGTCGGCCCTGGACAGACGCCTTGCCACGAGGCGGCGCAAGCCCGGGCGGCCGATGGTAGTGCCATATTGGAGGTACTCGGGCGCTCCTCCGCTGCTACACAGTGCGACGGTCTCATCCCTTACAAATGAAACGGGCAAGGAGTGGGTGTCGGTAAATCCGGCGGCCAGGGAGAGAATTTCAGGATTTTCCAGGGCGACCTTCATAATATCCGTAATGACGGGTCGACCCGCCATTCTTCCCACTCCCGAGTAGGAAATGCTAGATTTGCTCATGGTCAATTAACCGGGACGCGGTTTAAAGCTTCAGAAGAATGGGACAGCAAAAAGGAGCCATCAAGTTTAACCTTCCCACGCCAGACGAAGGGTAACTGCCCGTCAAGCGATTGCGCCGGCCGCATCGGCGGAGGGCCCGATTTCGGGTTCCTCCTTTTTTTCGGCCGCCTTTTCCTCGTTTGCCTTGGGCTGGCTCTTTTTCCGGTGAATCAGGGTGTTGCTTTCGACTGGGCTCCGTATTTCACCGTGCTCGATAATTTCCTTCACATGGACCCCTTCGATGGTCTCATACTCAAGAAGGGTTTCGGAGATTTTGGTTAAGGAATCCCGATGTTCTCCGATAACCTTCTTGGCCCGTTCGAACTGACCTCTGACGATTTCGCGAATAGCGGTGTCAATTTTTTGTGCGGTGTCTTCACTGTAATTTTGGGTTCGCGTGATTTCGCGGGCCAGAAACATGTGTTCCCGATTTTCCCCATAGGCAACGGGTCCCAGGTCGCTCATTCCCCAATCACAAACCATGTGACGCGCCAGTCGCGTGGCTTGCTTGATGTCCATGGCAGCGCCATTGGAAAAGTCGCCCGTTTCAATTTCCTCCCCGATACGTCCCCCCATGGCGATACAAATGTGGTCGAGAATTTCCCGTTTGGAATGCCCTAGAATGTCCTTGGTCGGGGTAGACATGGTCAGCCCCAAAGCGCGCCCGCGCGGAATAATCGTCACCTTGTGCAAAGCCATTTTCTTGCCCCCGAGCAAGGATTGCAGGATGGCGTGCCCGGCTTCATGAAAAGCGGTCATGCGCCGGTCCTCCTCGTCCATCAATTTGCGGCGTTCGCGGCCAAAGGCAATTTTGTCGCGGGCCTCGTCCATATCGTGGCGGTCGACTGCCTTTTTATCATAGCGGGCCCCGATGAGGGCGGCTTCGTTCAAAAGGTTGGCCAAATCGGCCCCGGAAAATCCAGGGGTGGACCGGGCAATCACTTTCAGGTCCACATTGGCGCCGAGTTTGATCTTCTTGGCATGGACCTTGAGAATCTCTTCCCGTCCAACCAGATCCGGTAGATCGATGGTCACTTGGCGATCGAACCGCCCCGGACGCAACAGCGCCTCGTCGAGGACATCGGGCCGATTGGTGGCGGCGATGATGACCACACCTTCATGCCCATCGAATCCATCCATCTCCACCAACAGAGAATTCAACGTTTGCTCGCGTTCATCGTTTCCGCCGCCCAGCCCGGCGCCGCGTTGACGGCCCACCGCATCAATTTCATCCACGAAGACAATGCAGGGTGCGTGTTTGCGCGCCTGTTCGAACATATCCCGTACCCGGCTGGCTCCCACACCGACAAACATCTCGACAAAATCGGAACCACTTATGGTAAAAAACGGCACTTCCGCTTCCCCGGCAACGGCGCGGGCCAGCAAGGTCTTGCCAGTGCCGGGAGGGCCGAACATCAAAATGCCCTTGGGAATCCGCCCGCCGATGCGCTGAAACTTCTTCGGGTCACGCAAAAATTCGACCACTTCCCCCACTTCCTCCTTTGCTTCGTCACAACCGGCCACTTCCTTGAAAGTGACCTTGTCGCGGTCGCGGGTAAGCAAACGGGCTTTGCTTTTGCCGAAACTCATGGCTCCCCTGCCCGCCATGCGCAGTTGCCGGACAAAAAGAAAGTAGAGCAGCCCAATGATGATGAGAAACGGGACCAGGCCCAGGAGAAGGTCGGTCAAAAGACTGCTGCTCTTTTCTTCGGAAAATTTTCCGGAACTTTGCAGTTTTTCATAAATCGGCCCGGTAATCCGCCCGTCCGCCCGAAATCCAATTTTTTCCTTTCCCTCATTGTGGGCTCCCCGGTAATAGGTGAGGTCGCCTGGATTTTCCGGAACGGTTTCTCCCGGATTCACGTAGAGTTCCCCGGTAATGTTAAACCATTCCGTAGTCCCTCCGGACGGATCCGATTTTATTACCCCGTAGGCAATATTTCCGCGCTCAAGCTCGGAAAACACCTCATAGGGTTCCAGTTCGATGATTCCTCCCTTGTTGCCCGGGCCCAGTATGAAAAGACTGGCAATGGCCAGGACCACCAGGAGCCAGATCAACGCCACCTTGGGTTGAAACCGATCCGTGGGCGTATTCTTCAAAGGCTGCCGGCCTTTTGGATTTTGCTTGGGAAGCATGGGATAGTTATTTTACTACGGTTGCCTATAAGATCTTAGTGAAGGTCCCGGTAAGTCAATTGCAGTATTTTTTTAGTATTCGGGGTTATCCGGTGGTCATGACTTACGGGAAGACCGGGCGCCCAAAGAACGAGCGAGTCGGTTGTTGTGACCACGGGCAAGCGTTTTCGTTCCTCCCGAGGAATTTTTCGATCGACAAATAGATCCTGTAATTTCCGGCTTCCCGGGGCGTTAAGGGGTCGATAGCGGTCCCCGGCTCGCCAGGGTCTCACCAGCAAGGCATCCTTTTTCAAGGCATTTCTGTCCAAAAAGACCGTCCTGCGCTCGGAGTATTTCTTATCGGACAAGTTGCGCAGCAAATCGCGGGTGAATTTCTGGCAGTTTGCCCGCATTCGGGTGCGGTCCGGGAAATAGATGGCGCCACCCGCCACCAGGGAAACGGGAGGCCAATTGGCTGAGATTTCCCGGGGGTTTTCCTCAAACCGGATACACCCTTGCTCAAGCCGGACAAATCCACAGGCCATGGGCCATTCGGAAGATGCCTCGGAGAGGGCGGCGTGCAACATATCATCGACGCGGGCAGGGGATGCGGACTCCAGCAATCCCCGGCGGTGCAACCATTCATACAACCACCTGCGCAACACCCCTCGGGGTTCCAACTCCCGGGGCAAACGGGCGGGATTATTTTCCGGGTCCGGAAACGGGGAAGCGGCGAGAAACCGTTCGATGACCTCATCGGCCTCCTCCAGGTATTGGCGAACTCGCGCCGCAGCCCGGACCAGATCGTATTGGGTAGCGGCCTGCCAGTTGGGTATGATTTCATTGCGAAGCCGGTTCCGGTCGAATTTTTTCTCCCGGTTACTGAGGTCCTCCCGCCAGGGAATGCCCAATTCCCGGAAACAGCCTTCGAGTTCGCTGCGGGTAATGCCCAATAGCGGCCTCAGATAGGTTTTTTGGTCGGAAAATGTGTGGACGGGCCGGGGAGCGGCCAGGCCGGCCACGTTGCTGGAACGGGCCAGACGAAGCATAAGCGTTTCGAGAATATCGTTTTGTTGATGCCCCAACACCACCATTCCTCCGCCTTTCCCTCGCAAGAAGCGGTCAAAAAATGCGTGACGGGCTTTTCGTGCCTCGGCTTCGTTTTCCGGAGCATTCGCATCTCTGTCGTCCCAGGAATCGTGCAAAAACGGCAAGCCCAATTGCGCGGCCGCATCTGCGACGAATTGTTCATCTCCCCGGGAATCTTCCCCCCGAAGAAGATGATTGAAATGAAGCGCGCTCATGTCATCGCGCCTGGACGGGAAATGCCCATAAATGAGCAAGAGGGCGGATAATGAATCGATGCCGCCCGAGCAGGACAGTCCCATCGCTCCTGATGGCGTTTCATTAAGGTAATCAACCACCCGGGGGTGGAGCCGGTCCCGGGTTATTTTTTCTGCGAGCGCTTGGGCGTAGCCAGGCCAATTCATTGCAACGATCACTCCAGGAATTCTTCCCCAAAATAAGCCTCCAGGACCGGAGGTATTTTAATCCGACCATCCTCCAACACGTTGTTCTCCAGTATCGCGGCCAATACTCGGGGAACAGCCAGAGCGGAACCATTCAATGTGTGCAGATGAACCGGTTTTTGGCCAGGGGGACGGTAACGGATATTGGCCCGGCGGGCCTGAAAGGCTTCAAAGTTGCTGCAACTGGAAACCTCCAGCCAACGCTTCTGTCCACCGGCCCAAACTTCCAGGTCGTACTTCTTGCTCTGGGTAAACCCGAGATCACCGGTGCACATCAGAAGCGCCCGGTAGGGGATATCGAGTTTTTGCAACAGTCTTTCCGCGTCCGCTTTCAGACTTTCCAGTTCCCTGTAAGACTCAGTCGGATGCACCCATTTCACCAACTCGACTTTATCAAACTGGTGAACCCGGTTCAAACCGCGCACTGTTTTCCCATAACTTCCGGCTTCCCGTCGGAAGCAAGGCGAGTAGCAGACGCGGTAAACGGGCAACTCCGCTTCATCCAGAATTTCGTCGCGATAAAAATTGGTCACCGGAACTTCCGAAGTCGGAATAAGGTAGAAACCATCCCGGGAAAGGACGTACATCTGTCCCTCCTTGTCGGGCAACTGACCGGTGGCGCTGGCGCTGTCCCGGTTGACCACCAAAGGGCCAGTCACCTCCTCGTAACCGTTGCGGAGAGCTTCATCCAGGAAGAAATTGATCAGGCTGCGCATCAGCTTGGCCAACCCGCCCCGGAAAAAGGGCCAACCGGCGCCGGTTACCTTTGCTCCGCGGGCATAGTCGGCATATTTCTTGAATACCTTCCCCTCGAAGTGGGGGCGGGCCTGAGGGGAGACACAGGCGGGATCCCCCCAGGAATAATACACTACATTGCCGCTGGGGTCTGGCGCTACCGGCACCGAGGCATGGGGAATATTGGGAAGGGATAGCCTTTGAGCGTTCCAATCCGACTCCAGCGCCTTCAATTCAGCGTCCTTCGCTTTTACCTCCGAGGAAACGCCCCGCATCTCCCCTACCTTGGCCATAAATTCCTGCGATCCCTTTTCCAATGCGGCCATTTCCTTGTTCACACCCCTTTGTCGGGCGCGAAGCCGTTCCACGGAATGGATCAGGACACGCCGCTTTTTATCCAGTACCAGAATGGAATCGAGATCGCACTCAATACCCTTGTCGGCAATGGCTTTGCGCAGACGTTCCGGTTCATGGCGCAGGACCTCTAAAGCTATCATAGGAATACCCGGTTGAAAAGCGGGCTACCCTAGCCCCGCCTCTCCGCCCATTCCAAGTTAAATCCGCCGGGTCCTCA
>JAABVD010000083.1 GCA_014529615.1 Opitutia bacterium
AACCAGTTTTACAACGGGGCGCGGTGTTGTCCCACGCGGGCGACTTTGATGACAGGCCTGCACCCCCATCAGGTCGGCGTTGGCCATATGACATTGGCGATTCGGAATAAAATGCAGGCCACCGGAAAAATGCGGGGAGTTTTTCCTCTTTCCCAAGAAGACCGCGCCGGCATTCCCGCTTCCTATCAAGGATGGTTGGATACCGCTATTCCCACCTTGCCGGAGATGCTGCAACGGGCAGGATACGGAACCTATCTGGCGGGCAAATGGCATTTGGCTTCCGACCGGCCCGAGACCTGGCCTCTGCAGCGGGGATTTGACCGGTTTTACGGTCATTTGGCCGGAACGTCCGACTATTTCGAACCGACCCATTTGTTCCGGGGCAACATTCCCATTTCAGCCAGTGGAGAACGCTACTACCTGACGGACGCCATTACCGATGAAGCGATTGATTTCCTTTCGGATCACCTGAAAGAACGCGATGACAACCCCTTCTTTTTGTATCTTTCCTTCAACGCCCCGCATTATCCCATGCAATGCATGCCCGAAGACTTTGAGAAGTACCGGGGCCGCTTCATGGAGGGTTGGGACGTCCTACGGGAAAAGCGCCTGCGAAAGCAAAAGGAGATGGGACTGGTCCCGATCAACACCCGGTTGGCTCCTCGCCCGGAAACAGTTCCGGCATGGGATACCTTGGAGCCTCAAAAACAGAACGAAATGGACGCCATCATGGCGACCTATGCCGCCATTATTGACCGTGTAGACCAGAATATTGGCAAGTTATTGCGCTTCCTGGAGCAATCGAGCCACCTCGAAAACACCTTGATTTTCTTTCTGTCCGACAACGGAGCGGAAGCGGAAACGGGGGCCTTGGGGCAATTTGAGTTTGCCGATCTGGGTCAGTACGGGAAAGGCGGGTGGAAATACGGAAAAGGCTGGGCCACCTTATCCAATACCCCCTTTCGGGAATACAAACACTTTACCCATCAGGGGGGAGCCCAAACCCCCATGATCTCGCATTGGCCGCAAAAAATACCTCCCGGCCGCGTCATTTCCCAAATCGGCTACCTGCCGGATATTGTGGCGACCTGTATGGAGGTTTCCGGCGCCGCCCGCCCGACACTTGTCCAGGGGAAGCCCCTTCCGGAGATAGATGGCGTTAGCCTGGTCGATTTCCTATCTGGCAATCCGGACCCCATCCACCGCGATCCCATCTTTGTGGAACACGAGGGAAACCGCATCGCCCGCCATGGAAAATGGAAGCTGGTTTCTTTCTTCAATAAACCGTGGGAATTGTATGACATGGAGAGGGACCGCAGTGAAAGCGACGACTTGGTGGAAAAGCGGCCGGAGGTCGCTCTCCGCTTGCAAAAAGCTTACGATCAATGGGCCAACCGCTGTGGTGTGATACCCTGGGAAGTTGCCAAGGGCTTCAGTGTCTATGCCATGGCTCGAAAGAAGGCCGAGGCGGAAGCGGAAGGGAAATAGCTCCAACCGAAAAAACTGGAATATGGGAGGATCGTATTTATGAAACCTGAACTATTCTTATGCGGTATATTGCTGGCGGCGCTTCGTGTAACGGCGCCAGCCGAAGTGGAATGGCCCAACGTCATCATAATATTTACCGATGACCAGGGATACGGGGATTTGTCGGCCCACGGGAATCCGATATTGCAAACACCCAACCTGGACAAGTTGCACGATGAGAGCGTCCGCTTCAGTAATTTTCACGTTGCTCCGGTTTGCACTCCGTCCCGCGGGGAGTTGATGACCGGTTTGTACGCATTGCGCAACAAGGCTTCCATGGTGCCGGCCGGCCGCAACCTCATGCGCCGCGATGTCGTAACCATGCCGGAAGTTTTTGTGGCCAATGGCTACGCGACAGGGCATTTTGGGAAATGGCATTTGGGCGACACCTACCCGCATCGCCCCATGGACCGCGGTTTTCAGCGTGTGGTCTGGCACAAGGGTTGGGGCCTGGCCTCGGAAATCGAATACGACAACGATTACTACTATACGCGTTACCTCGATGAAATGGAGGTCAAGTATTCGGATCGGTTTTGCGCGAATCTTTGGTTCGACAAGGCGATGGAATGGATGGATGAGCAGATTGAAACTGAACGTCCTTTCTTTACCTATATCGCCTTGAATACGCCGCACAGCCCATTTCATTCATTAGAGAAGGACTTCACCAAGTACAAGGACAAAGTCGATGATCCACTGGTGGCCCATTTCTTTGGACTAATCAGCAATATCGACCAGAACTACGCCCGTCTGGAGAACTGGCTCAGGGAGAAGCAAATTCGCCACGATACCCTGATTGTCTACATGAACGATAATGGCACCTCGCGAGGCGAAAGGATTTACAACGCCGGGATGCGTGGCAAAAAGGGCAGCGGTTATGAAGGAGGTCATCGGGCGATATGTTTTTTCCGGTGGCCAAGTGGTAATTTCGGAGCTCCCCGTACGATCGACTACGCCTCGCACATCACCGATTTGCTGCCGACGTTTGTGGATCTGTTTGGATTTGAACTTCCGCCGACAGCCTTCGCGTTTGACGGCCTCAGTTTGAAGGAGGCGCTGAGCAACCCGGAACAATCCTTCCGCGACCGCAAACTCATTGTTCAATTTGGCAGCAGGCATCGGCCATCCAAATATTACCGAAGCTGCGTGGTTTGGGACCATTGGCGTTTAAATGGGGAAGGGGAGTTATACGACATCAGCCAGGATCCCGGGCAGACTGACGACGTGTCCTCCCAATACCCTCAGATCGCCGCAGAGCTGAAAACTTACTATGACAATTACTGGACTTCGATCGAGGATTCTATCGAGGAGGTCGAGCCCGTCGTTGTCGGGCACGATTTTGAGCCCTACACCGATCTCACCTGCAACAACTGGGTGGAGGTGGACTTCGAAAATCAGCGTCGAGTAGCCGGAGGAAATTCCATGGGAGGTATCTGGCAGATCGAGGCGGAAAAGGGTGGAAAATACAAAGTCCAACTCAGTCGCTGGCCCTTTCACATGAATCGTTCGCTGGCCGAAAAAGGCCCTGAGACCACCATAGGCGGCGCCCCCATTGACCCGGGACGCGCCTTCCCTATCACTGCGGCAAGTTTGAGTATCGATGGGTCTGAACCAATTGTGGCCCAGGCCAATCCCGGCGACACATCGGTTGAGTTGCATATCGAAATCGACCCCGGCAGGCACACCCTGCAGGGATGGTTTCACGATAAAACCGGAGAGAAATTGTCGGGCGCATTCTACGGACGAGTAGAAAAACTATGAATCGGTTCCATAAGGCGTATCAGGATTGAACTTTGAAAACTGGATTATCCCGGCAAAATGTTAAGGCTTATCCTCTGCATTGAACTCTTCTGTTTTGCGGCGACCCTCAGTGCCAAGGCACCGAACTTCATCATGTTCATTACCGATGACCAGGGGGTGTATCATTCCAATCCCTATGGAGCCTCGGAAATGCGCACGCCTCATATGCAGGCATTGGCAGATGACGGGCTCAGGTTTACCCGGGCCTACGTGGCCTCTCCGTCCTGCGCGCCGAGCCGTTCGGCCCTTTTTTCGGGCCTGATGCCCCATAATAACGGAGTTGTCGGAAACCATGAAAATCTGACAAAGGAAGGGGTTGCCTCGCTTTTACCCCTTATCTCCGGGATCGGATATGAAATTGCCTGGTACGGGAAAGTGGGACATGGGGCAGCCTGGTACGCTTCCCATCCTTCGATAACCCGCATACCCTACAGCGAGAAAGCTTCCAAAAACAGCGCGCGACGCCTTGACATGGGAGATGTGGAGAACTTCCTGAGAAATCGAAAGGAGGCAAGTCGTCCGCTCGCCTTGTTCGTGGGATCCAGATGGCCTCACCGGCCCTGGCCGGAACCCGGGACGACCCGGATCCCATTCGAAGACATCGTCTTGCCGCCAAAGACCTTCGACACCCAGGAGGCCCGTAGCGAGATGGCCCGTTATATTGAATCCGTAGAGCGGGCAGACCATAAACTTGGAGCCCTTCGCATTCTCGTTCGCGAATACTTGGGGGAAGATAACACCCTGTTACTTTTCACGGCTGACCACGGCCAAGCTTGGCCATTTGGAAAGTGGACCCTATACGAAACCGGAATCCGCACGCCCCTTATCGTTGTCTGGCCGGGCAGGATTCAACCCAATAAAACCACTCGGGCCATGGTCAGTTGGATTGATATTATCCCGACCTTCATCGACCTTGCGGGCGGGGAAATTCCTTGGGAGATCGATGGACGGTCTTTCAAGGCCGTGCTCCTGGGAGAAACAAACCGTCATCGTGAAGAAATATATGCCGTGCAAAAGGGCGACAAGGCCATGAGTGTCTACCCCATACGCTCCATCAGGTCAGAAAAGTACAAGTATATCCGCAACCTCTACCCGGAGTTTCTTTTCACCACCCATATGGATCATGTGAGAGAAGATTCCCCCTATTGGAACAGAAATTGGCAGTCATGGGTCGATGCGGCCAAATCCGATCCCGAGGCCGCCGCCTTTCTTCGCGCCTATCATTCCCGTCCCCCGGAGGAACTTTACCTGGTGGAGAGCGATCCCTTCGAGAAAACCAACCTGGCCCACGACCCGGGTTTTGAGAAGGTATTGAAGGCAATGCGCGAAAAGGTCCTGCGGCGCATGGAGGAAGTGGGGGACGACCGCTCATTGAGTGGGGAGCCGCGGTTTTTAAAGGACCACCCCCTTCCTTGAAGGGTCAGTGCCAATTTCCATTCAGCTCCTTAACGGGTTACTGGCGGTCACCAAGTCCTGTTCTACAATTTCGAGGTTGAGTAAAGTCTCAGCCAATGCTTTACTTTACTTCCCAGCCTGATGCGCTGCAAGCAACTCTGTCGCGCTCCAGCGCTTTGGAAAATCCAGGAACGATCGTTCCCTTAATTGATCACGTGGTAACAGGCGTCTGGGTATTGCATCCCCAGTTCCAAGCCATAAACGGGAAATGCACTGGAACATTCCCTTAGAGCCGACTAAAAATCATGAATAATCAAACTGACCTCTTTTTGGCCCCTTGACCAGGGGCGCGGGCAAGAGTATTTATAACCAGAGCCGTGAACCGTTTAAAGCCAATCTTTTTTAGCCTTCAGCGAATTGCCGTGCCGGTATGGATGCTGGTCGTTGTAGCGCTTGCTTTGCCAGTACATTTCAACGTAATCGCTCAGGACCGCTACGACGATTACTGGATGGAGGCCTACGAAATGCGCGAGAAGCTGGTTCGGGACAAGTTCCGGCCACGCTATCACTTTCTGCCACGGGAAGGGGGCTGGAACGATATCAATGGAGCGGTTTTCCACAATGGAAGGTATCACATTGGTTATCTGCAGAAGATTTCCACAAAACCGGGCGAAAGGGACTTTTCCAGTTGGCAGCACATTTCCAGCCGAGACCTGTTGCATTGGCGCTATCATCCGGCCTCTTTGGACGAGCCTTTTGAAGGCTTGCATGGGGATTATTTCAATAGCGGCGATGTGATAGATGGCGCGGAGGTGCCAACGATCATAACCAATATGCCGCGTCATGGGGTTATGGTGTATCAGAGTTTTGACGACAACCTCGATGAGTGGGTTGCGCATCCCAATAATCCGGTGATTCCCGTAGCTCCCGGGGAGCTTGGTCTTCAAAGGCGGTCCGAGGAGTATCAGGAGTGCATGATATTTGATCCCAGTGGCTGGAAGGAAGGAGACACTTATGATGTGCTCGTTGGCAGCAAGAATTACCGCCCCGGATATGAGCGAGATTCGACCAGCCACTTCAAAACGAAGGATTACAAGGATTGGGAATACATCGGCCCTTTCTACAAGTCGGACCGCAAGTGGACCGGAGAGGATGAGGATTGCGCCTGTTCCGACTTTTTTCCCTTCGGAGAAAAATACATGTTGGTGATGCATACGCATGAGCCGTATCGGCATTCCCAATACTATATCGGGAGTTTCCGCGATGATCAGTTCTTCCCCGAGATGCATGGCCACTTGTCTTGGCCGGGGGCCAATGTCGCGGGACCAGAGACTCTGCTCGACGACAAAGGCCGGAGGATCTTCTGGGGATGGGTCAGAGATGCAACCCGGATCGGGGCGGACCCAGGCTGGCATAGTATCATGACGCTGCCTTGGCATTTCTCCCCCGCGAAGGATAACTCCCTCAGGATAGATCCGGTTGAGGAGTTGCAGTTACTACGCTATAACGGAAGGCGTCATGAAAACATTGCCCTGTCTGAAGGCGATGACCGTATAGTCGAAGGCTTCGATTCGGATTGTGCAGAGATCAAGCTGAGGCTTAAGCCGCGGGATGCATCGCGATTCGGATTGAAGCTGTTTTGTTCCCCTGACTTGGAAGAAGAAACGGTCATTACCTATGATCGAAAGATGCAGCAGTTTGTCATAAATTTCGAAAAGGCCAGCTTGAGTGAAGTCGAATACAATCTGGGACGGGCTCATCCCAATCTGAAGCGCGGAAACCTTAAACAGACTATCCCGTTTTCTCTGCCGGACGACGGTTCGCTGGATCTGGATATTTTTATCGACCGTTCCATTCTGGAGGTCTTTGTGAATTCAAAGGTCTGCCTGGTGCAGCGCGTGTATCCGACTCGACAGGACAGCACGCAGTTTCGTCTGTTTTCAGAAGACGGCCGGGTGAAAGCCAGTAAACTTGTCAAATGGGAAATGGATGCGACCAACCCCTGGTGAGCGATTAGTCGCCGTATGACTGGAAACGCAGGTGGTGACCTGAACTTTGACCACTAATGGAAATTGAAAATCTCATAAGACAAAAAAGAGTATCATGAAACTATTCGCGATCCTGTCGATATGGGCTGTGAGCATCCCTGCCTCCACCGTAACGTTAGCCCAGCCTGCTCCCGGCAAAAATGCTTCACCGGTCCCTCGCTATACCTTTTCCGACACTCTGGAGGAGCAGGAGAAGGAGTTGGCCGATAATCCCTTGCTCCTGCGTTTCCACGATTCGCGGGCAAAACTACTCGAGGACCCCCACTATCCCCGATATCATTTCTCCAGCCCCGAGAACCGGCTTAATGACCCCAATGGCCTGAGCTATTGGAACGGCAAATGGCATATGTTCTACCAGGGATATCCCCCGGAATTTCCGCGCCAACACTGGGGACATGTCATCAGCGACGACCTCATCCACTGGCGTGATTTGCCCTATGCCATTTACCCCGACCCGGAGCGGGCCTGTTTCTCGGGGAATGTCATAATAGAAGAGGATCGGGCCATCGCCATGTATCACGGAACCGAGGTTGGCTCGATGGTTGCCGTATCCAGCGATCCCCTATTGCTCAATTGGGAAAAAGTCACGGGCCAGGCCGTCATTCCCGAATGGAGAGCCGGTCCACCGCCACTGCCGCACCGAATCTTCGACCCCGCTATCTTTAGAGAAGGCGACTACTATTATGCACTCACTGCTGGCCAAACCGCAGACGGACCAGGAGGAAAAAGCGTCCGGGCGGTATATTTGCATCGGTCAAGCGATCTGGCCAACTGGCAATACATTCATCAGTTCCTCGAAAATGACCGCTATGGCATGGTGGGCGATGACGGGGCCTGTCCTTATTTCTGGCCGATTGGCCCAAATGATGAAAAGCATATTCTCATTCACTATAGTCATACCAGCGGCGGAAAATGGATACTGGGTGACCTCGACCGCGAGCGAATGAAGTTCGAGGTGACGGACGGGGGCGATTTCAACCACGGTCCATCCCGACCCGGGGGAGTCCATGCTCCATCCGTCTTCCCGGATGGAAACGGTGGCCTCATCGTTATCTTCAACATGAACGACGCCTATCCCACCGAGGGATGGAACCAACTGATGTCTCTCCCACGACGGCTGACATTGGCTCCCAATGACCCTTGGGACCCCATTCGCCAGGAACCGGCCGGGGATTATGCCTCGCTCCGGGGAAAACATGAGAGTGTCCGAAACTTGAACCTGCCTGCCAATGAAGATGTGGTCCTGGAAAATATCTCCGGAAACACCATGGAAATCATCGCCGAAATCGACCCAAAATCTTCCCCGGCAATAGAGCTCGAGCTGCTGCGTTCTCCCGGAGGTGAGGAAAAAACCCGCATTATAATCCAACTGGAGAAGGGATACAGCCCGCGAACATTCGGGCTCAATGACATGAGGGCCCGGAGGGCCGTCGGGGAGGTCATGTACGACACGGTCGTTACGCTGGACAATACACGTTCCTCCATCCTTCCGCAAGCCGAGTCCCGCCCAATGGAGATGGATGGCTTCAAGAGGGGTAAAGGGCAGCCGCTCAATCTCCATATCTTTATCGACCGGAGTGTGGTCGAGGTCTTTGTCAACGGAAAGGCCTGTGTGGCAGCCCGCGTCTATCCGGGGAGGAAGGACAGTCTTGGAGTGGCCTTGCGGTCCCAGGGTGGGGAAGCAATATTGACCGCGCTCGACGCTTGGCAAATGGGAAGCATTTATTGATTGTGACCTCATCCCGCCCCTTTTTCCTTTTCCCCACTCCTCTTTGGTCTCTATTGAACTCCATGGTTTTTTCCCTGTTTCAGCCTTTATTCCTGTTAATGGTAGTCCCTGGTCTTTCAGGAATGCTTTTTGCGGACAGGCCAAACATCATTTTCATCCTGCTGGATGATACCGGG